>NZ_CP024588.1:2830000-3130000 GCF_002754815.1 Roseomonas sp. FDAARGOS_362 | reverse complement strand
GCTGATGTGGTTCGGGCTGCTCGCCTGGAGCCGGGCACGCGCCGCCGCGCCCCAGGGCTTCCGCCTCGGGACGCCGGCCACGCAGCCGCTGGCGGGTTCCTGACGCCGGGGCGGAGAAACGCTTCCGGCACCTTCCGCTCGCCGGATCGCGCCGCCCTTTGGGGGCAAGGCTCACCTTGCCCCCAAACCCTTGGGAAGCCGGGCAGACGAATATGCCTGACCCTGGACCTCCCCTTCGTTGGTACCCGCTGCCAGCCTGTCATGCCGGGACGCGTGGCTTCGCGGCGGCCAAGGGCGTCACCGGCGTGGACGCCACGCTTTTCTTCTTCCGGGCGTCCCGCCGGTCCAACTGCTCCAGGAGACCGTGCGGGAACCGGCTTTGCCACCCCTGGACTAACCCCTGGGCCGACGAAAGGCGGGGGCCAGGGAGGTCGGAGCATTGCTTCGGCAGTTCCTCCGGCGGAGGCGGCGCCTTCCCCGGGGGCAACCACAAGTGCGACGCCACAGCACGGACGGCGCGCCGGACGGGCGTATCACCCCGGCCCCAGCGGCCAGAACCAGGCGATGAGGGGCACGCCGGTCAGGACCACCAGGACGGAGAGCGGCAGCCCCAGCCGGGCATAGTCGCCGAAGCGGTAGCCGCCGGGGCCCATGACCAGCGTGTTGCACTGGTGGCCGATCGGGGTGAGGAAGTCGCAGGCCGCCCCCACGGCCACGGCCATGAGGAAGGGGTCGGGGTTCAGGCCGAGGCGCTGGGCCAGGGCCGCGGCGATCGGCCCGACCACGAGGACCGTGGCGGCATTGTTCAGGAAGGGGGTCAGCAGCATCGCCACGACCATGGTGATGGTCAGCGCCCCCAGGGGCGGCAGGCCGGAGACCAGGTGCTGCAACCCGGTGGCGAGCAGGTCCGTGCCGCCGGTGCGCTGGATGGCCTCGCTGACGGGGATCAGCGCCGCCAGCAGGATCAGCACGGGCCATTCCACGGCCTCGTAGGCCTCCTGCATCGTCATGACCCGCAGCAGGAGCAGCACCACCGCCGCGCCGAAAAAGGCGACCGCCACCGGCAGCACATGCGTGGCCACCAGCGCCATCGCCGCCGCCAGCACCAGCAGGGGAAGCCAGGAGCGGCGGCTGTGGCCGAAGGCGATGGCGCGTTCCGCCAGCGGCAGGACGCGCAGGCCGGCCAGCGCCTCCGGCACGGCGGCGGCCTCGCCGCGCAGCACGATCACGTCGCCCGGCCGCAGCCGTAGGCCGGACAGGCGCTGCTGGATGCTGTGCCCGGCGCGGCTGACCGCCAGCAGCGTCACCCCGTGCCGCCCTTGCAACGAGAGCTGTCCCGGCGTGTGCCCGGCCAGCGGCGACTCGGCGGTGACGACGCCTTCCACCACGCTGATCTCGCCGGCCTGGCCGGGCGCCTGACCGTCGCCGGCCAGGACCAGCTGGGCCCGGGCCACCAAGCGCTCCAGCCCCTCCGGCTCGCCACGCAGGAGCAGCACGTCGTCGGGGCGCAGCACCCAGTCCGGGCGCGGGACGAAGCGGCGGAAGCGCTCGCGCACCACCACCGCGACGCGCGCCTCGCCATCGCCCAGGGCCTCCAGCGCCGCCACCGTCTTTCCGGCCAGCGGCGACCCGGCGGGAAGGCGGGCCTCGGCGGTGTAGTTCTCGATGTTGAAGGCGGCCTCCAGGGAGGGCGTGCCGCGCCGCCCGGTGGGCAGCAGGCGCCAGCCCAGGGACAGGAAGACAAAGCCGACCAGGGCGATGCCCAGCCCCACCGGCGTGTAGTCGAACAGGCCGAAGGGCTGCCCGGTCAGCTCCTGCCGCACGCGCGCGACGATGATGTTGGGCGAGGTGCCGACCAGCGTCACGATGCCGCCGAGGAGCGAGGCGAAGGACATCGGCATCAGCAGGGCGGAGGCGGGCGTGCCGGTCCGGCGCGCGAGCTGCAGCGCCACCGGCATCAGGATGGCGAGCGCGCCGACATTCTTGGTGACCATGGAGAGCAGCATGGTGACGCCGACCAGCACCGGCACCTGGACAGCCGTGCCGCGCAGGTAGGGCGTGAGCGGCCGCATCAGCGTCTCGACCGCACCGGAGCGGGCCACGGCATGGCTGATCACCAGCGCCGCGCCGACAATGACCACCACGTCGTCGGAGAAGCCGGAAAAGGCGGAGGCCGCCGGCACCACGCCCAGGACCACCCCCGCCAGCAGGGCGCCGAGCGCCACGAGGTCGTAGGGCAGGCGCCCCCAAAGGAACAGGCCGATGGTGGCGGCCAGCAGGCCGAAGGCCAGGGCCTGGTCGAGTGTCATGCGATTCCCCTGGGGCCGTGGAAGGTTCAACTGCCCCTTGGCCATCCCCGCGGGCATCAACCAGCCTCGGGGGGCAGGGTTTCCAGCCCGGAGGCCAGGGCCAGAAGCGGCACGAGCGTCCAGACCAGCGTGACCGCGGCCACCCGTGTCGTTGCTTGCCACCGGACCAGGGACCGGGCGCGGCGCTCCGGCGGCCGGAAGCCAGGGCTCCTGTGTCATCGGTGACATGGCGCTCCCCTTCCCCGGTGGATGCCCCGGCCACGCGGCCACGGAGGTCCTTCCGGCGGCTGAATCCTGGCGCTCCTGCAAGACATCGGCCCGGGCATGAAGCCGCTGGCCTTCCGGTGCGTTCCGCGCCAGCGCGGTTCCTGGCCCCTGCGCATGCAGGGGCCAGGAACCAACAGGGAAGGCGCCGGCGGGGATGAGGCCGATGGATGAATCGGCAGGTGCGGGGGCCGTGTCCCTCGCAAGGAACAGGGGGAAAGACCATGCCGGAGCAGCAGGGGCCGGAGCAGCAGGGGCCGGAGCAGCAGGGGCCGGAGCAGCACGGGCCGGAGCAGCGCGGGACAGGAACGCAATGGGTGGCCGGGAGCGGCGGCGCCTCGCTGCGCAACGCCTTCCGCAACCTCGCCGATGCGATTCCCCAACTGGCCTGGATCGCCACGCCCGATGGCGACATACACTGGTACAATCGCCGCTGGTACGAATACACCGGCCGCAGCTTCGCGGAGATGCGGGGCCAGGGCTGGCGCGAGCTGCACCATCCGGACCACCTGGAACGTGTCGTGGCGCGTTTCCGGGCCGCGCTGGAAAACGGCGAGGAGTGGGAGGACACCTTCCCGCTGCGCCGGCATGACGGCACCTATCGCTGGTTCCTGTCCCGTGCCCTGCCGCTGCGCGACGCGGGCGGACGGATCATCCAGTGGAGCGGCACCAACACCGACGTGACCGAGACGCGCGGCGCCGAGGAACGCCTGCGGCGGAGCGAGGAGCGTTTCCGCACGCTGATGGATGCCTCCTCCGCCATCATCTGGACCACGCCGGGCTCGGGCGAGTTCGAGGCGCCGCAGCCGCGCTGGATGCAGTTCACCGGCCAGTCCTGGGAGGAGCATCGCGGCTGGGGCTGGCTGGAGGCCATCCATCCCGAGGACCGCGGCCGCACCGCGGAGGTCTGGGGCCATGCCAAGGAGACGCACAGCCTCTATGCCATGGAGCACCGGGTGCGCCGCTGGGATGGCGCCTGGCGCCACATGGAAGTGCGCGCCGCGCCCGTGCTGGCGCAGGACGGGTCGCTGCGGGAATGGGTGGGCTCGCACACCGACATCACCGACCGCAAGCGGGCGGAGGAGGAGCTGGAGCAGGCGCGCGACGCCGCCGAATCCGCCAACCGCGCCAAGAGCCAGTTCATCGCCAACATGAGCCACGAGCTGCGCACGCCGCTTTCCGCCGTGATCGGCTACAGCGAGATGCTGGCGGAGGAGGTGGAGGATCTGGGCGAGGCGCATCTCCTGGCCGACCTGCGCAAGATCGAGAGCAACGCCCGGCACCTGCTGGGCCTGATCAACGACGTGCTGGACCTGTCGAAGATCGAGGCCGGGCGCATGACCGTCTCGGTCGGCAGCTTCGACGTCGCGGCCCTGCTCGCGGAGGCGGCGGGGGCGGTGCAGCCGCTGGTGGCGCGGCGGGGCAACACGCTGTCGCTGCGGCTGGAGGAGCCGCTCGGCGCGATGGAGTCGGACCAGACCAAGATCCGCCAGTGCCTGCTGAACCTGCTGGGCAACGCTTCCAAGTTCACCGAGGAGGGCCGGATCACCCTGGCCGCGCGGCGCGAGGCGGGGGAGGGGCGCGACTGGCTGGTCTTCCAGGTCATCGACACCGGCATCGGCATGAGCGCGGAGCAGCTTTCCCGTCTCTTCCAGCGCTTCACCCAGGCCGACGAATCCACGACGCGGCAGTTCGGCGGCACCGGCCTCGGCCTTTCCATCACCCGCGCCTTCTGCCGGGAGCTGGGCGGCGAGGTGAGCGCCGAGAGCACGGCCGGACAGGGCTCGGTCTTCACCATGCGGCTGCCGGCCCGCTTCGAGGCGGCGGCGAAGGGCGAGGGGGAGGCCATGGCGGCGGAGGCGGCCCCGGTGGAACAGGAGGGCCGCGTCGTGCTGGTGGTGGATGACGACCCCGCCGCGCGGGAGCTGATGACGCGCTTCCTGGAACGGGAAGGCTTCCAGGTGCGCTGCGCGAGCGACGGGCGATCCGGCCTGGCCCTGGCGCGGGCGCTGAAGCCGCGCGCCGTGCTGCTGGATGTCGAGATGCCGCAGATGGACGGCTGGTCGGTGCTGCATGCCATCCGCGGCGACCCCTTGCTGTCCGGCGTGCCGGTGGTGATGGCCTCGGTGGTGAACGAGAAGAGGCTGGGCCATGCGCTGGGCGCCACCGACTATCTGACCAAGCCCATCGCCTGGGAGCGGCTGCGCCGGGTCATGGAACGCTTCCGCCCGCCGGCGGCGGAGGGCGAGGTGCTGATCGTGGACGACGATGCCGAGGCGCGGGGGCGGCTCCGCACCATGCTGCAGCGGGACGGCTGGCGCGTAGCCGAGGCGGGCGACGGGCGGGCGGGGCTGGAGCTGGTGACCCGGTCGCTGCCATCCCTCGTCCTGCTGGACCTGATGATGCCGGTGATGGACGGCTTCGGCTTCCTGGAGGGGCTGCGGCAGCGCCCGGAGGGGGCGGAGGTGCCGGTGATCGTGCTGACCGCCAAGGATGTGACGCCGGAGGAGCGCGCCTGGCTGGACCGGCGGGCGGAGCGGCTGATCCTGAAGGGCAGCGTCAGCCTGAACGAGCTGGCGCACGAGGTGCGGGACCTGGTGCCCGCGCCGGAGGAGAACAGCCGGGAGCGGCCGCCGCCGGCCGCAGGGAGGCCCGCATGACGCGCATTCTTCTGGTCGAGGACCACGAGGAGATCTGGGACTTCCTGTCGCGCCGGCTGCGCCGCCGTGGCCACGAGGTTCTCCTGGCCATGGACGGGGAGGCGGCGGTGGAGATGGCGCGGCGGGAACGCCCCGACATCGTGTTGCTCGACATGAACCTGCCGGTGATGGATGGCTGGACCGCCGCCGGGCTGATCAAGGCCGGGGCGCCGCCGGGCAGCGCCATCCCGATCATCGCGCTGACCGCCCATGCCATGGCCGGGGACCGGGAAAGGACGCTGGCGGCAGGCTGCGACGACTACCACCCCAAGCCGGTGGATTTCTCCCGCCTGTTGCAGCAGATCGAGGCCCTGGCGGGCGTGCCGGGGGCAGGCACGCAGGGGGCCGGTTGATGACGGTGGCGGGCTTCCTGTCGCGCCTGCGGACCGGCGACGGTGCCGGCATTCCGGGCACTGGCGGTCCGGGCACCAGCATTCCAGGCGCCGGATCTTCCGGAGCCGGCATGACCGGGGGCGGCGGGTTCCCCACCCACCCGGCCGCCGCGCCGCCCGCCGATCCGCCGCCCCCGGCCGGGCGGCGGCAGCGTGCCCTGCCCGCGCCGGAGACTCTGCTGCACGAGGCCGTGGCGCAGAAGCTGCTGCACGGCTGGCTGCAGAACCGGCAACAGACGCTGTTTCCGCTCAGCCTGAGCCTGCGGGGCCTGCCCGAGGCGCAGCTCGCCCTTCTCGCGGGGATCATGGCCGTCTCGATGCTGGCGGGGCTGCGGCCGCCGGATGAGGAGCGGGGCGAGAGCCCGGGCTGGGTGCAGCGCCTCGCCCTCCTGCGTGGGGACGAGGCGTTGCCGGCCCGGATCGAGGCCGCGCTGCACCAGCCGCCGCCGCTGAGCCAGGTTCTGCGGGAGGCACAGGCCGCCGGGCTGGCGGCCCATGCCTATGTGGCCGCGCTGGTGGTCTCCGACCCGCGGGACGAGGCCGGGCGCCTTTTCCTGGACTATCTCGCCGCCCGGCTGGCCCTGCCGCCCGCCATGGTGCGCGGTGCCGAGCGCCGCTACCGCCGCTGAGGCGGGCCGCCGGCGCGCGGCGCCCGTGCGGGTGCCGTCAGAGCCCGGCCATCCAGTGCCGTGCCAGGGACAGGTCCATCTGCGACAGGCCGTGCCCCGCCGGCAGGGGATGATAGGTGACCTCCGCCCCCGCCCGGCGCAGGCACGCCGCCAGCCCCTCGCTGTTCGCGGCGGGGATGATGGGGTCGGCGCTGCCGGAAAGCAGCAGGACCGGCGTGCCGGCGAGGCCCGGCGGCGGGACCGGCTCCTCGTCCCGGAAGGGCTGCATGGCCCGCAGCAGCACCGCCCCGCGCAGCAGGCCCGGATGGCGCAGCAGCAGCGCCGCGGCGATGTTGGCGCCGTTGGAGAAGCCCAGGGCGACCGGCGCCTCCAGCCCGTAGGCTTCCCGCGCGCCGTGGAGGAAGGCGGCGAGTTCGTCGGTGCGGTGGCGCAGGTCCGCCTCGTCGAAAACCCCCTCCGCCATGCGGCGGAAGAAGCGCGGCATGCCGTTCTCCAGCACCTGCCCGCGCGGCGAGAGCAGGGCGGAGCCCGGCGCCACCGCCTCGCCCAGCGGCAGCAGGTCGTCCTCGTCGCCGCCTGTGCCGTGCAGCAGCAGCAGCGGCGGGCGGCCCGGCCGCGTGGCGGGCCGGAACCGGTGCCGGAAGCCCAGCCCGGTGCCGGTCGTGGTATCGGTCACGATGTCGCTCATGCGGGATACTCCCTTTGCGTTGCTCTCCCCGGAAGGGCGGCGGCACGCCCCCCTTGCCGGGTGCGTGCCGCCGCGCCGCGGTCAGGCCAGGGCTGGCAGGGCGGCCTCGATCGCCGCACGGTGCGGCCGCAGGAAGGCCGGCAGTTGCAGGCCGGTGCCCAGGGCCTCCGGCGCCTCGTCCACCGCGAAGCCGGGGATGTCGGTCGCGATCTCGAAGAGCACGCCGCCCGGCTCGCGGAAGTAGATGGAGCGGAAGTAGTCGCGGTCCTTCTGCTCCGTGGTGCGGATGCCGTGGTTCTCCACGAGCCGCCGCGCCATCTCCATCTCCGCCGCGTCGTCGGCGGCGCGGAAGGCCAGGTGGTGCACCGAGCCGCGCCCCGGCCGCGCCGGCAGGAAGCCGCCGACGCCTTCCAGGTCCACGATCCCGCCCAGCGCCGTGCCCTCGGCCCGGTAGCGCAGCGTGTTGCCCTCGCGCGCCGCCTCGGCGAAGCCGAAGACGTCGGCGAGGATGGCGCCGGTCGCCTCGGTGCGGTCCAGCATCAGCCGCACGCCGTGGAAGCCGCGGATCGCCATTTCGGCCGGGACCTTGTCCCCCTCCACCGGGTGGCTCCAGGCGGGCTCGGCCTCGATGCCGGGCAGGCCCGCCAGGGCGAGGCGCATGCCGTCCGGGTCGCGGAAGCGCAGCAGCGTCTCGCCGAAGGCCTCTGCCCGCTCCACGCCATGCGGCGTCAGGCGCTGCATCCAGTAGCCGATCGCGCCTTGCGGCACGCGGAAGACCGTTTCCTGCAACTCGCCGGTGCCGGCGCGGCCGGGGGCGGCGTTCCCCCAGGGGAAGAAGGTCAGGATGGTGCCGGGGCTGCCGGCCTCGTCGCCGTAGTAGAAGTGGTAGGCGCCGGGATCGTCGAAGTTCACCGTCTTCTTCACCAGCCGCAGCCCGAGGGTGCGGGTGTAGAAGTCGAGGTTGCGCTGCGCCTTGCCGGCGATCGCGGTCACATGATGAATGCCGTTGCGGGCCATGGAAGCTCCTCCAGGTCTGGGTTTCGCTGTCGGCCATGCATATGGGCAATGGGGTATCCGGTTCCACTGGATACGGATTGCGCTGGTGCAATGCGAGCCGTGCGAAGAAGCCCGCCCCTTCCGGTGCGCGGTGCGGGATGCGAGGCTGCGGCGCATCGTGACCGATGCCTCCCGTTCCTCCCCTGCCCTCGCCTGGGACGATTTCCGGCTGATCCAGGCGGTGGCGGAGACGCGGGCGCTGCCGGCGGCGGCGGCGCGGCTCGGGGTGGCGCATTCGACCGTCTTCCGCCGGCTGCGGCAGATCGAGGAGATGCTGGGCTATCCGCTCTTCGAGCGACACCGGGGCGGCTATGCCCCGACGGCGGCGGGGGAGGAGATGGCCGCCCTGGCCGGGCGGGTGGAGGAGGACATCGCCGCCGTCACCCGCCGCCTCGCCGGACAGGCACCGGGCCCCGCCGGCGAGGTTCGGCTGGCCACCAGCGACAGCCTGCTGGCCGACCTGATGATGCCGATGCTGGTGCGCTTCCGCGCCGCCTGCCCCGATGTGCGGCTGGACCTCGTCACCGGCAATGCCGCCGCCAACCTGTCGCGCCGGGATGCGGATGTCGCGTTGCGGGCCAGCGATTCGCCGCCGGACACGCTGGTCGGGCGGCGCGTGGCGCGGATCGCCTGGGCGCTCTACGAGACCGCCGCCACGGCGCCCATCCCGGAAGCCGATCCGATGGGACGGGACTGGGTCTGCCTGGGTGACAACCTCGCCGGGATGAAGGTGACGCGCTTCGCCCGGGAGCGCGTGCCGGCGGCGCGGCTGGCGGCGCGGTTCGACGGGGTGCTGGCGCTGGCCGATGCGGTCGAAGCGGGGCTGGGGATCGGGCACCTGCCCTGTTTCGTGGGGGATGCCCGGCCGAGCCTGCGCCGCCTGGCCCCGCCGGAGCCGGACTTCGCCGCCGATCTCTGGCTGCTGACCCATCCGGACCTGCGGCACCTGCCCCGCATCCGCGCCGTGACGGAGTTCCTGGCCAGCGCCATCGCCGCGCGACGGGCGGTCATCGAGGGGGAGGCCGGGTGATGCGGGGGAAGCCTTCCGAAGGTCACGGCGTGTCGGAGGGAATTCCGCTCGTGGCGCCCCCCGGGGGAGAGGCGCTGCCTCTCGCCCCGGCCCCCTCTCCGCCGGGGACCGAAGCCGGTCCCCGGACCCCGGGCTTTCGTGGGGTCCGGTGGCTGCCGTTGGTTTTCGGCCTGATCCCTGGGAACAGGTGGAAACGCGGGACGCCCGGGAAGAAGAGAAATACCGTGTCCGTGCTGGTGGCGCCGGCAGCCTGCCGGAGGGCGATGCTCTCCGGCGCGATCCGGCATCTGTGGGCGCCAACTCACCGGGTCCAGGGCGCGCAGCGTCCTGGCGGATAGGGGGTCCGGGTGAAAGGCGGCGCCTTTCACCCCGGGGACGGCGCAATGCCGGGCCAGGAGTGCGGACTGGCGGAGGCGGCATTTGGCCGTGGCGATGCGGGGCGGGTATGTAGGGGATTCGCAGGAGCGTCCCCTTGGCCGACACGACGAGCGAATTGACGGAGCCGCATTTCCGCCGGAACGATCCGGAGCGCACGAAGCGGGAGATCATGGAGGCGGCGCGCGAGGAATTCGCGCGGCACGGGCTGACGGGCGCGCGGGTGGATGCCATCGCGGCGCGCACCAAGACCGCCAAGCGGATGATCTACTACTATTTCGGCAGCAAGGAGGGGCTCTACCTCGCCGTGCTGGAAGCCGCCTATGACGACATCCGCTCGGTGGAGCGGGAGCTGCGGCTGGAGGCGCTGGCGCCGGAGGAGGCGATCCGGCGGATGGTGGAGTTCACCTTCGACTACCAGTGGGACCATGCGGACTTCACCCGCCTCGTCACCATCGAGAACATCCATCACGGCCAGTACCTGCGCCAGTCCCGCAGCGCCCGGGCGCTGAACGTCACCATCATCGATGCGCTGCGCACCATCCTGGAGCGGGGGCGGCGCGAGGGGCTGTTCCGCGGGGATGTCGATGCCGTGGACGTGCATCTCTTCATCAGCGGCTTCTGCTTCTTCAGGTCCGCCAACCGCCACACGATCGAGGTTCTGTTCGGCAAGGACCTGGGCGAGGAGGCACTGCGGACGCGGCACCGGGAGATGCTGGTGCAGGGCGTGCTGGGGATGCTGCGGCCACTTGGGGATGGGACCGGTGCGGAGGGCGGCGCCACGCCATGAGGCGGCGGAGCGGCATGGAAACCGGCCCGGCCGGGAAACCCATCACAAGCCAGGGAGCTTCTTCGGCATGATCTTTCGCCCGCCCGTCCCGCGAAACCTCAGCCCCTCCGTTCCTGGCCCCTCCCCTTCCCGGCCGCCGGTGAGCCCGCCGTGCTGCCGCTGATCCTGCTGATCGCCGTGGCCGGGGCCTGCCTGGCCGCGCCCGTGTCGCGCCTGCTCGGCCGCGCCGGCGGCTGGGGGCTGGCGCTGCTGCCGGCGGGGCTCTTCGGGATGTTCCTGAGCTTCGCGCCACTGATCGCCGGGGGCGGCGCCGCGGAGACGCGGCTGCCCTGGGCGCCGTCGCTGGGGGTGGATCTGGCCTTCCGGCTGGACGGCTTCTCCTTTCTCTTCGCGCTGCTGATCACCGGCATCGGCACGCTGGTGGTGGTCTATGCCGGGTCCTACATGGCGGAGAAGTCGCCGGGCGACCGGGCGCGCTTCTTCACCCTGATCCTGCTCTTCATGACCGCCATGCTGGGGGCGGTGCTGTCGGACAACCTGCTGGTCTTCTTCATGTTCTGGGAGGCCACCAGCATCCTGTCCTTTCTGCTGGTGGGCTTCGACGGCAAGAGCCCGGCCTCGCGCCGCTCGGCGCTGCAATCCCTGCAGGTGACGGTGGGCGGCGGGCTGGGGCTGCTTTGCGCCATCGTGCTGATCGGGGTCACCCTGGGCAGCTTCAGCTTCTCCGGGGCGACCGGCCGGGTGGAGGAGCTGGCGCGGAGCCCCTGGGCCGCCCTGATCGTGATCGGGCTGCTGCTCGGCGGCTTCACCAAGTCGGCGCAGTTCCCCTTCCACTTCTGGCTGCCCAACGCGATGCAGGCGCCGACACCGGCCTCGGCCTATCTGCATTCGGCCACGATGGTGAAGCTGGGCATCTACCTGCTGGCGCGGTTCGAGGGGTTCTTCGCCGAGGTTCCGGGCGGGCGCAGCATCCTGATCGGCTTCGCCGCGGCGACCATGCTGGTGGCGGGGGTGCAGGCGCTGCGGGCGCAGGGCTTCAAGGCGGCGCTGGCCTATTCCACCGTCGCCTCGCTGGGCATCCTGGTGATGCTGATCGGGCTGGACGGGCCGATGGCCAGCGTGGCGACCGTGGGCTTCATCCTGGCGCATGCGCTCTACAAGGCGGCGCTGTTCTTCTGCGCGGGCAATGCCATCCACGCCACCGGCAAGTCGCATCTGCGGCAGATGGGCGGGCTGGTGCGCTTCCTGCCGCTGACGGCGGTGGCGGCGAGCCTGGCCAGCCTTTCCATGGCCGGGCTGCCGCCCTTCATCGGCTTCATCTCCAAGGAGTTCCTGTTCGAGGCGCAGATCCAGAGCTCCTGGGACGCCGTGCCGGTGGCCATCGCGGTGCTGGTGAACGCGGTGATGGTGGGCGTGGCCGGGGTGGTCTCGCTGCGGCCCTTCTTTCTCGGGCGCGGCAAGATCACCGAGGTCAGGCATGGCGAGACGGTGGGGCTGACGCTGGGGCCGCTGCTGCTGTCGCTGCTGGGCCTCGCCATCAGCCTGGAGCCCGACTGGGTGCGCGACAACGTGCTGAATCCGGCGGTGCTGGCGATCTATGGCGCGCCGGTGGAGGTCAAGGTCGAGCTTTGGCACGGGCTGACGCCGATGCTGATGCTGAGCGTGGTGGTGGTGGCGATCGGTGCCGTGATCGTCGCCTTCTGGCGCTCGATCCATAGCTGGCTGCTGGCGCTCCAGCCCATCGACCACTATGCCGCCGAGATCGGCTACGACGCGCTGATGCGCGGGCTGGTCGGCTTCGCCGGGCGGCTCACCCGCTTCGTGCAGAACGGTGACCTGCGGCGCTATCTCTGGCTCGGCGCGGCCTCGGCCATGGCGCTCTGCCTTTTCGGCGCGGTGCGGGCGGGCACGGTGCCGCGCTGGCCGGCATTCGGCCATCCCGATCCGGCCACCGCCGCCATCCTGCTGGTCGGGCTGGCCGGAGGCTTCGCCGCCGCCCGCGCGCGCTCCCTGCTGTCCGCGCTGGTGGCGGTGGGGCTGGTGGGGCTGGCGGTGGCGCTGGTCTTCCTGCGCAACGGCGCGCCGGACCTGGCGCTGACGCAGTTCTCGGTGGAGGCGCTGATCGTCGTGCTGCTGACCGCCGTGCTGCTGGTGCTGCCGCTCGCGGCGCCGGCGACGCGCAATCGGGCGGAGCGGCAGCACGACATCCTGCTGTCCTGCTGCTTCGCCGCGCTGGTCTTCCTGGCGAGTGCCGACATGATGGCCGGGCCGGCGGATACCACGGTGTCCGGCTTCTACGGCGCGCAGAGCTATGCCGCCGCCTTCGGCCAGAACGTGGTCAACGTGATCCTGGTGGATTTCCGCGGCTTCGACACGCTGGGCGAGACGGTGGTGATCGGCATGTCGGCGCTGATGGCCTGGTCGCTGCTGCAGGCCGGTCCCGCCCCGGCGCGGGAAAGGCCGGCCGCCTTCATCCTGGCCGCCACCAGCCGTGCCTTCTTCGCGCTGCTGCTGCTGGCGGCGGTGATGATCCTGCTGCGCGGGCACAACCAGCCCGGTGGCGGCTTCGTCGGCGGGCTGGTGGCCGCGCTGGCCTTCGCCATGCTCGCCCTGGCGGGGGGCGTGGAGCGGGCGCGGGCGGCATTGCGGCTGCATCCCATGGTGCTGGTTGGGCTGGGGATGGGGTTGGCGGTGCTGAGCGGCGTGCCGGGGCTGCTCGCCCATGGCAGCTACATGAAGCATCTCTGGGTGGAGGCCGACCTGTTTGGCCTCGCCGTCAAGCAGGGCACGACGCTGCTCTTCGACCTGGGCGTCTTCGCCGTGGTGCTGGGCGGGGTGCTGGCCTTCCTCTTCGGGCTGCAACGGGAGGCCGAGCGATGAACCTGCTGACCGCCTTCGTGGCCGCCGCCCTGGCCGGATGCGGCCTCTACATGGCGCTGTCGCGCAACCTGGCGCGGCTGGCCCTGGGGCTGGCGCTGCTGTCCACGGCGGTGAACCTCGTGCTGTTCATGACCGGGCGGCTGCGCTCGGACCAGCCGCCGCTGATCCCCGATGGGGAGAAGGTGCTGGGGCTGTCCGCCGATCCCCTGCCCCAGGCGCTGGTGCTGACCGCCATCGTGATCGGCTTCGCCCTGACCGTGGTGCTGATGACGCTGGTGCTGCGCGCCTGGCGCGGCGAGGGCACGATCAACGGCGCCCGGATCGCCGCCGCCGAGCCCCCCTTCCCCGAGGACGAGGAGGACGCCGATGCGCGCTGACCTCGTTCCCGGCATCCTCCTGCTCTGGCCGGTGGTGGGCACGCTGCTGGCCGCGGCGCTCTGCGCCGTGCTGCGCCACCGCCCGGACTGGCAGCGCGCCACGATGGAGGCGGCCACCGGGCTGATGCTCGCCGCCTCGCTCGGCCTGCTGGCCGAGGTGTCGCAGAACGGGCCGCTGACGGTCGGCTTCGGCGGCTGGCCGCGCTCCTTCGGCGTGAGCTTCACCGCCGACCGGCTGGGGGCGATGCTGTCCGTCTTCACGGGCATCGTCGGGCTGGTGGTGGCCATCTATGCCCGGGCGGATATCGGGCCGCGCCGCCGCGCCAGCGGCTTCGACGCGCTGTTCCTGGCCATGCTGGCGGCGGTGAACGGCGCCTTCCTGACCGGCGACCTGTTCAACCTCTATGTCTGGTTCGAGCTGATGCTGGTGACGGCGCTGGGCCTCACCGTGCTCGACCGGCGGCGGGCGCAGATCGACGGGGCGATCCGCTATGCCGCGCTGAGCATGCTGGGCGCGGCCTTCATGCTGCTCGGCATCGCGCTGCTCTTCGGCGAGGCGGGGACGCTGAACATGGCCGACCTGTCCCGCGCCCTGAACGGCCGCGCGCCGAGCCTGGCGCTGGTGGCCTCCGCCTTCCTGCTGCTGTCCGGCTTCGGGCTGAAGGCGGGGCTCTTTCCCTTCTTCTCCTGGCTGCCGGCGGCCTATCCCACCGCGCCGATGACGGTGCTGGCGGGCATGGCCGGGCTGCTGACCAAGGTCGGCTTCTATGCCTGCCTGCGCGTGCTGGTGCTGGTCTTCGGGCTGGGCACGGCGCCGGTCATCCCGGGCCTCGCGCCCATGCTGGGGCTGCTGGCGGCGGCGACCATGGTGCTGGGCGTGCTGGGCGCCATGGCGCAGGAGGACACGCGGCGCATCCTGGCCTTCCAGATCGTCGCCTCGATCGGCACGATGATGATGGGGCTGGCGCTGGCCAGCCTGGCGGGGCTCGCCGCCGCCATCCTCTACATGCTGCATTCCATCCTGGTGACGACGAGCCTGTTCTTCGCCGCCGGGGCCATCGCGCGGGCCAATGGCAGCACCGACCTGAACCGCTGCGGCGGGCTGATGAAGCGGCAGCCGATGCTGGCCGTGTATTTCGCCGTCCCGGCCCTGTCGCTGGCCGGGATTCCGCCCTTCTCGGGCTTCTGGGGCAAGTTCGTGCTGGTGCAGGCGGGCTTCCTGTCGGGCGGCGCCTTGCTGGCGCTGGTCCTGCTCGCGACCGGCTTCGTCACCGTCTATTCCATGAGCCAGATCTGGGTGGAGGCCTTCTGGAAGGCGCCCGGCAGCGGCCGCGCGCCGCGTCGCGTGCCGCCCGCGATGCTGGCGGCCATGGGCATCCTGGCCTTCCTGATCCTCGCCATGGGAATCGGGGTGGAGCCGCTCAGCGCCTTCGCGCGCGAGGCGGCCCGTGGGATGGTGCCAGGGGCGGCGCCGGCGGGAGGCGGCGCATGAGCCTGCTTCGCCTGCCCCTCCGCCTCTGGGCGCTGCTCTGCCTGGTCGCCACCTTCCTGTGGGACCTGGTGGCCTCCTCCCTCTCCGTGGCGCGCATCGTGCTCTCGCCCTATGCCCAGCCGCTGCCGGCCATCGTGGTGGTGCCGGTGGAGGCGCGCACGCGCTGGGGCGTGGCGCTCTTCGCCTATTGCGTCTCGCTGACGCCGGGCTCCACCTGCCTGCACGTCTCGGACGACCTACGGCGCTTCTACGTGCATGTGCTGGACGCGCGGAGGGACGAGGAGGTCATCGCGCAGTTCAAGCGGCTCTACGAACGCTGGATCCTGATGATGGAGGGGGGACGATGAGCATGGACGGGATCGAGACCCTCGCCGGGCTGCTGGCTTTCGTCCTGGTGCTGCCGCTGGGCCTCGCTGCCTATCGCATGATCGCGGGACCGGGCTTCGCCGACCGTTTCGTGGCGCTGGACATGCTCACCGCCGTCGCCGTGGCCTTTGCCGCCATGACGGCCCTGGCCACCGGGCGCAGCGCCTTCCTCGATGTCGGGCTGGTGATCGCGCTGGTGAACTTCGTCGCCACCTGCGCCTTCGCCGCCTTCCTGGAACGCAAGGGAAGCCAGCGATGATCGCCGCCATCCTGATGATCCTGGGCACGGCCTTCCTCTGCATCGCCGCCATCGGCGTGGTGCGCCTGCCCGATGCCTTCCAGCGCATGCATGCCGGCACCAAGGCCGGCACGCTGGGCACCATGCTGGTGCTGGTCGGCGCGCTGCTGGCGGGCGATGCCGTGAAGCTGCCGACCGGCGTGCTGACGATCCTCTTCCTGCTGCTCACCCTGCCGGTCGCGGCACAGCTTCTCGGCCGCGCCGCCTACATGTCCGGCGCGACACTGCGCGGGCTGAAGGGCGAGGACCCGCTGGCGGAAGTGGTGGAACGGCAGAAGGCGCCGCTGGAGGAACGCCTGCGCGGCTGATCGGGGCGCCGGCCGCGCTTCACGGCTTTGGCGTCGCGCTGTCCTTGGGGAAGCCCCTCAGAGCAGGGGGTGGCGCAACGAGGGCAGGCGGCGGAACCAGGTTTCCCATTCGCCAGCCGGCACGGGGCGGCCCAGGTAGAAGCCCTGGGCCTCGTCGCAGCCTTCCTGGCGCAGGCGGTCGAGGATTTCCGGATTCTCCACCCCTTCCGCCACCGTGGTGACGCCCAGGCCGCGCGCGAGGCCGATGATGGCGCATACGATGGCGGCGTCCTCGCGCTTCTGCGGCAGGTTCTGGATGAAGGAGCGGTCGATCTTGATCCGGTTGACCCGGAAGTGGCGCAGGTAGTCCAGGCAGGAGAAGCCGGTGCCGAAATCGTCCAGCGCGACGCTGACGCCGTCTCGGCGGAGCGCGTCGAGGGTCTGGGCGGTGCTGGCGCTGCGGTCCATCACCACGCCCTCGGTCAGTTCCAGTTCCAGCCGCGACGGGTCGATGCCGGCGGCCTGGGTGGCCTGCATCACCATGCGGTGCACGTCCTGCCGGCGGAACTGGTTGGGCGAGACGTTGATCGCGACGCGCAGGGGCGGCAGGCCTTGCGTCTCCCAGCGCCGGATCTGGGTGCAGGTCTCGTTCAGCACCCATTCGGTCAGCAGCACGATCAGCCCGCCGTCTTCCGCGGCGTTGAGGAAATCGGCGGGCGCGCAGAGGCCGTGGCCGGGGCGGTTCCAGCGCAGCAGGGCCTCCAGCCCGATCACCTGGCCCGAATGCAGGCTGACCTGCGGCTGGTAGTGCAGGACGAACTGGCCGTTGGCGACGCCTTCCCGGATCCCGGCCTCCAGCGACTGCGCCTGTTCCAGCCGGAGCCGCAGGTCCGGGCGGAAGAAGCGGTAGCCGTGGCGCCCCTCGGCCTTCGCCTGGTACATGGCGAGGTCGGCGTTCTTCAGCAGTTCGTCGATGTTCGAGGAATCGCGGCCGCAGACGGTGATGCCGATGCTGGCGCTGATGTTGACCCGGTGCCCGCGCACCTGGATCGGCTCCGCCAGGACATGGCCGACCGAATCTGCCAGCGTCGCGGCCTCGCGGGGGTCGGAGATGCCTTCCTGCAGGATGGCGAACTCGTCGCCGCCGAGGCGGGCCACCGTGTCGTGCTCCCCCACATGCATGCGCAGGATGCGGGCGACGGTGATCAGCAGCTGGTCGCCGAAGTCGTGGCCCAGCGAGTCGTTCACGTTCTTGAAGCGGTCGAGGTCGAGGAAGTGCAGCGCGCAGAGGCGCCCGGAGCGTGCGGCGCGTTCGATCCCTTCCTCGATCCGCTGCGCCAGCAGGGAGCGGTTGGGCAGGTCGGTCAGGACGTCGTGGCGGGCCAGGTGGTGCAGGTGGCGCTGCGCGCTCTTCTGGTCGGTGATGTCGAGGGAGGTGGTGAGCACGTTCACCACCTCGCCGATGCTGTTGCGGAGCGGCGACTTGGTGGTGAGCTGGGTGCGCAGCACGCCGTCCCGGTCGATGAAGTTCTCCTCGTAGCTCGGCAGCGCCGCGCCGCGCTCGAAGACCAGGCGGTCGAACAGCACGTCGCGCTCGATCTGGTCGCGCGCGGTGAGCTCCTTCATCGGCAGCCCTGCGCACTGCTCCACGCCGCGGCCGACATGGCGCGCATAGGCGGCATTGGCGAAGCGGCAATAGCCTTCCGGATCGGCGGTGTGGACCAGCACGGGCATCGTGTCGATGACCTGGGCCAGCAGGTCGGCCCTTTGCGGTGGCGCTCCCGGAGCCCTGGCGGCACCCTGGATCTGGTCGTTGGCTGGCGCCGGCGGGAAGGGGTGGCGCGCGGCGTCCAGCAGGTCGCGGACCTGGTTCTGGAACTCCGCGTGCTTGATCGGCGTCTGCAGGAAGCCGGTCGCCCCGGCCTCCAGCGCCCGGATGCGGAAATTCGGGTCGTCATAGGCGGTGATGACGAGGATGGGGGTCGCGGCGCAGCCGGCGATGGCGCGGACGGAGCGGGTGAAGTCGGCCCCATCCATGCCGGGCATGCGGTAGTCGGTGATGATCAGGTCGGGACGGTGGTGCGCGATCCAGGCCAGGGCGGTGTTGGGGTCGGCGAAGGCTTCCGCCGTGGTGTCCCGCGTGACCGACTTGGCCAGCATTGTAAAGACTTGCCGATTCGTATTCTGATCATCGACAATCGCAATGACGGGCATGGGCCAAATACATCCACATCTGGACCTGGATCCAGATCGACCCGAGTGACGTGTTTCGTGCTGGATGTTTTATACTATACTGAGAAACTGCAATGATTTCAACTTAAAATTGTCGTGTCCACCCGCTTGACGCGAAAGGTGGCGGAGTTGCGCCATGGGGTGGACATCTTGCGGCTTCCTTACCTCTCGCCCGTCTGTTCCCCGCCTGCGCGGGGAAGCCAGGGGCGGCGCTCCCTCGCTCCACCGCAGAGCGGGCGAGCAGGGATAAGGCGGCGAGGGCCGGGATGGCGCCGCCCGATCCCGCCCGCCGCTGGCGCGGGCGACGGTGGCGACGGATGCGACCGGCAGGCTAACGCTTCAGGCCGGGAATGGCGCCCAGCAGGTTCTGCGCGAGGCCAGGCGGCAGGCCCTGGGGCAGTTGCAGGGTCTGGTAGCCCGCGGGGATGCGGAAGCGGTCCGGGTCCTGGCGGGCATAGGTGACGCTGGTGGCCTCGATGCCGCCCTGGCGGCCCTGGACCTGGCCCTCGGCGCGCAGCAGCACGCCATCCGCCGTCAGGCAGGCGCGGCCGCTGGCATCGCGTTCCTCGTAGCGCCAGTTGGTGCAGGAGAGGCCGGCGACCTTCGCCTGCCCCTCGCGCGTGAAGCGCGTGCCGGGCCCGAAATCGGCGGGCAGGCCCATCTTCTGCAACTCCTCGGCCGGAAGCTCGGTGACGAGGCGCATCTTGTCCATCACCAGCCGCGCTTGGCCGCTGCGGCGGTCCAGCACGCCCCAGCCGTTCTGGCGCGGCAGTTCCAGGCGCAGCAGGCGCTCGGAGGCCAGCCATTGCGCCTCGACGGGCTCCGGCTTGCCGCCAAGGGTCCGGTAGGTGACCGCGACGTCGCGGCTGGGCTCCAGCCGGGGCACGGCGCTGCCGGTCTGCGCCATGACGGGCAGGATAGGGACGGCGGCCAGCAGGCTGGCGGTCAGGAGGGCACGGCGTGTGGATCGGCGCATGGCGGGGTTCCTCCGCTCCTTGCGGCAGGGCATGGCCGGGGGCGGGTCCCCGGCCATGCCCTGCCCTGGGTGATCGGCGTCAGTCGTCTTGCCCGCGCACCAGCACCTCGCGCTTGCCGACATGGTTGGCGGGGCCGACGATGCCCTCCTTCTCCATCTGCTCGATGAGCTTGGCGGCGCGGTTGTAGCCGATGGAGAGATGGCGCTGGACAAAGGAGGTGCTGGCCTTGCCCTCCCGCGTCACGAGGTCCACCGCCTGCTCGAAGAGGCCGCGCTCGCCGCCCTCCCCGCCGCCGGGGCCGCCGGTGGGGGCCTCGTCATCCTCGACCTCGGTGACTTCCTCGATATAGGAGGGCTCGCCCTGCTCGCGCAGGTACTCGACGATGGCCTCGACCTCGGCATCCGAGACGAAGGGGCCGTGGACGCGGTTCATGCGGCCGACGCCGGCCATGAACAGCATGTCGCCCTGGCCGAGAAGCTGCTCGGCGCCCTGCTCGCCCAGGATGGTGCGGCTGTCGATCTTCGAGGAGACCTGGAAGGAGATGCGGGCGGGGAAGTTCGCCTTGATGACGCCGGTGATGACGTCCACCGAGGGGCGCTGCGTCGCCATGATGACATGGATGCCGGCGGCGCGGGCCATCTGGGCGAGGCGCTGCACCGAGGCCTCGATCTCCTTGCCCGCCACCACCATCAGGTCGGCCATCTCGTCGATGACCACGACGATCATCGGCAGCGGCTCCAGCGCCAGGGGCTGGTCCTCGAAGACCGGCTTGCCCGTGTCGGGGTCGAAGCCCGTCTGCACGCGGCGGGTGAGCTGCTCGCCCTTCTCGCGGGCGGCGGTGACCTTCTTGTTGTAGCCGGCGATGTTGCGCACGCCGAGCTGCGACAGGGCGCGGTAGCGGCGCTCCATCTCCCGCACCGTCCATTTCAGCGCGCCGATCGCCTTGGGGCTTTCCGTCACCACCGGGGCCAGGAGGTGCGGGATGCGGTCATAGACCGAGAGTTCCAGCATCTTCGGGTCGATCATGATGAAGCGGCACTCGTCCGGCCCGTAGCGGTAGAGCAGGCTGAGGATCATGGTGTTGATCGCCACCGACTTGCCCGAGCCGGTGGTGCCGGCGACCAGCAGGTGCGGCATGGTGGCGAGGTCGGCGATCACCGGGGCGCCACCGATGTCCTTGCCGAGGGCGAGGCTGAGGCGGCCCTGCGCCCGGCCCCATTCCTCGTCGGCCAGCAGTTCGCGCAGATAGACCGTCTCGCGCTTCGCGTTCGGCATCTCGATGCCGATGACGTTGCGGCCGGGCACCGTGGCGATGCGGACGGCGGTGACGGACATGCTGCGCGCCACGTCGTCGGCCAGGCCGATCACGCGCGCGGACTTGGTGCCGGGGGCGGGCTCCAGCTCGTAGAGCGTGACGACGGGGCCGGGGCGCACCTCCACGATGCGGCCGCGCACGCCGTAATCCTCCAGCACGCCTTCCAGCATGCGGGCGTTGTTCTGCAGCATCTCCTCGGTCGGGCCGTTGTCGCGGCGGCGGGGCGCCTCGGTCAGCAGATCGAGCGGCGGCAGGGCGAACTGTTCCGGCGGCAGGTTCCGGGGCGGCGGCGCGGGGCGGCGGGGCGGCGGGGCGGCCCGCTCGGTCCGGGGCGGCGGCGGCGGCGGCAGGTCGTCCTCGTCCTCGTCCACCACCGGCTCCGGCGCGCGGCCGAGGCGCGGCTCGATGCGGCGGACGGGCGGCGCGACCTCCTCCGCCGGGCGGCGCCCGCGCAGGCCGGGAATGGCGATGCGGGGGCGGTTCGGCGCCTCCTCCGGCGCGTCCTCTTCCTCCGGCTCGAAACAGGCGGGGCGGGGCGCCTGCCGGGCGGGGGCGTCCTCGGGTGGCAGGTGGATGCGCGGGCCGGGGCGGGCGGCGGCGGCGCGGCGGCGGGCGGCGGCGTCATCGGCGGCGCTCAGCAGGTGCTGCAGGTCCGGCGAGGCCTGCCTCTGCCGCGACAGCAGGCCACCCAGGTTGCGGAAGGGCGAGAGGATCTCCCCGAAGCCACGGGAACCGCTCCGCTCCATCCGGGCCCGGCGGCGCGCGGCGCGCTCGGAAATCTCCACGCCGAGCGAGACGCCGCCCCGTGCGGCCGCCACGCCGCCCCGCGCGGCGCTGATGCCCGCCCTGCGCCAGGACAGGAGGGGGATGCCCAGGGCCACGAAGCCGAAGACCAGGCCCAGCACCGCCGTCGCCGCACCGGTGGCCACGCCGCCGAAGGGGCCGAGCCAGCCGCGCGCGACGCCGTCCACGGCACCGCGCATCAGCGGCCCGACCGCCCCGCCCGGTGGCACCGAGCCCCAGGCGGGCAGGCCGGCCAGGATGGCGGCGGAGGCGAGCACCGGCAAGGCGGCGAGCATCGCCGCGACGCGGCCGGCGAAGGGCTTCAGGCTGCGATGCGTGCCCAGGCGCAGCGCCCAGCAGAGCAGGCAGGCCGCCGGCAGCCAGCCGGCCCAGCCGAAGCCCTGCAGCAGCACGTCGGAAAGCATGGCGCCGACCAGCCCGGCGAGATTCCGGGGAGCGCGCGTCGTGGCGGTGGAAAGGGAGGGGTCGGCAGGGTTGTAGGAGATCAGCGCCACGACCAGGGCCAGGCCGGCGAGGCCGAGCAGCACGCCCACGAACTCCCCGCCGCGCCGCCGGATCGCCGCCCGCACGGCCGGCGAGGCGAAGCGCTGGGCGGCGCCGGAAAAGCGCCCGTTCGGAGAGGATGAGCGATCGGTGGCGGCACGCGACATCAGGGAACCCAAGCTGAGACCTTGCCTCAGCCTAGCATGGCAAATACCTGTCGCGTACCGCTTTTCTCAACCGCAGCAAGGGATTGGCCAGCCGCCGAGGCCGGGAAGACACAACCCCGGGGTTAGTAGGTAGCGAAGATCCTCGCCACTTCCGCGGGGTCCTGCGTCACGGTCAGCGCCATGGCGAGGAGGATGCGCGCCTTCTGCGGGTTGAGGTTGTCGGCGGTCAGGAAGCCGTATTCCTTCAGTTTGGTGCTGGGGAAGACGCGGCCGGAGCCGGCGCGGCTGCACTGGATGACGATCACCCCGTCCTTCACCGCCTGCTTCAGCGGCTCCAGGTCGCCCGGGCCGCAGAAGCCGGGGGCGAAGCCGGCGGAAACGATGCCCTTCGCCCCGGCGGCCAGGAAGGCGCGCACCGCCGTGCCGTCGGCGCCGGCATAGGCGTAGCTGATATCCACCCGCGGCAGGGAATCGAGGGGGCGGATGTCGAAGACCGTCTCCGGCGCCCCGAGCCGCAGCGGCCTGCGGTACCAGACCACCCGGTCGCCATCCGCCTGCCCCAGCACGCCGAAATCGGGCGAGCGGAAGGTCTGCATCCGGCCGGTGGAGGTCTTGGTGACCTCGCGCGCGCACTGGATCTCGTCGTTCAGCAGGACCATGACGCCCAGGCCGCGCGCCCCGGGATCGGCGGCGACCCGCACCGCGTTCACCAGGTTCAGCCCGGCATCGGTGGACAGGGCGGAGGCCGGGCGCTGCGAGCCGGTGACCACGATCGGCACCGGCACCTTGGCGGCGAGGTGGAGGGCGTAGGCGGTTTCCTCCAGCGAGGCGGTGCCGTGGCCGATGACGATGCCGGCAAGGCCCGGATTCTCCGCCACGACCTTGTCGCAGAGCAGGACCAGCGCCTTCCATTCCGGGAAATGGATGTTCGGGCTGGGCACGGCGCTGAACGGCACCGGGAAGACATCGGCGACGAGCTGCACCTCGGGGAAGCGGGCGAGGATGCCCTCGGCATCCATCATGTTGCCGGTGGAGCCGTAGTCCACCGTGTCCAGCGGCCCCTTGCCGAGGGAGGAGATGGTGCCCCCGGTGCCGATGAAGACGACGCGCGGCCGGCTCATGCCGCGGCCTCCGCCTTGCGGGCGATCGCGGCCTCGATCTCCGCGGTGCTCATCACGTCGCCGAAGGTCAGGTAGATGTTCATGAGAGACGCGTTGTGCTCCTCGTCGGTCACGGCGGCATTGCCGTCCGAGACCATGATGACGCGGAAGTTCAGCATCATCGCGTCGCGGGCGGAAGTCTCGCAGCAGATATTGGTCAGCGTGCCGGTGATCAGCAGCGTCTCGATGCCGCGCTCGCGCAGCAGGGCGGCGAAATCCGGCCCGCCCTTCGCCGCGCCGGGGATGAAGGCGCTGTAGCGGAACTTCGGGACGACCATGTCCTCCGCCCGGATGTCGAGACCCGGCCAGAAGGCATGGCCGGGGCTGCCCGGCGTCATGGACCGGACGCGGGCGGCGCGCTGCGCCTCGGAGACGGATTCCTCCAGCACCGACCAGGCGATGCGGGATTCCTCGTCCGAGGCGTTCTGCACCCAGTACACCGCGCCGCCGGCCGCGCGCAGCGTGGCGGCGAGGTGGTTGATGTTCGGCACGATATCGGTGCCGCCCGGCACGAAGGCATGGGCCAGGCCGGGGTCCAGATAGCCGTTCTGCATGTCGATCACCACCAGCGCGGTGCGCGCCGGGTCGAGATCAGCGAAGCGGTGCTCGGTGCCGAACTTGGCCAGCACGCGCTGGCGGACGAAATCGGGAATCCGCGTTTGGTTCATGAAGTCTGCCCCTCCCTTGTGCGTCAGGCGAATTCCGGGGTGAGGACGGCGTCGGGCACGCGCACGCAGCGCGCCATGCGGCCGATGGCCGGATGGCGGGCGGAGGGCTCGCCGTCCAGACATTCCGCCGCGGCCAGGGAGCAGCGCGGGGCGAACTTGCAGCCGGGCGGCAGGTTGCGCAGGTCGGGCGGGGCGCCGGGGATGGTCTCCAGGTCACGGTCGCGCGGCTGGTTGTGGACGGTGGAGGCGAGCAGGCCGGCGGTATAGGGGTGCAACGGGTCGCGCAGCACCTCGCGCACCGGGCCGGTCTCCACCACGCGTCCGGCATACATCACCGCCACGCGGTCGGCGATCTCGGCGGCGACGCCCAGGTCGTGCGTCACGAAGATCACCGACATGCCCATCTCCTGCTGCAGGCGGCGCAGCAGGATCAGCACCTGGATCTGCACCGTGGCGTCCAGCGCGGTGGTGGGCTCGTCGGCCAGCAGGAGCTTCGGTTCGCAGCTCAGCGCCATGGCGATCATGGCGCGCTGGCGCAGGCCGCCGGACAGCTCGAAGGGATAGGCGTCAAGGCGGCGCTGGGCGGAGGGGATCTTCACCAGGTCGAAGAGCTCCAGCGCCCGGGCGAGGCCCTGCCTGTGGCTGACGCCCTTGTGCAGGGCGACGACCTCGGCGATCTGGTCGCCCACCCGCGCCACCGGGTCGAAGGCGGTCATCGGCTCCTGGAAGATCATGGAGACGGTGCCGCCGCGGAAGCGGCGCAGGTCGCTCTCCCCCATCGCCAGCACGTCCTGGCCGGCGATGCGGACCTTGCCGTCGATCACCGCGCGCTTCGGCGGCAGCAGGCGCATCAGGGCGCGCATGGTGACGCTCTTGCCGGAGCCGCTCTCGCCCAGCATGCAGAGCACCTCGCCCGGCGCCATGGCGAAGCTGACGCCGTTGACCGCGCGCACCTTGCTCTCGCGCGTCACGAAGCGGACATTGAGGTCCTGGACCTCGACCAGCGGTGCGGCCGTGCTCATTCCCGCCCCTCCCCTCAATGCACCAGCGGTGCCGCGACGAGATCCGCCCGCCCGGCCAGGCTGTGCCCCGATCCCGGGTCCTGGATGTGGCAGGCGGCGCAATGCGCGCCGGGCGCGTCGGTGTCGCCCAGTTGCGGCATCCTCGCGGCGCAGACCTCCTCGGCGAAGGGGCAGCGGGTGCGGAAGCGGCAGCCGGAAGGCGGGTTGATCGGGTTGGGCGGATCGCCGGTCAGCGGCGGCTCCTCCATCCGGTGGTCCGGGTCCATGGAGGGATGGGAGGCCAGCAGCGCCCGCGTGTAGGGGTGCTTCGGGGCGCGGTAGATGTCCTCGGCCGGGCCGATCTCCACCACCTGCCCCAGATACATCACCAGCACGCGGTCGCTGATCCAGCGCACCACGCTGAGGTCGTGGCTGATGAAGATGTAGGTGAGGCTCAGCTCCCGCTTCAGCGTGCGCAGCAGGTTCAGCACCTGTGCCTCGACGCTCTTGTCCAGGGCGGAGACGGCTTCGTCCAGGATCACCATGCGCGGACGCAGCGCCAGGGCGCGGGCGATGTTCACGCGCTGCTTCTGCCCGCCCGAAAGCTCGTGCGGGTAGCGCGGGCCGAACAGGGCCGGGTTCAGGCCGACCTTCAGCAGCAGCTCCCGCGCCAGGGCCAGGGCCTCCCCCTTCGGCACGCCATGGGCGATGGGACCGAAGGCGACGGAGCCCTGGATCGGCATGCGCGGATTCAGCGAGGAGGCGGAGTCCTGGAACACCATCTGCACCTGGCGGCGCATGGCGGCGACCGAGATGCCGCGCGGGGCCGCGACCTCCTCGCCATCGAAGATCTGGTCGCCGCTGTCGGGCACGATCAGCCGGGTGAGAAGCCGTGCCAGGGTGGACTTGCCGCAGCCGGATTCGCCCACGATGCCCAGCGTCTCGCCCTTCATGACGCGGAAGGACACGCCGTCCACCGCCCGGACATGGCCGGTGACGCGTTGCAGCGCGCCGCCGCGCAGCGGGAAGTGCTTCTGCAGGTTGCGCACGTCCAGCAGCGGCTGGGCCGGGCCGCCGACGTCGCGCGGGTCGTGGAAAGCGGCCGGGGAAAGGCTCGTCTGGCTCATGCGCATCAGATCCGGACATCCATGGCGGCGCGCAGCCCGTCGCTGACCATGTTGACGCTGACCGAGGTGACGAAGATCGCGATGCCGGGCATGGCGGCGACCAGCGGGTTCACGTAGATCGACTGGCGCAGCGTGTTCAGCATCAGGCCCCAGTCAGGCTCCGGCGGCTTCACGCCCAGGCCGAGGAAGGAGAGTCCCGAGCCGAGCAGGATGCCGACGCTGATCATGCCGGAGGCATAGACCAGCACCGGGCCGAGCACGTTGCCCAGCACATGGTGCCAGAGCACGAGGTGGATGCCGGCGCCGGTGGCGCGCGCCGCATCCACGAAATCCAGCGAGCGGACCTGGGTGGTGGCGCTTTCCGCGATGCGGCAGAGCGGCGGGATGAAGACGAGGGACAGGGCGATGAAGGCGTTGCCGATGCCGCCGCCCATGGCCCCCGAGATGGCGACCGCGAGCAGGATGGAGGGGAAGGCGTAGAAGACGTCCATCACCCGCATGATCAGCGTGTTGACGCGGCCGCCGGCGAGGCCGGCCAGCACGCCCAGCCCGCCGCCAACCGCGGTGGCGATGGCCACGGGGACGAAGCCCATCAGCAGCGTCAGCCGCCCGCCGTAGAGGAGGCGGGAGAGCATGTCGCGCCCCAGTTCGTCCGTGCCCAGGGCATGGCCCATGTAGCCGGGGGGCTTCAGGCGGCGGACGATGCTTTCCTTGTAGGGATCGAAGGGCGCCAGCCAGGGCGCCGCCACGGCCAGCAGGACGATCGCCAGCAGGACCAGGCCGAAGAAGATGGTCACGTAGTCGTAGCGCAGGCGGTAGCCGACGGTGCCCCAGTAGCCGCGGACCCTGGGAAGGCCAATGCTGTCCGGGACGGCCGCGGCGGAGGCCCGGCCGGCGGTGGTGCTGCTCATGGCGCCGCTCTCCTCAGACACGCTTGATTCGGGGGTCGATGGCGGTCTGCACCAGATCGACGGCGAGGTTGGTCACCACGAAGATCATGGCCAGGACCAGGATGGTCCCCTGGAGCACGGGGATGTCGCGCGTCAGGATGGCCTTGCTGAGCAGGAAGCCGGTGCCCGGCCAGGCGAAGACCGTCTCCACCAGGATCGAGCCGCCCATCAGCGCGCCGAACTGCAGCCCCATCACCGCCAGGATCGGCGGCAGGGCGTTCTTGAGCACGTGGCGGATCGCCTTGCTTTCCGGCAGCCCGTTGGCGCGCAGGGTGGTGACGAATTCCTGCGCCATCACCTCGGTGATCGCGGAGCGCGCGGTGCGGGCGATGATGCCGACCGGGATCATCGACAGGGTGATCACCGGCAGGATCATGAAGGGCACGGTGTGCAGGCCGATCGAGGCGGAGCCGCCCGGCCCCATGCCGGAGGCGGGCAGGATCTGCGCCTCCACCGAGAAGAGGATCACGAGCACGATGCCGAGCCAGTAGTTCGGCACCGAGACGCCGAGGATGGCGGTGCCGGTGACCATGCGGTCCAGCCAGCTTCCGGCGCGGTAGCCGGCGATGGCGCCGAGCGCGAGGGCCACCGGGAAGGCGATCAGCACCGCGAGCAGGGACAGCAGCACGGTGTTGCCGAGGGAGCGCAGGATCTCCTCCAGCACCGGACGCCCCGTGGCGATGGAGCGCCCGAGATCGCCGGTCAGCACGTTGCCGAGCCAGGAGAGGTACTGGACCGGCAGCGGCCGGTCGAGGCCGTAGAGCTGCTTCAGCTTCGCCACCGTCTCGGCATCCGCATCCGGCGGCAGCATGGTCTGCAACGGATCGCCGGGTGCGAGATAGACCAGCAGGAAGCAGATGATGGACACGCCCAGCGCGATCGGCAGGACGGCCAGCAGACGGCGTTGGACGTAGACCAGCATGGGGCTGTCCCTATCAGGGCTGCACGGTGACTTGCGTCAGGTCCTGGAACCAGCTCTGTGCCTGCACGAAGCCCTTCACCTTGGGCGACAGGGCGCGCGGGTTCAGGTCATGCGCCACCCAGATCATCACGGCCTGCTCGTTCATGCGCTCGTGGATCCTGGTCAGGATCGGCAGGCGCTTCTCCGCATCGAAGGTGTTCATGGCCTCCGCGACCAGCTGGTCGGTCTGCGGGTCCTCGAAATGCCCCCAGTTGCTGCCCGCCGGCGACCACTGCGACTTCATGATGAAGCGGAACATCCCGTTGAACGGGTCCTGCGTCGCGCGGGTGATGTTGATGCCGTTGATGTCGTGGTGCTTGTCCACGCCCTCGCGGCCCACCTGCAGCAGCGCGTTCCAGTCCATGACCTGGAGGTTGACCTTGAAGCCGACCTCCTCCAGCTGCGCCTTCACCAGCTCGTTCATCGGCAGCGGCTGCATCTGGCCGGAGCCGGAGGTGGAGATGGCGAAGGTGACGTTGCAGGGGACGCAGCCCGCCTCCTTCAGCAGCGCCTTGGCCTTGTCCGGGTTGTACTCGTACTTCACCGGCTTGCCGTAGTAGGCGGTGGAGGGCGGCACGGTGGCGTAGCCCGGCAGGGCGATGCCGCCCAGCATCTCCACCATGTCGTCGCGGTTGATCGCGTAGTTCGCCGCCTGCCGCACCCGGATGTCGTTGAAGGGCTTGTCCACGAAGTTGAGCTGGTAGGCCCAGTTGTGCGGATAGGCGTTGGTGATTACCTGCATCCCGGAGGATTTCAGGCGCGGGATGGTGTCGGGCGCCGGAGCCTCGATCCAGTCCACCTGGCCGGAAAGCAGCGAGGCGGTGCGGGTCGAGGCCTCCGGCATCGGCAGCAGCACCAGACGGTCCTGCTTCGGGATGCGGGCCTTGTCCCAGTAGTCCTTGTTCGGCACCATCTCCAGCCGCTCACCCGGCACCATGCGGGAGAAGCGGTAGGGACCCGTGCCCGAGGGGTTCTTGGCGAAGGCGTTGGCGTCGTTCTTCAGCTCCTCCGACCGCGCGGGGCTGACCATCATCAGGAAGGACAGGTTGTAGGGAAAGATGCTGTCCGGCTGCTTGGTGGTGAAAGCGACGGTATAGTCGTCGATCTGCTCGACACCCGCGAAATTGGTCAGGTAGCTGCGGGCGAAGGCGAACTGCTGCGCGTTGAACTGCGGCGCGCCTTCCTTGGTCATGCGCTCGAAGTTCCAGATCACCGACTTCGCGTTGAAGTCGCTGCCGTCATGGAACTTCACGCCCTTGCGCAGGGTGAAGATCCAGCGCCGGCTGTTGCCCGGATCGACATGCCACTCGGTGGCCAGGCCCGGCTTGATATCGGCGATCCTGTCGCCCTTCGACAGGTCCCAGAGGATCAGGGAATCGTAGAGGTTGTAGCCGACGAAGCGCCAGCCCTCGAAGCCCTGGTCCGGGATGCCGGCGGTGAGCGGGATGTCGCCCGCCGTCATGGCCACACGCAGCACAGTTTCCGCCGATGCGGGCGCAGCGGTGCCCAGCAGCGCGGTCATCAGGCCCAAGGTCGCACAAAGCCGCGTCGCACCCAGGCGCAGGGATGGCACCGTCATCTTCTCTCCTTGGTCCCGGCAGGACGGATCGGAAGCTCTGCCGACCGGCATCTGCAATCGCCATGCCACAACTCGCGCGAAGCGGCCGTCCGGCGGCGCGCACCGGCGGAACGAGATGGACCATGACCCGTGTCACGCGGGGTGGCGCTCTTCCCGGCAGGCATGGCGCGGCACGCGCCAGACTCGCGTCGGTTCCCGGGCCGCACGCCGCTTTCACTGCCGGAACAACGGCTTTCGTTTCTGTCCGGCATTGGGAAGATGCTGAGGTCTGCCGTTTCTTTGGGCGCGACAGACCGGTGGCGCGGACGTAACCTCGTGCCGTTCCTCGCTTGGCCTGACAGGCCCCTGCCGGAGTCCCCCCATGACGACCGAAGCCGATCCCGAACTGGACATGGCGCTCTCGCGCGCCGGCATCACCCTGCCGCCGGGACGCTATGCCGGCGTGCTCGCCACCCATCGCGACCTGCAGAAGATGATGCCGATCCTGCGCCAGCCGCGCACCGCCGCCGCCGAGCCGGCGGGCGTCTATGTCCTGGACACCATCACGCGGGAGCAGACGCCGTGAGCGACGCGAAGCTGGAAGACCTCTCCATCGCCGAAGCCGGGGCGAAGCTGCGCGACGGCAGCCTCACCTCCGCCACCCTGACGCGGCATGCGCTGGACCGGATCGCGAAGCTCGATGGCGCCCTGCACGCCTTCGTGCTGGTCACGGAGGAGCGTGCCCTGGAGGATGCGGCGCGCGCGGATGCCGAGCTCGCCGCCGGCACCGATCATGGGCCGATGCACGGCATCCCCTATGCGCTGAAGGACATCTACGACACCGCCGGCATCCGCACGACCTGCCATTCCAAGCTGCTGATCGACAACGTTCCCGGACGGGACAGCGTCGTGGCGGCGAAGCTCGCCTCGGGCGGCGGCGTGCTGCTGGGCAAGCTGGCGACGCATGAATTCGCCATGGGCGGGCCGAGCTTCGACCTCCCCTTTCCGCCCGCGCGCAACCCCTGGAACACCGGCCATATCACCGGCGGTTCCTCCTCCGGCTCCGGCGCCGCCGTCGCGGCCGGGATGGTGCGCATGGCGATGGGCTCCGACACCGGTGGCTCGATCCGCGGCCCCGCCGCCTATTGCGGTACGGTGGGGCTCAAGCCGACCTACGGGCTGATCAGCCGGCGCGGCGTCTTCCCGCTTTCCTACACGCTCGACCATTGCGGACCGCTGACGCGCAGCGTCGAGGACGCGGCGATCACCACCGAGTTGCTGGCCGGCTTCGACCCGCTCGATCCCGCCAGCGCCGACAAGCCGAAGGCCGATCTGCGCAGCGGGCTGGAGGACGGCGTTGCCGGCCTGCGCATCGGCATGCCGCGCAACCTCTACCGCGATGCCGAGGGGCTCTCGCCCGAGGTCTATGACGCGATCGAGCGCGTCGGCCAGGCGCTGGAGGCGGCGGGCGCGATCGTCGAGGAGGTCACGCTCCCCGACTACGCCCTCTTCAACGCCTGTGGCCGCGTGATCCTGACCGCCGAGGCCTTTGCCATCCACGAGAAGGACCTGCGGGAGCGACCGGAGGACTACGGCGAACTCTTCCTCATGCGCATCGTCACCGGCGCCGCGATCAGCAGCGCGGACTATATCCAGGCCCAGCGCCTGCGCCGGGAACTCTCCCTGGCGGTGAACCGCGAGGCGCTGAAGACGTACGACGTGCTGCTCACCGCCTGCGCCCTTGGCCCGGCCCCCGCCTTCGCCGATTGCCCGCCGGACCGACCTGTGTTCTGGCCGATCCAGAGCATGCCCTTCAACGTCACGGGCAATCCCGCCCTCTCCATGCCGGCCGGCCTCTCCGCCTCCGGCCTGCCGCTTTCCGCACAGCTCGTCGGCCGCCCCTTCGACGAGGCCACGCTCCTCCGCGTCGGCCGCGCCGTCGAGAAGGCCACCGCCAGCTGGGGCGCCACCGCCCCGGCCCTGCTCGCGGCGGAATGATCCGGCCCGGGAACCGGGAGGCTCTGCCTCCCGGACCCTTTGCTGAAGGAGGGGCCGCTCAGGGGGATGTTATCCCCCCGAGACCCCGCCATGAGCGCTCCGCAAGGAGGGGCTTCGACTGCCGTTGCGCCAGTTGGCGACCGGCTGGCCATCACCCCTCCTCGCGGAGCGTTCACGGGGTTCCCATGGGGGCGAAGCACTGCTTCGCCCGTCCCTGGGCGGAGTGTCCAGGGGGGCAGAGCCCCTCTGGCCCCGGCATGATCATGCAGCGCCGAGTGCCGGCACGCGGTTGTGCCAGTCGGTGTCGCGCTGGTAGGCGTCGCCGACGGTCATGAGGCGGGCCTCGGCGAAGGGGCGGCCGACGAGCTGGAGGCCGACGGGCAGGCCGCGGTCGTCGAAGCCGCAATGCACGCTCAGCCCGGGCAGGCCGAGATAGTTGATCGGCCGCGTGTTCTGCGTGATCAGGCCGAAGCGGCGGATGGCCTCGGGGTCGCCGCCGTCGATGCGGCATTCCGCGCGCGTCGGGATCTTGCGCGGGATGGTGGGCATGGCGAGCACGTCCACCTGCGAGAAGACCTCGTCGCAGAAGGTCTTGAGCACCGGGCCGCGCCGGCTCAGCGCCTCGATGTAGTAGCTGGCCGGGATGGCATAGCCCGGGAACATGCGGCCGCTGAGGTGGTTGGCGTAGTCGCCAGGGCGCTCGCGCATCCAGTTGGCGTGGATGGCCGGGCCCTCGCTGCGGCTGACGACGGAGCCGTAGGTCAGCACCTGTTCCATCACCGGCAGGCTGATGCGGGTGACGGTGGCGCCGCGGCCGCGCAGCACCTCGATCGCGGCATCGAAGGCCGCCAGGATGTCCGGGTCGGCGCCGTCGAGGAACCAGGTTTCCGCCACGCCGATGCGCTGGCCGCGCAGGTCGCCGGTCAGCGCGGCCTCGTAGTCGGGAACGGCCTCCTTCGCGCTGGTCGGGTCCTTCGGATCATGGCCGGCGATGACGCCCATCACCCGGGCGCAGTCGCGCACGGTGCGGACCAGCGGGCCAACATTGTCGCAGGAGAAGGAGAGCGGCATCACGCCATGGCGGCTGACGCGGGTCTGCGTCGGCTTGAGGCCCACCACGCCGCAGGCCGAGGCCGGTAGGCGGATCGAGCCGCCGGTGTCGGAGCCGAGCGCCATGAAGGCGAAGCGGGCGGAGACGGCGGCACCGGAGCCGGAGGAGGAGCCGCCGGTGATGTAGTCGCCGTTCCAGGGGTTCAGGCAGTCGCCGAAGTGCCGGTTATGGCCGGTCGGGTTCTGCGCGAACTCCGCCATGTTCAGGCCGCCCATGGTGATGGCGCCGGCGCCTTCCAGCCGCTCGATCACCGTGGCGGTGTAGTCCGGGCGGAAGTCGCCGCGAATGGCGGAGCCGCAGGTCGAGAGCTTGCCCGCCTTGTAGTACATGTCCTTGTGCGCCATCGGCACGCCGGCCAGCGGGCCGGGGGCGATGCCGGCGGCACGCGCCTTGTCGGCGGCGGCGGCAGCTTCCAGCGCGGCCTCGCGCTCGATCCAGGTGGTGGCGTTGATCGCCGGCTCATGGGCCTCGATGCGGTCCAGGCAGGCCCGGGTCAGCGCGGTGGCCGTGACCTCGCCCCTGGCGAAGGCATCCGCCGCCTCGGCGAGGCTCAGCCCGGCGAGGCCGTCCGTGGTGACCATCGGGGGGACCATCGGCACGGCGTCCATCACGCGCCTTCCTTGCAGCCTTGCAGCGCCGCCTCGAAGGAGGAGGGCTCGTCCTCGAAGCGCAGCGTGCCGCGCAGCGCCTCGAAATCGGCGGTCAGCTTCGGGATGTCCATCGACGCCATCTGGCGGCCGGTCTCGTTGGGCAGTTCGACGCCCGTCCAGAGGCGGATATCCTCCGCCACGCGCTTCACCAGGGCTTCGTCCATCGTCGCTTTCCCCTCGACTACGCAGGAGAGTTCCGGCCTGCGTTGCGATGGGCCGGGAGACTGCACCCGAATCAACCGGGGCCTGAGGGACAAAATGCCCTGGGCGGCTGGCTAAATGCCGGAGCGGACCCTGTTTCGCCGAATTCTTGAACAGAATTCATGCAACTTGCCGATCCAACGTGCCTGCAAGTCGATGGAGAGGGAAAATGCCGCTTCCTTGATCTTCCGGAGCCGTGCACTTCCGCCCGCGCCGGATGGTGCGGTCACGCAGGAACCGGAGAGAAGAGGACCTTCCCGGAAGGAACCGGAAGGCAGAAACGAGAAGCCCCGCCAGGCGGACCGGGCGGGGCTCGGAAAGGGACCGGACGGGCCGGTCAGGTATTCATCGCGTCGAAGAAATCCTGGTTGGACTTGCTGTACTTCAGCTTGTCCAGAAGGAACTCCATCGCGTCCTGCGTGCCCATCGGGTTCAGGATGCGGCGCAGCACCCACATCTTGGACAGGGTGGAACGCTCCACCAGGACCTCTTCCTTGCGGGTGCCGGACTTGGTGATGTCGATCGCCGGGAAGACGCGCTTGTCGGAGAGCTTGCGGTCCAGCACGATCTCGCAGTTGCCGGTGCCCTTGAACTCCTCGAAGATCACCTCGTCCATGCGCGAACCCGTGTCGATCAGCGCCGTGGCGATGATGGTCAGCGAGCCGCCTTCCTCGATGTTGCGCGCGGCGCCGAAGAAGCGCTTCGGGCGCTGCAGGGCGTTGGCGTCCACGCCGCCGGTCAGCACCTTGCCCGAGGACGGCACCACGGAGTTGTAGGCACGGCCCAGGCGGGTGATGGAGTCCAGCAGGATCACCACGTCGCGCTTGTGCTCGACCAGGCGCTTCGCCTTCTCCAGCACCATCTCCGTCACCTGCACGTGGCGGGTGGCGGGTTCGTCGAAGGTGGAGGCCACGACCTCGCCGCGTACGGTGCGGGCCATGTCGGTGACCTCCTCCGGACGCTCGTCGATCAGCAGCACCATCAGGAAGACTTCCGGATGGTTGGCCGAGATCGACTTGGCGATGTTCTGCAGCATCACCGTCTTGCCGGTGCGCGGCGGCGCCACGATCAGGGCGCGCTGGCCCATGCCGATCGGCGCCACAAGGTCGATGACCCGGTGGGTGTTGTCCTTGGTGGGACCCTTGTTGTTGGCCTGGGCGGCCTCCAACTCGGCATTCTCCATCCGCAGGCGCCGGGTCGGGTAGAGCGGCGTGAGGTTGTCGAAGTTGATGCGGTGCTTGAGCGCCTCGGGCGGCTCGAAGTTGATCGCCTCGACCTTCAGCAGGGCGAAGTAGCGCTCGCCATCCTTCGGCGCCCGGATCTGGCCTTCCACCGTGTCGCCGGTGCGCAGGCCGAAGCGGCGCACCTGCGTGGGGGAGACGTAGATGTCGTCGGGCCCGGGCAGGAAGTTGGCCTGCGGGCTGCGGAGGAAGCCGAAGCCGTCGGGCAGGATCTCCAGCGTGCCATCCCCGTGGATCGCCTGGTCTTTCTCGGCCAGGTTCTTGAGAATGGCATACATGATATCCTGCTTGCGCAGGGAGGAGGCGTTCTCGATCTCAAGCGACTCGGCGAAAGCGAGAAGGTCGCCGGGGCTCTTGGCCTTCAGTTCGGAAAGATGCATGCGGCGGACGTATCCGTCATCGACAGGGAGGGCGGGACCCTTCCCGGTGAGCCGTCCGGCCCACGGCGGACCAAGGGATTGGTCCAAGGCAGGACGACTGTGTTGCCAGAACGGCGCGCCCGACTTACGAGAAGCGGCACGTCCGACAATGTCCCGATGTGCGAGGAGGGAGAGCGGCGAAGGCCGGCAGGCCCGCCGCCCCTATGGGAAGCGATGGGACAGATAAGGTGAGTTGCGTCAGGCGTCAATCGGAAAACGCGGTTTTTGCAGGAAAAACGGGGAATTCCGGGCCGGCATCCCGCTTGCCAGCCCCGCCATGCCATGGGAGGCGGGAGAAACCCGCCACCCGGAGCCCGACCCCTTGCCCGCCGAACCCCCCTCCGCCGATGTCCTGACCCTGGAACGTGCCGCCCTGACCGCCGTTCCGGCGCCGCGCCTGGCCTGGGATGGCGGCTTCGTGCTCCGCGGCTTCCTGAACGGCACGGGACGGGCGAACGCCGCCTGCTCGCTCGACCCCTCGCCCGATCCCGGGCTGGAGGCGCGGCTGGACCGGATGGAGGCCGACTTCGCCCGGATGGGCCTGCCGGTCCGCTTCCGCTCTACGCCGCTCGACCCGCCGGGGCTGAAGCCTGCGCTGCTGGCCCGCGGCTATGTGGAACATGAAGGCGCCTGCGTGATGGCCGGTCCGCTGCGCCCGCTGGCCGAGGCGGCTGGCGCGGGCGTCGAGCTGCTGGACAGCCCGGCGGAGGACTGGCTTTCCGTACTGGCCACGGCGGAATACCAGACCGAGGCACGCCGCGCGGAAAAGGCCGGCGGCGGCGCCATGCTGGCCCGCCCCGGCCGCTGGCTGCTGCGGCGGGAGGATGGCCTGCCCGCGGCCTGCGCGCATGTGGTCGCGGATGCGGCGCTCTGCGGCATCTTCGACGTGGCGACCGACCCGCGCTTCCGCCGTCGGGGCCTGGCGCAGCGTGTCCTCGCCGCCGGGGCGGCCTGGGCGGCGGGGCTGGGAGCGACCACCGCCTGGCTGCAGGTCTCGCCCTCCAACACCGGCGCGCGGGACCTCTACGCCCGCCTCGGCCTCGTTGAGGTCTACCGCTATACCTATTTTCTGCGCGGCTGAACGCCGACACGGACAGCCGCCTCCCTCGCCGCCGCGGTCCACGCTTCACGGTTTCGACGCCAAGCTGCCCTCCGGGGGACAAGGCTCCGCCTTCTTCCCCGGCCCGCACGAGCCGCCAGGGTGAACCATTCCGCCCAGGCTCTGTCACGAATCCATCATCGGTTTGAAACAGCCGCGTCACCCGCCTGCGCTAACCGCCCCAGCCGACAGGTTGGACGGGACGGCGCATGCTCACCATCGATGGATTGTCCCGGCGATATGGCGCGAAGACGGCCGTGGACGCGCTGTCGCTGGAGATCCGTCCCGGCAGCTTCGTGGGGGTGATCGGCCGTTCCGGCGCCGGCAAGTCCACGCTGCTGCGGATGATCAACGGGCTGGAGATGCCGAGCGGCGGCCGCATCCTTTGGAACGGGCAGGTGGTGAGCGGGTTGCAGGGCCGGGCGATGCGCGACTGGCGGGCCCGCTGCGCCATGGTGTTCCAGCACTTCAACCTCGCCCCCCGGCTCGACGTGCTGACCAACGTGCTGACCGGGCGGCTGAACAAGGTCTCCCTGCCGCGTGCCCTGTTCGGCCTCTGGCCGGAGGAGGACCGGGCCATGGCGCTGGCGGCGCTGGAGCAGTTCGACATCGCCGACCTCGCCGCGCAGCGCGCCGGGCAGCTCTCGGGCGGGCAGCAGCAGCGCGTGGCCATCGCCCGCGCCCTGGTGCAGGAGCCCGAGATCATCCTGGCGGACGAGCCGATCGCCTCGCTTGATCCACGCAACACGCAGATCGTGATGGACACGCTCCAGCGCATCAACCGCGGCTATGGCATCACCGTGCTCTGCAACCTGCACTCGCTCGACGTGGCGCGCCGCTACTGCGACCGGCTGGTGGGGCTGGCCGGCGGCAAGCTGGTCTTCGACGGCGGGCCGCAGGAACTGGGCGAGGCCGAGGCGCGCCGCCTCTATGGGCTGGAGGCCGCCGAGGTGATGGGTGGAACGGAACCCGCGCCCGCATCCCCCGCCCTCGGAACTCCGGTGCCGCCGCAGACGGTGGCCCGGACCTATGCGTAGAACGACATCCCTGACCTGAGGATCATCCGATCATGCTGAACCGTCGCATGCTGCTCGGCGCCGGCGCGCTGCTGGCCTCGCCGCTGGCGGTGCCCTCGCTGGCCCGCGCCCAGTCCGCCTCCTGGGCCAAGGCCTATCCGGAGCTGGTCTTCGCGATCATCCCGGCGGAGAACGCCTCGGGCGTGATCGACCGCTGGACGCCCTTCACCGAGTACATGTCGAAGAAGCTCGGCACCAAGGTGACGCTGCGCATCGCCAATGACTACGCGGCGGTGATCGAGGGCCAGCGCTCCGGCAACATCCATATCGCCTCCTACGGCCCCTCCTCCTTCGCCCGCGCGCTGATGACCGGTGCGAAGATCGAGGCCTTCGCCATCGAGACGAACCTCGACGGCACCAAGGGCTACTACTCCGTCTTCTACGTGAAGAAGGACTCGCCTTATCAGAAGGTGCAGGACCTGAAGGGCAAGAACCTCGGCCTGGTGGACCCGAACTCCACCTCCGGCAACAACGTGCCGCGCTTCGCCCTCGACAAGATGGGCATCAAGCCGGACGAGTTCTTCAACAAGGTCGTCTATACCGGCAGCCATGAGAACGCGATCATCGCGCTCCAGCAGGGCACGGTGGACATGTGCGCCAACTGGTGGAACGACGAGCAGGAGAGCAACCTGCTGCGCATGGCGCGCAAGGGCATGGTGAAGGCGGAGGATTTCCGCATCATCTTCAAGTCCGACCAGATCGTGAACTCCCCGATGGCCTACCTGACCAGCCTGCCGGAGGACCTGCGCACGGCGATCCGCACCGCCGCGCTGGCCATGCCGAAGGAGAACAAGGCGGCCTTCGACAAGATCTACGACGGCAAGTCCGGCCCCTGGATGCCGGTGGACAACAGCGCCTACCAGCCGATCATCGAACTGAACCGCTTCGTCGACAGCCTCCGCCGCAAGGCCTGAGGCGGAACTTCCGCGAAGCCCGCCCCGCCGGCATGGCCAGCGGGGCGGGATCGCGTCTGAACGGGTCCCACTGACATGAGCATCGCCCTGCCCCGCCTGCCGGAGCCGCGCCTCGCGGGCCTGATGGGCGACTACGCACAGAGCCGCAGGGCAGGGCGCCGGCAGCTCCTGCTCGCGCTGCTGGTCGTCGCCGCGCTCGCCTTCGTCTCCGCCTGGGTGGCGGAGGTCGATCCTGGCCAGCTCGGGCGGCATATCGGCGCCTTCTTCGGCTATTTCGACCGCATCACCACGCTGGAGGGCAGTACCACGGGTGCGCGCGTCTGGACCAGCCCGGGCGAGTGGTTCTGGGGCCTTCGCAAATGGGGCCTGCTGCTGTTCGACACGATGCTGATGGCCTATGTCGGCACGCTGCTGGGCGCGTTGGCCGGCTTCGCGCTCTGCTTCGTGTCCAGCGCCAATCTCGTGCGCCAGCCCTGGCTGCGCGGCACGGCGCGGCGGCTGCTGGAATTCTGCCGCACCGTCCCCGACATCGTCTTCGCCCTGATCTTCGTGATCGCCTTCGGCCTCGGCGCGCTGCCGGGCGTGCTGGCCATCGCCATCCACACCGCCGGCGCGCTGGGCAAGATGTGCACCGAGGTGGTGGAGAACATCGACATGAGGCCGGTCGAGGGCATCCGCTCCACCGGCGGCGGCTGGCTCACCGCGGTGCGCTTCGGCGCCCTGCCGCAGGTGCTGCCGAACTTCGCCAGCTATGCGCTGCTGCGCTTCGAGATCAACGTGCGGCAGGCCGCCGTGCTGGGCTTCGTCGGTGCGGGCGGCATCGGGCAGGACCTGCTCGAGGCGATCCGCAAGTTCTACTACAACGACGTCTCGGCCATCCTGCTGCTGATCATCCTGGCCGTGATGGTGATCGACATGCTGACCGAGCGCCTGCGCCACCACCTCATCGGACTGGAGCAGAAGGCATGAGCGGCGCCATCCGCAACGCCGCGCTGGCGGACCTTCCCGGCCTCGTCGCCCGCCACCCGCTTGCGTTCCGGCGCATGCCGCCCTCCCGCATCCAGGCGCTGGCGATCACCGCCGCGGCGCTGGCGCTCCTCGCCGTCAGCATCTGGCGCCTGGAGCTCTCGCCGCTGCGCGTCTTCGCCGGGATGGGGCAGATGCTGCACTTCCTGACGCTGATGCTGCCGCCCGACCCGGGTTCCTGGGCGCGCTTCGTGCAGATGCTGCAGCTCCTGGCCGAGACGCTCGCCATCGCCTTCCTCGGCACGCTGGTCGCCTCCATCCTGGCCATCCCGCTGGGCTTCCTCGCGGCGCGCAACACCACCATCAACCGCGTGGTGCACTTCCTGTCGCGCCGCGCGCTGGACGGCGTCCGCGGCGTGGACGCGCTGATCTGGGCGCTGATCTGGATCAGCGTGGTGGGCCTCGGCCCCTTCGCCGGGGTGCTGGCCATCGTCACCTCCGATATCGGCACCTTCGGCAAGCTCTATTCCGAGGCGATCGAGGCGGTGGACCGCAAGGCGGCGGAAGGCATCGCCTCCACCGGCGGCAACCGGTTGCACGGCATCCGCTACGGCGTGCTGCCGCAGGTTCTGCCCGTCCTGGCCGGTCAGGTGCTCTACATGTTCGAATCCAATACCCGCTCCTCCTCCATCATCGGCATCGTCGGCGCGGGCGGCATCGGCCTCATGCTCTCGGAAATGATCCGCACCCTGGAATGGCCGGCCGTCTCGATGATCGTCGTCCTCATCCTCGTCATGGTCGCCGCCATCGACGCCCTCTCCAGCCGCCTCCGCACCGCCATCGCCGGCGCACCATCGGGGCATTGAAGGGGATGATCGGGCCGGGGCCAGAGGGGCTCCGCCCCTCTGGACACCCCGCCAAGGGACGTTAGTCCCTTGGAACCCTGTGAGCGCTCCGCGAGGAGGGGGGACAGGACACCGGTCGCCGGATGGCATACCGGCGGAACAACCCCCTCCTCGCGGAGCGCTCATGGCGGGGTCTCGGGGGCACACTGTGCCCCTGAGCGGAGGGTCCGGGAGGCAGAGCCTCCCGGTCCAACGGCCCGATCCTCCCTTCACGCCGACAGTTCGACGCGGTCGGCGGCGAAGCGGGAGTGGGTGGCCTGGATGGGGCGGCCCTGGGCATCGGTGTTGACGCTGTCGAGGACGAGGACAACGCGGCCGGGGGCGAGGCTGAGGGATTCGGCTTCTTCCGGCGTGGCGGGGCGCGCGGTGATGCGGGTGGAACGGCGGAGATAGTCGGTGACGCCGTAGGAGGCGTAGGCGCGGGTGATGGAGCCGGTCCCGGCATAGCGCTCGGCGAAGCCGGCGAAGCGCGGCAGGGGCAGGCGGGTGAGGCCGGTGGAGATAGGCACGCCGTCGGCCTCGTGCAGCGTGACGAGCTCCAGGATGGGACTGCCCGGCGGCAGTTCGAGCGCCTCGGCCAGGGCGGCGTCGGCCATGACCTCCCGGGCGGAAAGCAGCCGGCCCCAGGCCTCACGCCCGGCGGCGGTGGCGATCTCGGAGAAGCGGGTGCGCGGCCCGATCGGATAGCGGAGCGGCGGGGCCTCCACAAAGGTGCCGCTGCCCTGGGTGGCGCGGACCAGGCCGCGTTCGGCCAGCGCGGAAAGGGCGCGGCGGACGGTGTGGCGGTTCACGCCGTACTGGGTGGCGAGCTGGGCCTCGGTGGGCAGGCGCGCGCCGCGCGGGAAGCAGCCGGCGGCGATCTCGGCCTCCAGACCGTCGGCGATGCGCTTCCAGGCGGCAATGCCGTCGCCCCGGCGGAAGGGCTCGTTCATGGGCGATGAATCATCGAATTGTCACTGGCTCGTCTTGTTGAGATGTCTATACTACTAGACATATTCGCAGAGGGGCTTCCGGGCAATGGCGGCAGAGAGCGAAACACGAGAGGGGGCCGGGGCGCCAGCCACCCCCGTCACGGCGGCGCGCCAGGCGGTGATGGCGCTCTGCGCCGCGGCGACCGGGGCGGAGCTGGACACGGCGCTGGCGGCGGTGGGCTATGCCGGGCCGGTGCAGGAGCTGCGGCGGCCGGAGACCGGGCTGGTGATGGTGCGGGGCCGTACCGGCGGCGACGGGCGCCGCTTCAACCTGGGCGAGGCGACGGTGACGCGCGCCGCGGTGCGGATCGAGGGCGGCGAGACCGGCTTCTCCTATCTGCTGGGGCGGGACGCGGTGCGGGCGCGGCAGGCGGCGGTGCTGGACGCGCTCTGGCAGGCACGGGCGCATCGTCAGGCGGTGGAGGCGGCGCTGCGGCCCGTCGCCGCGCGACGGGAGGCCGAGCGGGCGCGGCGGGCGCGACAGGCGGCCGCGACGCGCGTGGATTTCTTCACCATGGTGCGCGGAGAGGATTGATGAACGTCGTCACCGGATTGCTGCCCGGCTTCGCCGATCCCGTCCTCGACGCGCAGCGGGTCTTCCGCGGCGTGATGGAGGCGCTGGCACGCCCCGGCAGCCTGCAACCCCTCGCCGACCTGCCGGAAGTTCCGGCGCCGCTGACGCCGGAACTGGCGGCGATCGCCCTGGCGCTGGCGGATGCGGATGCGCCGCTCTGGCTGGACGCGCCGCTGGCCGGGGCGCCGGCGGTGGCGGAGTTCCTGCGCTTCCACACCGGGGCGCCGATCGTGAAGGACCCGGCGGAGGCCGCCTTCGCCCTGGTCGCCGATCCGGCACGCTGCCCGCCGCATGAGGGCTTCGCCCAGGGCACGCCGGACTATCCGGATGCCTCCACCACGCTGGTGCTGGCCCTGCCGCGGCAGGAGGGCGGGAAGCTGCTGCTGCTGGAGGGGCCGGGGATCGAGGGCTGCCGCAGCGTGACGCCGCCCCTGCCGGAAGGCTTCGTGGCGCGGCTGAAGCGGAACCGGAAGCGGTTCCCGCTCGGGCTGGATCACCTGCTGGCCCTGCCGGGCGCGGTGATGGGCCTGCCCCGTTCCACCCGCGTGACGGAGGCCTGACGCATGTATGTGGCCGTGAAGGGCGGCGAGGCCGCCATCGAGAACGCGCACCGGCTGCTGGCCGATGCGCGGCGCGGCGACCGCGCCGTGCCGGAGATCGGGGTCGATCAGATCCGCGAGCAGATGCGGCTCGCGGTGGACCGGGTGATGACGGAGGGCTCGCTCTATGACCCCGACCTCGCCGCGCTGGCGCTGAAGCAGGCGCGGGGCGACCTGATCGAGGCGGTCTTCCTGGTGCGGGCGGCGCGAACCACCCTGCCCCGCTTCGGCGCCGCCGAGGCGATCGACACCGCGGCGATGGCGGTGCGGCGGCGGGTTTCCGCCACCTACAAGGACCTGCCGGGCGGGCAGGTGCTGGGGCCGACCTTCGACTACACGCACCGGCTGATCGACTTCGCCCTGGCGGCGGGGCTGGAGCCGCCGGCCCCGGCCGAGGCGCCCGCCGATCCGGCCGAGCCGGTGCCGCATGTCACGGCGCTGCTGGGCGGCGAGGGGCTGATCGAGCCGAGCGAGCCCGGGGCGGAGGTGGAGAACGGCGCCGAGGTGGGCGACCTGACCCGGGCGCCGGTGGCCTATCCGGCGGAGCGCGACATCCGCCTCCAGGCCCTGGCGCGGGGTGACGAGGGCTTCGTGCTGGCGCTCGGCTATTCCACCCAGCGCGGCTATGGCCGCAACCACCCCTTCGTCGGCGAGATCCGCTTCGGCACGGTGGAGGTGGAGTTCGTGCCGGAGGAGCTGGGCTTCGCCGTGCCGCTGGGCGAGGTCGAGGTCACCGAATGCGAGATGGTGACGCAGTTCAAGGGCTCCTCCCAGGCGCCGCCACAGTTCACGCGCGGCTATGGCCTGTCCTTCGGCCAGGGCGAGCGCAAGGCGATGGCCATGGCGCTGGTGGACCGGGCGTTGCGGGCGGAGGAGCTGGGCGAGGAGGTGAATGCCCCGGCGCAGGACCAGGAATTCGTCCTCTCCCATTGCGACAACCTGCAGGCGACGGGCTTCGTCGAGCACCTGAAGCTGCCGCACTACGTGGATTTCCAGGCGGAGCTGGAGCTGGTGAGGCGGATGCGGGCGGAACATGCCGCCCAGGAAGAAGCAGCGCGAGAGACGCGGAAGGAGGCGGCGGAATGAGCGCTGGAATGACCCCCGGGCAGCAGGCCGGCGCGGGCGTGGCCGGCTACAACTTCGCCTATCTGGACGAGGGCACGAAGCGGATGATCCGCCGCGCCATCCTGAAGGCCATCGCCATCCCCGGCTACCAAGTGCCCTTCGCCTCGCGCGAGATGCCGATGCCCTATGGCTGGGGCACGGGCGGCGTGCAGGTGACGGCGGCGGTGCTGGGGCCCGAGGACCGGCTGAAGGTGATCGACCAGGGCTCGGACGACACCACCAACGCCGTGTCCATCCGCAAGTTCTTCGAGCGCACGGCGGGCGTCGAGACCACCACCCGCACGGCGGAGGCCACGGTGATCCAGACGCGGCACCGCATCCCCGAGCATCCGCTGACCGAGGGGCAGATCCTCGTCTACCAGGTGCCGATCCCGGAGCCGCTGCGCTTCCTGGAGCCGCGCGAGACGGAAACGCGGCGCATGCACGCGCTGGCGGAATACGGGCTGATGCACGTGAAGCTCTACGAGGACATCGCGCGGCACGGCCATATCGCCAAGACCTATGCCTATCCGGTGGAGGTGGCGGGGCGCTACGTGATGGACCCCTCGCCGACGCCGAAATTCGACAACCCGAAGATGGACCACTGCGCCGCGTTGCAGCTCTTCGGCGCAGGGCGCGAGCGGCGGATCTATGCCGTGCCGCCCCATACCGAGGTGCGGAGCCTGGATTTCGAGGACCATCCCTTCACCATCCAGAAGTTCAGCCAGCCCTGCGCGCTCTGCGGCGCCACCGGCACCTACCAGGACGAGGTGGTGCTGGACGACCGGGGCGGCCGGATGTTCGTCTGCTCCGACACGGATTTCTGCGAGGAGCGGCGCGAGGCGGGGCATCGCGGCCCGATGCTGGGCGAGGCCCCCTCCTTCGCACGGAAGGAGAATGCGCGATGAGCGGGCTGCCTCTTCTCTCCGTTGAGAGCCTGAGCAAGCGCTACGGCGCGCGCATCGGCTGTGCCGATGTCAGCTTCGACCTGGAGCCCGGGGAGGTGCTGGCGGTGGTCGGCGAATCCGGCTCCGGCAAGTCCACCCTGCTTTCCTGCCTCGCCACCGAGCTGATGCCCGACAGCGGCCGCGTGCTCTATCGCGGCAAGGATGGCGAGGCGCGCGACATCCTGGCGCTGGGCGAGGCCGAGCGGCGCCTGCTGCTGCGCACCGAATGGGGCTTCATCCGCCAGGATGCGGCGCAGGGGCTGCGCATGTCCGTTTCCGCCGGCGGCAATGTCGGGGAGCGGCTGATGGCGGTGGGGGCGCGGCACTATGGCCGCATCCGCGCCACGGCGCAGGACTGGCTGGGCCGCGTCGAGATCGGCGCCGACCGCATGGACGACACGCCGCGCGCCTTCTCGGGCGGCATGCGGCAGCGGCTGCAGATCGCGCGCAACCTCGTCACCCATCCGCGCCTCGTGCTGATGGACGAGCCGACCTCCGGCCTCGACGTCTCGGTGCAGGCGCGCCTGCTGGACCTCGTGCGCGGACTGGTGGCGGAGCTGGGGCTGGCGGTGATCATCGTCACCCATGACCTCGCCGTGGCGCGGCTGCTGTCGCACCGGATCATGGTGATGCGCCATGGGCGGGTGATCGAGAGCGGGCTCACCGACCAGGTGCTGGACGATCCGTCCGAGCCCTACACGCAACTCCTCGTCTCCTCGGTGCTCGCGGCATGAACCCCTCCATGAACGGGCCTCTCGTCACGCTGGACGGCGTCGGCAAGACCTTCACCCTGCATCTGCGCGGCGGCACCCGGCTCGGCGTCGTCGATGGCGTGTCCTTCTCGGTCGATCCGGGGGAATGCGTGGTGCTCGGCGGCCCCTCGGGCGCGGGCAAGTCCTCGCTGCTGCGGATGATCTACGGCAACTACCGCTGCGACACGGGCCGCATCCTGATCCGCGACGGGGGGGAGATGGTGGATGTCGCCAGCGCCGGGCCGCGCCGGGTGCTGGCGCTGCGGCGGACCACCATGGGCTATGTCTCGCAGTTCCTGCGCGTCATTCCCCGCGTGGGCGCGCGCGAGATCGTGGCCGCCGCCGGGCGCGAGGGCGGGCTCGACGCGGAAACCGCCAGCGGCCGCGCGGCGGAGATGCTGGCGGCGCTGAACCTGCCGGAACGGCTCTGGGACCTGCCGCCCGCCACCTTCTCCGGCGGCGAGCAGCAGCGCGTGAACATCGCGCGTGGCCTGATCGCCGAGCGCCCGGTGCTGCTGCTGGACGAGCCCACCGCCTCGCTGGACGCGCGCAACCGCGCCGTGGTGGTGGAGATGATCCGACGCAAAGCCGCCGCCGGGGTGGCGATGATCGGCATCTTCCATGACGAGGACGTACGCGACGCGGTGGCGAGCCGCGTGGTGGACGTCACGCGCTTCTCCGCTTCCCAACCCCAAGCCGACGCGGCCTGACAGGAACGACGATGCTGGAACCCGTGGACCTGATCGAGAATGCCGAGATCGTGCTGCCCGACCGCGTGCAGCGCGGCTGGGTGCGGCTGGAAGATGGCCGGATCGACGCGATCGGCGAGGGCGACGTGCCGCGCGCCGTGCTGCCCGCCGCCGGCGAGGGCCGGCGCGTGGACCTGCGTGGCGCGCTGCTGATCCCGGGCCTGGTGGAGCTGCACACAGACCATCTGGAGACGCACTACATCCCCCGCCCCAAGGTGCGCTGGCATCCGCTGGGCGCCGTGCTGGCCTATGACGCGCAGATCGCGGCCTCGGGCATCACCACCGTCTTCGACAGCCTGCGCGCCGGTTCCGACATCGATGGCGGCGGGCTGGGCGGGGAGCTCTTCGAGCTCGCCGGGGCGATCGATGCGGCCCGGCAGGACGACCTGCTGCGCGCCGAGCACCGCACGCATCTGCGCTGCGAGATCCCGGCGCCGGACGTGGTGGAGATGGTGGAGCGTTTCTGCGAACGCTATCCGGTGGACCTGCTGTCGCTGATGGACCACACGCCCGGGCAGCGGCAGTTCCGCGACCTGGAGAAGTACTTCGTCTATGCCCGCCGTTCCGGCAAGTCCACCGAGGAGCTGAAGGCGCTGACCGCCCTCCGCATGGAGACCGGTGCGGAGCGCGCGGCGCGGAACCGGCCGCCCCTGGTCGCGCTGGCACGGCGGCACGGCATCGCCCTCGCCAGCCATGACGACACCACCCTGGCGGATGTGGCGCAATCGGTGGAGGAACGGGTCGGCATCGCCGAGTTCCCGACCACCCACGAGGCGGCGGCGGAAAGCCATGCGCGCGGCATCCGGGTGATGATGGGCGCGCCGAACCTGATCCGCGGCGGCTCCCATTCCGGCAATGTCGCGGCGGCGGAGCTGGCGCGGCACGGGCTGCTGGACATCCTGTCCTCCGACTACGTGCCGGGCAGCCTGCTGCTGGCGGCCTTCGACCTGCCGGAGCGCGTTCCGGGCATCACCCTGCCGCAGGCCATCGCCACGGTCACCGCCAACCCGGCCCGGGCCACCGGCCTGGACGACCGGGGCGTGATCGCGCCCGGCCAGCGCGCCGACCTGGTGCATGTCACCCTGGCGGGCGGCGTGCCGGTGGTGCGGCAGGTCTGGCGCCAGGGAAGGCGGGTCGCCTGAGATGCAGGGAGGCTTCGTGCTGGTGGTCGGGCCGAGCGGCGCCGGCAAGGACACGGTGATCGCGGGCGCCCGCGCCGCGCTGGAAGGGGAGCCGCGCCTGCTCTTCCCCCGGCGGGTGGTGACGCGCCTCGCCTCGGAATGGGAGGCGCATGACAGCCTGGACGAGGCGGGCTTCCGCCGTGCCGAGGCGGCGGGCGCCTTCGCCCTGTCCTGGCGGGCGCACGGCCTCTGCTACGGCATCCCGGCGGAGACGGCCATGGCCGCGCAAACGGGGAAGCTGGTGCTCTGCAACGTTTCGCGCGCCGTGGTGCCGCAGGCGCGGGAACGGCTGCCCGCCGTGACCGTGGTGGAGATCACCGCGCCCGCCGAGGTGCTGGAGCAGCGCCTCGCCCGCCGGTCCCGGGCGGAGGATGGCGATGTCGCCCTGCGCCTGCGCCGCGCCCAGGCGCTGGACGGACCGCCGGCCGAACTCCGCATCGTCAACGACGGCACGCCGGAGGAAGCGGTGGCACAGCTCCTGGCGCATCTGCGCGACCGGTTGGCGACGGGCTGATCCCCGGGAGCAGGTGGAGACGCGGGGCTCCCGAAAAGAAGGACACCGTGTCCGCGCCCGTGGCACCGGCAGTCCGCCGGAGAGCCATGCTCTCCGGCGCGATCCGGCCGCGGGGAGAGCCAACTCATCGGGTCCAGGGCCCGCAGGGTCCTGGCGGATAGGGGGTCCGGGGGAAAGGCAGCGCCTTTCCCCCGGAGACAGAGCAACGCCAGGTGTGCAGCGGAAGCCGTTTGACCGGATCAGGCCAGGGCCGCCGCCGGGCGCAGACTGCCGACCTCGATGCCGTTCCAGTTGCGCAGCACCGGGCTGGCGAGCGGGGCAAGGACGCCGCGATCGGCTTCCCCGGGGTCGAGGAGGCGCAGCAGAAGGGAGGCCAGCACCACCTCCGCCGCGCGGCCAGCGCCGTCTTCGCACTTGATGGCGATGCCCAGGCCCTGTTCCGGCAGTGCGGCGCAGAAGACGCCCTCGGCCCCGACCTTGGTGAAGGCGCGCTCGCCCAGTGCCTGCATGATCACCGTATCGGCCCGCTTGGTGCCCGCGACCAGGAAGGGGTTCGCCGCCACCGCAGCGCGCAGCCGCTTCGCCGCCGCGGCGCGGGCCGGGCCGAAGCCGTGGCCGGTGCCGATCCGGGCGAAGCCATGGGCCAGGGCGCGGAGCGGGATGGCATAGGTCGGGATGGAGCAGCCATCCGTGCCACGCCGCGCCGCGTCCAGCGCGGTACCGGTCACGTCCTCCAGCGCCGCCTTCACCTCCTGCTGCACCTGGTGTCCGGGGCGGACATAGCCCGCCACATCCACCCCCAGGGCACAGGCGGTGCAGACGAAGCCGGCATGCTTGCCGGAGCAGTTGTTGTGCAGGGCCGTCGCCTCGGCGCCGGAGCGCGCCAGGTCCCGCGCCGCCTGGGCATTGCTGGGCCAGTGCGTGCCGCATTCCAGGCAGCCCGCCTCCTGCCCGGCCTTGCGCAGCATGGCGGCGGCGGTCTCGGCATGCAGAGGCTCGCCGGAATGGGAGGCGCAGGCGAGCGCCAGCTCCGCTTCCGTCAGGCCGAAGCGATCGGCCGCGCCGCTCTCGATCAGCGGCAGGGCCTGGATCACCTTCACCGCCGAGCGCGGGAAAACGGGCCGCTCCACATCGCCGGCGGAGAGGACGAGCCCGCCCTCCGCATCCACCACCGCGAAGGCCCCCGCATGGCGCGATTCCACCTCGGGACCGCGCGTGACTTCCACCAGAACCGGATCTTCCATGCCTGTTTCCTCCCACGGGACGGGCCGGGAATCCAGGGGAGACGCCTTCCCGTTCCGGGGGTCTGTCCCGCTTTTCCCGGGCGTGGCATCCGCCCCCTCACATGTCGACCGGGCGGATCACCGTGCGGATGGTGAAGTTCGACTGGATGCGCGCCACGCCGGGCAGACGGGACAGCACCTCCTTGTGCAGCCGCTCGTAATCCGCCGCATCCTCCACCACGATGCGCAGCAGGTAGTCCGAGGCGCCCGTCATCAGGTAGCACTCCCGGATCTCGGCATGCCTGCGCGCCGCCTGCTCGAAGCGGCCGAGACAGTCGTCGGTCTGCCGTTCCAGCGTGATCTGCACGATCACCACCGTGCCGCGTCCGGTGCGGCGGTCGTCGAGGATGGCGGTATAGCCCCGGATCACCCCGTTCGATTCGAGTTGCCGCACCCGCCGCAGGCAGGCGGAGGGGGAAAGCCCCACCGCCTCCGCCAGGTCGGCATTGCTGATGCGCCCCTGCGCGCGGAGCAGGCGGATGATGCGCTCGTCGAGGCTGTCCAGGAGCATGGAGGCAGGAAATTTCAGGCCGGTGCAGATTCTGCGGAATCCCTAGCACCGGATCGCAGGATCTTCGACTCTTCGCATGAACATGCCGGCCTCTCCTGGCCAGAATCTTGCTTTCATTCCCTCCGCTGATTCGGAGACAGGCGGCATGCACAGCCCTGCCCGGGAAAGGCTCTGGCCAGCGGCCGGCGCCATCCTGACCATCGACCTGGGGGCGATCCGCGCCAACTGGCGCTGGCTGCGCGACCGCGTGGCGCCCGCCGCCTGCGGCGCGGTGCTGAAGGCCGATGCCTATGGGCTGGGGGCGGCGCTGGTCGGCCCGGCCCTGCTGGCCGAGGGCTGCCGCGACTTCTTCGTGGCGCATCTGGAGGAGGGCATCGCCCTCCGCCAGGACCTGCGCGGCCTCCCCGGCTCGGAGGAGGCGCGCGTCCATGTGATGCACGGCCTGTTCGATGGCACCGAGCGGGAGGCGCTGGCGCATGGGCTGATCCCGGTGCTGAACAGCCTGGAGCAGGTGGCGGGCTGGGCCACCCTGTCGCGGGCGGAGGGGCGGCGCCTGCCGGCCTGGCTGCAGATCGACACCGGCATGGCCCGCTTCGGCCTTTCCGCCGGCGACCTGGACCGGCTGGTGCAGGATGGGCGCGACCTGGCGGCGGTGGAGCCCGTCCGGGTGATGAGCCACCTCGCCTGCGCCGACGAACCGGGGCATCCGGCCAATGCGGCGCAGCTCGAATGCTTCAACCGCCTGCGCCAGCGCCTGCCGGCGCTGCCGACCAGCCTCGCCGCCTCCTCCGGCATCTTCCTCGGCAGCCCCTGGCATGGCGGCCTCGTGCGCCCCGGCGTGGCGCTGCACGGCGTGGCGCCGCTGCCACGCGGGGAGAACCCGCTGCGCCCGGTGCTGCGGCTGGATGCGCGCGTGGTGCAGACCCGCGGCGTCCCGGCGGGCACGGCCGTGGGCTATGGCCACAGCTTCACCACCCGGGCGCCGAGCCGGCTGGCCACCATCGCGGTGGGCTATGCCGACGGCTTCCTGCGCAGCGCCAGCAACCGTGGCCGGGCCATGTGGCGGGGCGTGGCGCTGCCCATGCTGGGGCGCGTCTCCATGGACAGCATCGTGCTCGATGCCAGCGCCCTGCCGGAGGATGCGCTGCATCCCGGCGACACGGTGGAACTGATCGGGCCGGACCACGATCTGGATGCGGTGGCCGAGGCCGCCGGGACCATCCCCTACGAGATCCTGACCGGCCTCGGTCAGCGCTACCACCGCCGCTATGCCGGCGGCTGAGGGTTTCCGCCCGGGCGCGCCCGGGCCATTCCCCGCAGGAAACGGCCCCGCTCCGCATGGGCGGCATCAACAAGGCCCCCTCGGGCCGGTCAGGAGTTCAGGTCGGTCATGAAGGTTCTCATCCTCGGCAGCGGCGTGGTCGGCACCGCCTCGGCCTATTACCTCGCCAAGGCCGGCCACGAGGTCACCGTCGTCGACCGCCAGCCGGCGGCGGGGATGGAGACCTCCTTTGCCAATGCCGGGCAGCTTTCCTACGGCTATTCCTCGCCCTGGGCCGGGCCGGGCATCCCGGTCAAGGCGCTGAAATGGCTGATGATGCGCTACCGCCCCTTCGTGATCTGGCCGCGCCCGGACGCGCGGCTCGGCTGGTGGCTGGCGCAGATGCTGGCCAACTGCAACGAGGAAGCCTACCGCCTCAACAAGAGCCGCATGGTGCGCATCGCAGAATATGCCCGCGAATCCCTGACCACACTGCGCGCCGAGACGGGCATCACCTATGACGACCGGCAGCGCGGCACCTTGCAGGTCTTCCGGACGCAGAAGCAGCTCGACCATGTCGGGGACGACACGGGCGTGCTCGACCAGTACGGCATTCCCTACGAGGTGCTGGACGCCGCCGGCTGCGTGAGCAAGGAGCCCGCCCTCGGCCTGGTGCGCGAGAAGATGGTGGGCGGCCTCTATCTGCCGCAGGACGAAACCGGCGACGTCCACCAGTTCACCCAGCGGCTCGCGAAGATCTGCGAGGGCATGGGCGTGACCTACCGCTATGGCACCACCATCCAGCGGCTGGCCACCGAGGGCGGCCGCGTCACCGGCGCCGTCACCACCGCCGGGACGCTGACCGCCGACCGCTATGTCGTGGCGCTGGGCAGCTATTCCGCCGCGCTGCTGCGGCCGCTGGGGATGAACCTGCCGGTCTATCCGGTGAAGGGCTATTCCATCACCGTGCCGATCACCGATCCGGACGGCGCGCCCGTCTCCACCGTGATGGACGAGACCTACAAGGTCGCCATCACCCGACTGGGCGAACGCATCCGCGTCGGCGGCACGGCGGAACTGGCCGGGTTCAGCCTGACGCTGCGCCAGCCGCGCCGCGCCACGCTGGAACATTCGGTGCACGACCTGTTCCCCAAAGGCGGCGACCTGAGCAAGGCCAGCTTCTGGACCGGGCTGCGGCCGATGACGCCGGACGGCACGCCGATCGTGGGCGCCACGCCCTTCGGCAACCTCTTCACCAACACCGGCCATGGCACGCTGGGCTGGACCATGGCCTGCGGCTCCGGGCGGCTGCTGGCCGATCTCGTCTCCGGCCACACGCCGGAGATCGACAGCAGCGACCTCAGCCTGGAGCGCTACCGCCACGTGCCGCCGGAGGGGAAGGCGGCGGCCCGCAAGCAGGCGGCCTGATCCGCCCCCCCCTTGCGGCGCGGCCCGGATGGTGGGAGGTCCACAGGCTCTCCCGTGCCGGGAAGGTATGACCTTTTCCCCGGGGATCGCGCCCCGCCGCCCGCATGGGGGGTTAATCCGGGGCGATGCGGTCCTATTTGGGCCCTGACCACTTCGACGGAGGACTACATGTATCCGGACGTCCAACTCTTCATCAACGGAACCTGGCGCGCCGCGACCGGCGGCCGCACGGAGCCGGTGATCAACCCGGCCACCGAGGAGACGATCGGCACCGTGGCCTATGCGTCCCGTGCCGACCTGGACGAGGCGCTGGAGGCCGCGGCGAAGGGCTTCCGGACCTGGCGCGCCACCTCGGCCTTCGAGCGCTACAAGCTGATCCGCAAGGCGGCGAACCTGCTGCGCGAGCGGGCCGACAAGATCGCCCGCATCATGACGCTGGAGCAGGGCAAGCCGCTGGCCGAGGCGAAGATGGAGGTGATGGGCGCCGCCGACACCGCCGACTGGCTGGCCGAGGAAGGCCGCCGCACCTATGGCCGCGTCGTCCCCGCCCGGGCCGAGGGCGTGTACCAGCTGGTGATCAAGGAGCCGGTCGGCCCCGTCGCCGCCTTCACGCCCTGGAACTTCCCGATCAACCAGATCGTGCGCAAGCTCTGCTCGGCGCTGGCCACCGGCTGCTCGATCATCGTCAAGGCGCCGGAGGAGACCCCGGCCTCCCCGGCCGAGCTGATCCGCGCCTTCGCCGATGCGGGCATTCCGGATGGGGTGATCGGCCTCGTCTATGGCGTGCCGGCGGAAATCTCGGAATACCTCATCCCGCACCCGGTGATCCGCAAGATCACCTTCACCGGCTCCACCCCGGTGGGCAAGCAGCTTGCCGCCCTGGCCGGCCAGCACATGAAGCGCGCGACGATGGAGCTCGGCGGCCATGCCCCGGCCTTCGTCTTCGACGACGCGGATGTGGGCCTTGCGGCCAAGACGCTCGCCACCTCCAAGCTGCGCAACGCGGGCCAGGTCTGCGTCTCGCCGACGCGCTTCCTGGTGCAGGAGAAGATCTTCGACCAGTTCGTGGAGCAGTTCTCCGGCCATCTCGCCGCGGCGAAGGTGGGCAACGGGCTGGAGGAAGGCGTGACCATGGGCCCGCTGGCCAATGAGCGCCGCATCCCGTCCATCGAGGGGCTGATCAACGACGCCAGGCAGAAGGGCGCCGAGGTCCGCACCGGCGGCAACCGCATCGGCAACAAGGGCTATTTCTTCGAGCCCACGGTGCTGACCGGCGTGACGCGCGAGATGCGGGCGATGAACGAGGAGCCCTTCGGCCCGCTGGCGCTGATGGTGCCCTTCCGCGACTTCGACGAGGCGGTCGAGGAAGGCAACCGCCTGCCCTTCGGCCTTGCCTCCTACGCCTTCACCCGCTCCGCCAAGACGGCGCAGGCGCTGGGCGACAAGGTCGAGGCCGGCATGATGACCATCAACCACCTGGGCCTCGCCCTGCCGGAAGTGCCCTTCGGCGGCATCAAGGACAGCGGCTACGGCTCCGAAGGCGGCATCGAGGCGCTGGAATCCTACCTGAACACCAAGTTCGTCTCCCAGGCCGGGCTCTGAGCCCAGGCCCCAGGGGATAGGACCCGCGACCAAGGGGGGAAAGGGCTTCGGCCCTTCCCCCTTTTTCGTGGCCACGCCGCCAGGGGTTGCACCTCTGGCCGGCCCCGGGGGAGAGGCGCTGCCTCTCCCGCCGGACCCCCTCTCCGCCGGGGACCGAAGCCGGTCCCCGGACCCCGGGCTTGCGTTGGCGCCGTGTGTTGGCCGTCAGACTGAGGGTTGATCCCTGGGAACAGGTGGAGAGGCGGGGCTCCCGAGAGAAAGAAAGACACCGTTTCCACGCTGACGGCACCGGCAGTCCGCCGGAGAGCCTGGCTCTCCGGCGCGATCCGGCATCAGCGAGTACCAACTCACCGGGTCCAGGGCACGCAGTGTCCTGGCGGATGGGGTTTGGGGAAGGTGGAACCTTCCCCAAGGCGCAACGCCCCCTCAGCCCGGCAGGCTGGCCTCGATCAGCGTATGGGCGGAGCTTTCGAGCGCGCGGGAGGCTGCCTCGTTGCCCAGGGCCGGGGCAACGGCGAAGGCGCCCTCGATCAGCAGTTGCAGGGAATCGCCCAGCGTGGCAGGGGCTCCGGCCTCGGCGCAGAGGCAGCGCAGCGTTTCGCGCATGGCCTGCTTGTGGTGGTCCGCGACCTGCCGCGCCGGGTGGTGCGGGTCGGGGAACTCCGCGATGGCGAGGCCCAGCGGGCAGCCGCGGAAGCCCGGGGTCAGCACCGTCGCCGCCGCCATGTTGACGCAGGCGAGCAGCCGCTCGCGGGGGGAGAGGCTCCGATCCCCGGTAATGCAGGCGAGCTTCTCCTGCGCATCGCAGCGTTCCTGCAGGATCGTCTCGATCAGCGCGTCCTTGGAGGGATAGGCGCGGTAGAGACCCATCTTCGTCGTGCCGGCGGCCCGGCAGATCTCGTCCACGCCGGTGGCATGGATGCCCTGGCGATAGAACAGCTCGCGCGCCGCATCGCGGACACGCTGCGCCACGGGGGGCTTGTCCGATGGCCCCGCCTTCCCGGCGGCTTGCCTTCCGGGCTCCCTGTCCGGGGCCTGGCCGGTCCTGGCTTCGCTCACGGGTCTCTCCCTGCCTCCTTCTGCGCCCGAACGGGCCGGGCCGGCGTGGAGAGAGAACAACCGAGCCTCCGCCGCCGGGCTCCGACAACAAGTCCGGGCCGGTGCCGTCCGGCGGTTCCGGATGGCCCGACCCCTTGTAATGAGACTGACCGGTCCGTATCAATAGGGATGAACCGGTCGGTATCACCCGGCCAGGAGATAGGTCATGCACCCTCCCGAACGCAAGTCCCCCAAGGGCTCCCTGGCCGCCCTTCTCCTCACCTTCGCGGTGGTGGCCCCCTTCCTCCCGCAAGCCGCACTGGCACAGCAGCCGGGCGCCGCCCCGCCCGCCGTCACCGTGGCCCAGCCGCTGCGGCGGCAGATCACCGAATGGGACGAGCATCTCGCCCGGCTGGAACCCTCCGCCCGCGTCCAGCTCCGCGCCCGCGTCTCGGGCCAGGTGGAGGCGGTGCATTTCCGCGACGGACAGGTGGTGCGGCAGGGCGACCTGCTCTTCACCCTCGACCGGCGGCCCTTCGAGATCGCGGTGGACAGCGCCCGGGCCGAGCTGGCGCGCGCCCAGGCCCAGGCCGTGCTGGCGCAGCAGGAGGTGGACCGCACACTGCCGCTGATCAGCAACCGCATCGCCCCGATGGCACAGCTCGATGCCCGCCGCGCCGCCCTGGCCGAGGCCGTGGCGCAGCGCGACGCCGCCCAGGCCGCGCTCCGCAAGGCGCAGCTCGACCTGGAATGGAGCGAGATCCGCGCCCCGATCGGCGGCCGCATCTCCGACCGCCGGGTGGATGCGGGCAACCTGGTGCAGGCCGGCGAAACGCTGCTGACCACGATCCTGCAGATCGACCCGATCTACGCCGTCTTCGACGCGCCGGAAGCCGACTACCTGCGCCTCGCCCGGCTGGCGCGCAGCGGCGCCCGGCCCAGCGACCAGCCCGCCCGCGCGGGCCAGGGCAACCCGGTGGAGATCCGCCTCGCCGACGAGGAAGGCTGGGATCGCCAGGGGCGCATGGACTTCACCGACGTGGCGCTGGACCCGCGCAGCGGCACGGTGCGCGCCCGGGCGGTGCTGGCGAACCCGGACCTGTTCCTGACGCCCGGCGTCTTCGCCCGGCTGCGGCTGCGGACCGGGGCCTCCGACTCCCTGCTGCTGCCCGATGCCGCGGTGGCGGCGGACCAAGCCGAGCGCATGGTTCTGACCGTGGCGCAGGACGGCATGGTGGTGCCGAAGCCGGTTTCGCTCGGCCCGCTGGTGGATGGGTTGCGGGTGATCCGCAGCGGGCTGGCGCCGCAGGACCGGGTGGTGGTGGCGGGGCTGCACCTCGCCCGCCCCGGCAGCCGCGTCACCGCCGAGGCCGGACGCATCGGCCCCGCCAGCGCACAACTCACGCAGGCGCGGTAGCGCCACCCACGCCGCAGGAACCGCGCCATGCGCTTCGCCCGCTTCTTCATCGACCGGCCGGTCTTCGCCGCGGTGATCTCCATCGCCATCACCCTGGTCGGCGGCATCGCCCTGCTGCGCCTGCCGATCAGCGAGTATCCCGACATCGCGCCTCCCACCGTGACGATCACGGCGAACTATCCCGGCGCCTCCGCCGCCACGGTGGCGGAGACCGTGGCCACGCCGATCGAGCAGGAGGTCAATGGCGTGGAGGGGATGCTCTACCTGAACTCCCAGTCCACGGGCGACGGCAGGCTCTCCATCAACGTGGTCTTCCGCCAGGGCACCGACGTGGATGCGGCGCAGGTGCTGGTGCAGAACCGCGTCGCCATCGCCGAGCCGCGCCTGCCGGAGGAGGTGCGGCGGCTGGGGCTGGTGGTGCGCAAGGCCTCGCCCGACCTGATGATGGTCGTGCACATGTATTCGCCGGACGGGTCGCGGGACCAGCAGTACGTCTCCAACTACGCCACGCTGAACGTGCGCGACCGGCTGGCGCGGCTGGACGGGATCGGCGACGTGCAGGTCTTCGGCGCGCGCGACTATTCCATGCGCGTCTGGCTCGACCCGGCGAAGGTGGCGGCGCGCGGGCTCACCGCCGGGGAGGTCGTGGAGGCGCTGCGCCGCGCCAACCTCCAGGTCGCGGCGGGCGGGCTGAACAAGCCGCCGACGGGCGAGACGGGCGCGGGCTTCGAGCTGAACATCCAGGCGCTGGGGCGCCTCGCCACGCCGGAGCAGTTCGGTGAGATCGTGGTCGCCACCAATGCGCGCGGCGCCCCGGTGCGGGTGCGCGACATCGCGCGGGTGGAGCTCGGCAGCCAGGACTATTCCGTTTCCGCCTATCTGGACAATGCGGTGGCGACGGCGATCCCGATCTACCAGCGCCCCGGCTCCAACGCGCTGGCAACCGCCGAGGCGGTGCGCCATACCATGGAGGAGCTGTCGCATTCCTTTCCGCCCGGCATCACCTATGGCGTGGTCTACGACACCACGCACTTCATCGAGCAGTCGATGGAGGCGGTGGTGCACACCTTCGGCGAGGCGGTGCTGCTGGTTGTCGTGGTGGTGGTGCTGTTCCTGCAATCCTGGCGGGCGGCGCTGATCCCGCTTCTGGCGATCCCCGTCTCCATCATCGGCACCTTCGCCGCCATGGCGGCGCTGGGCCTGTCGCTGAACACGCTGTCGATGTTCGGGCTGATCCTGGCCATCGGCATCGTGGTGGATGACGCCATCGTGGTGGTGGAGAACGTGGAGCGGCACCTGGCGCAGGGCGCCACGCCGCGCGACGCCGCCCGCCGCACCATGGACGAGGTGGGCATGGCGCTGGTCGCCATCGCCCTGGTGCTCTGCGCCGTCTTCGTGCCGACCGCCTTCATCTCGGGCATCGCCGGTGCCTTCTACGGCCAGTTCGCGGTGACCATCGCGGTGGCGACGCTGCTCTCGGCGCTGGTCTCGCTCACCCTTTCCCCGGCCCTGGCGGCGCTGCTGCTGCGCCCGCACGCGCATGAGGCGCCGCGCGGGCGCCTCGCCTGGATCGGGGCGCCCTTCCGCTGGTTCTTCCGGGGCTTCAACAGGGTCTTCGACGCGCTCTCCCTGGGCTATGGCGGGCTGACGCGGCGGCTGGTGCGGCTGCCGGTGATCCTGCTGCTGCTCTATGCCGGGCTGCTGCTGGCCACGGGGCAGATGGTGCGGATGACACCCACCGGTCTGATCCCGCCGCTCGACCGCGGCTACCTGATCGCCGCCTTCCAGCTTCCACCCGGCGCCGCCCTGTCGCGCACCGACGCGGTGATCCGCCGTGCCTCGGAGGCGGTGCTGTCCGTGCCGGGGGTGGAACATGCCATCGCCTTCACCGGCTTCGACGGCGCCACCTTCACCAACGCGCCGAACACGGGCGTGATCTTCGTCGGCCTGAAATCCTTCGAGGAACGGGCGAAGGAGGGCGTCAGCTACGGCGCCCTCATCGGCCAGTTGCAGGCGAAGCTGGCGCAGGACCGGGAGGCCCTGGCGCTGGTGATCCCGCCGCCCTCCGTGCCCGGCATCGGCACCGGCGGCGGCTTCAAGCTGTATGTGCAGGACCGGGCCGGGCGCGGGCCGCGGGCGCTGGAACAGGCCACCCAGGCGGTGCTGGCGGCGGCACGGCAGAAGCCGGAGGTCGGCTTCGCCTTCTCGCTCTTCAACACCGCCACCCCCACCCTGCGGGCCGAGGTGGACCGCACCAAGGCGGAGATGCTGGGCGTGCCGCTGGACAAGGTATCGGAAACGCTCTCGGTCTATCTCGGCTCGGCCTTCGTGAACGACTTCAACATCCTCGGCCGCACCTACCGCGTCACCGCCCAGGCCGAGGAGGCGCAGCGCCGCACGCCGCGCGACGTGGCGCTGCTGCGCACCCGCAACGCCGACGGGCAGATGGTGCCGATCGGCGCGCTGGCGAGCTTCCAGGACGACAGCGCCGCCTATCGCGTGCCGCGCTACAACCTCTATCCGGCGGCGGAGATCCAGGGCACGCCCGCGCCCGGCGCTTCCACCGGCCAGGCCATCGCCGCCATGCAGTCGGCGCTGGAGGAGGCGCTGCCCGCCGGCTTCTCCTACGAATGGACGGAGCTCGCCCTGCAGGAGACGACCCAGGGCAACACCGCGCCACTCGCCTTCGGGCTGGCCGTGGTCTTCGTCTTCCTGCTGCTGGCCGCCCTCTACGAGAGCTGGCTGCTGCCGCTGGCGGTGGTGCTGATCGCGCCGATGTCGGTGCTGGCGGCGCTGCTCGGCGTGGTCTGGCGCGGGCTGGACAACAACGTGCTGGTGCAGGTCGGGCTGGTGGTGCTGGTCGGGCTGGCGGCCAAGAATGCCATCCTGATCGTGGAATTCGCCCGCGCCGCCGAGCGCGACGGCATGAGCCGCTGGCAGGCCGCCGAGGCCGCGGCGCACACCCGGCTGCGGCCGATCCTGATGACCTCGCTGGCCTTCATCCTGGGCGTGCTGCCGCTGGCCGTGGCGACGGGCGCGGGCGCGGAGATCCGGCAGAGCCTGGGCACCGCGGTCTTCGCCGGGATGCTGGGCGTGACCGGCTTCGGCCTGCTCTTCACCCCCGTCTTCTACGTGGTCGCCAGCGCCATGGCCCGGCGGCAGGCGCGGCGGGCGGCCGGTGCCGTGGCGCTGGCGGAATGAACCCTTTCCGGCAGGCCGGGTGGCCTGCCGGAAATCGTGATGGCCCTCCCCCCCGATGGCGGGCTGGCGCGAGGCCGCCCCGGATGTGCAATGTCACGCCCTGTGACTGGAGCGTGACAATGCCTGGACGAATGCTGGCGATCCTCCCTGCCCTGTTTCTCTGTGCGGGCCTGATGCGGGTGGAGGCGGCGACGCTGGACGGGGTGACCTTTCCCGACACCCGGACCGTCGCCGGCCACCGGCTGGTGCTGAACGGGACCGCGCTCCGCACCTATTCCATCCTGCATGTGCATATCTACGTGGCCGCGCTGTATCTGGAACGGCCTTCCTCCGATGCCGCGCAGATCCTGGACTCGGACCAGGCGAAGCTCGTCCAGTTCGTCTTCTCCCGGAACATCGATGCCGCCGATGCCCGCAAGTCCTGGGAGGAAGGGCTGGCCGCCAGTTGCCGCGCCCCCTGCCGGCTGCAGCCGCAGGACGTGGCCCGCTTCCTCGACGCCGTTCCGGCCGTGCACAAGGGGGAGAGCGGTTCCCTGCTCTTCACCCGGGACGGGATGGACGTCTTCACCGATGGCCGCTTCATCGGCCGGATCACCGACCCGGCCTTCGCGCGCGTCGTGCTCGCCACCTTCATCGGGCCGCAGAGCCTGCTGCCGGAGGTCCGCGCCGGCCTGCTCAGGCAGCGCTGATCCTTCCCGGCCTCCGCCGGAAGGTTTCACCCGGCCATCGGATTGTCATCCGATCGTCACCCAAGCATCACGCCCGCGACGTGCAGAACGACTAAGCCGCCCACCGAACACGTTCGGATCGACTCATGGCGTCTCAGCGTAACGTCCTCCTCATCGTGGTGGATCAGTGGCGGGCGGATTTCATGCCCGTGCTCGGTGCCGATTTCCTGCGCACGCCGAACCTGGACCGGCTGTGCCGGGAGGGCGTCACCTTCCGCAACCATGTGACCACCGCCGTCCCCTGCGGCCCGGCCCGCGCCAGCCTGCTGACCGGCCTGTACCTGATGAACCACCGCGCGGTGCAGAACACCGTGCCGCTCGACGCGCGCCACATGAACCTGGGCAAGGCGCTGCGCGGCGTGGGCTACGATCCGGCGCTGATCGGCTACACCACCACCACGCCGGACCCGCGCGGCACCAGCCGCAACGATCCGCGCTTCTCCCTGCTGGGCGACCTGATGGAAGGCTTCCGCAGCGTCGGCGCCTTCGAGCCCTCGATGGACGGGTATTTCGGCTGGCTGGCGCAGAAGGGCTATCCCCTGCCGCCGAACCGCGAGGACATCTGGCTGCCGGAAGGCGTGGACGACGTGCCCGGCGCCACCGACCGGCCCAGCCGCATCCCGACCGAGCTTTCCGACACCGCCTATTTCACCGAGCGCGCGCTCACCTACCTGAAGGGCCGCGGCGAGAAGCCCTGGTTCCTGCATCTCGGCTACTGGCGCCCGCACCCGCCCTTCATCGCGCCCGAGCCCTTCAACCGCATGTACCGGCCGGAGCAGATGCCCGCCCCGGTGCGGATGCCGCACTGGCGCGAGGAAGCGGCGCAGCACCCGCTGCTCGACTTCTACCTGCACGGCGTGCAGCGGGGCTCCTTCTTCCATGGCGCCGGCGGCGCGGCGAACGAGATGGCCGAGTCGGAGATCCGCCAGATGCGCGCCACCTATGCCGGGCTGATCTCCGAGGTCGATGCGGCGCTGGGCGAGGTCTTTGCCCATCTCGACGCCACGGACCAGTGGAAGAACACGCTGATCATCTTCACCTCCGACCATGGCGAGCAGCTCGGCGACCACTACCTGTTCGGCAAGATCGGCTTCCACGACGAGAGCTTCCGCATCCCCCTGGTGGTGGTGGACCCGGATGCGCCGGAACAGGCCGGCCGCGTCGAGAGCGCCTTCACCGAGAGTGTGGATGTGCTGCCCAGCATCATTGACTGGCTGGGCGGCGAGGTGCCGCGCGCCTGCGACGGGCGCTCCCTGCTGCCGCTGCTGCACGGCCGGCGCCCCGCCGACTGGCGCGAGCACCTCTTCTACGAATACGATTTCCGCGACGTGTACTACTCGCATCCCGAGGCGCCGCTGGGCCTCGGCATGGATGACTGCTCGCTCTGCGTGGTGCAGGACGAGCAATGGAAATACGTGCATTTCGCGGCACTCCCGCCCCTCCTCTTCAACCTGGAGGAGGACCCGAACCAGTTCGTGAACCTGGCCGACGATCCGGCCCATGCGGCCATCGTCGCGGATTACGCGCAGCGCGCCCTGTCGCACCGCATGCGCCATGCCGAACGCACCCTGACGCATTACCGATCCACGCCCCAGGGCCTGGAGGAGAGAAGCCGATGATCCTGTCCCGCCGCTCCACGCTGCTCGGGGCCGCCGGCCTCGGCGCGGCCGGCCTGCCGCGCTTCGCCATCGCACAGGGGGACCAGCGCCGCAGCATCGACATCGCCGTCCAGAAGATCAGCAACTCCAACACGCTGGAGGTGCTGCGCGAGCAGTCCAATGTCGGCGAGCGGATCTTCTTCTCCTCGATCTGGGAAGGGCTGATCGGCCGCGACTGGCTGGGCGAGCTGCGCGCCGTGCCGCTGCTGGCCACGGAATGGAAGCGGCTGAGCGACAGCGCTGTGGAGCTGAAGCTGCGCCCCGGCGTGCGCTTCCACAACGGCGACGAGATGACGGCCGAGGACGTGGCCTTCTCCTTCGGCCGCGAGCGCATGTTCGGCGACACGCCGGCCACGGCCCAGGGCCGCACCATCGCGGTGAAGGGCGAAGGCATCCCGACCCGCGCGGGCCGCGAGCTGCCGGCCGAGGTGCCCGCCGTCGCGCGCCGCTCCTGGCCGGCGCTGGAGCGTGTCGAGGTGGTGGACCGGTACACCGTCCGCTTCCACAACGCCTCGCCCGACGTGACGCTGGAAGGCCGTCTCGCCCGCTACGGCAGCGAGATCATCTCCCGCCGCGCCTATGTCGAGGCGCCGAGCTGGTTCGACTGGGCGCGCAAGCCCGTCACCACCGGCCCCTACATGGTGGCCGAGTTCAAGCCGGACCAGTCGCTGACCCTGGTGGCACACGATGCCTATTGGGGCGGCCGCCCGCCGCTGAAGCGGATCCGCTTCCTGGAGGTGCCGGAGGTCTCCGCCCGCATCAACGCGCTGCGCTCCGGCGAGGTGCAGTTCGCCTGCGACATCCCGCCCGACCAGATCCCCGGCATCGAGAGCGACGCGGCCTATGAGGTGCAGGGCGGCACCATCCTGAACCACCGCCTGACCGTCTTCGACAAGAACTTCCCCGCCCTGCGGGACGCCCGCGTCCGCCGCGCCTTCACCCATGCGATCGACCGCCAGGCGATCGTGGACAGCCTCTGGAGCGGCCGCACCGTGGTGCCGCGCGGGCTGCAGTGGGACTATTACGGCGACATGTTCATCGCCGACTGGTCGGTGCCGAAATACGACCCGGCCGAGGCGAAGCGCCTGCTGAAGGAGGCGGGCTACAAGGGCGAGCCGATCCCCTACCGCCTGCTGAACAACTACTACACCAACCAGACGCCGACCGCGCAGGTGCTGGTGGAGATGTGGAGCCAGGTGGGCCTGAACGTCCAGATCGAGATGAAGGAGAACTGGACCCAGATCCTGGAGCGCAGCCCGGGCCGTGCGGTGCGCGACTGGTCCAACTCCGCGCCCTTCAACGACCCGGTCTCCTCGCTGGTCGCGCAGCACGGGCCGAACGGGCAGCAGCAGCAGGTGGGCGAGTACAGCAACGAGGAGCTGAACCGGCTCTGCGTGGAGCTGGAGACCAGCACCGACCGCCCCCGCCGCAAGCAGGTCTTCCGCCGGCTGCTGGAGATCGCCGAGCGCGAGGACCCGGCCTATACGGTGCTGCACCAGAACGCGACCTTCACCGCCAAGCGCAAGGACATCCGGTGGAAGGCCGCCCCGGCCTTCGCCATGGAGTTCCGCGCCAACAACTGGACGGCCTGAGGGGACCATGTCCGGCCTGACCCGTCGCGCTGCGCTGGCCTCGGCCGGCGCGGCGCTCTGCCTGCCGCGCCTCGCCATCGCCCAGGGCGCGCGCCCCGCCATCACCGTGGCGGTGCAGAAGATCAGCAACAGCAACTCGCTGGAGATGCTGCGCGAGCAGTCGAATGTCGGCGGCCGGATCTTCTACTCCTATGCCGAGCCGCTGATCGACACGGACTGGACCGGCGACCTGTCGCTGCGTCCGGGGCTCGCCACCTCCTGGCGTCGCCTGGACGCGCAGCGGCTGGAGCTCACGCTGCGCGAGGGCGTGCGCTTCCACGACGGGCGCCCGATGACGGCGGAGGATGTCGTCCATTCCTTCGGCCCGCGCATGTGGGGCGCCGAGGGCAGCCCGCGCAACCCGCCGCCCGAGGCAGTGGCCGTGGCACGCCGCTCCTTTCCCGGCTTCGAGCGGGTGGAGATCGTCGATGCCCGCACGGTGCGCTTCGTCAACCGCACGCCCGACGTGACGCTGGAGGGCAAGCTCAGCCGCTCCCTGGCCACCATCCATTCCGCCGCCGCCTATGAGGCGGTCGGGGACTGGCCGCAATGGTCGCGCCGGCCCGTGGGCACCGGCCCCTACCGCGTCGTGGAGTTCCGCCCGGACCACCATCTGGTCCTGGAGGCCTTCGACGACTACTGGGGCGGTCGCCCGCCGCTTTCGCGCATCCGTTTCCTGGAGGTGCCGGAGGTCGCCGCCCGCATCGCCATGCTGCGATCCGGCGAGGCGGATTTCGCCTGCGACATCCCGCCCGACCAGATCGCCGAGGTCGAGCGCAGCCCGCGCCACGAGGTGGTGGGCGGGTTGATCGGCAACCACCGCATGCTGGTCTTCGACAAGCACCATGCCGCGCTCGCCGATCCACTGGTCCGGCGCGCCCTGACGCATGCGATCGACCGCGAGGCCATCGTGCAGGCGCTGTGGTCCGGCCGCACCCGCGTGCCGCCCGGCCTGCAGTTCGAGTTCTTCGGCGACATGCTGGTGCGCGACTGGACCGTGCCGGAATACGACTTGGCCGAGGCCCGGCGCATGCTGAAGCAGTCCCGCTACCGCGGCGAGCCGATCCCCTACCGCGTGCTGAACAACTACTACACCGCGCAGACCTCGACGGCGCAGATCCTAATCGAGGGCTGGCGCGAGGCCGGGGTGAACGTGCGCATCGAGATGCGGGAGAACTGGTCCCAGATCACCGAGCCGGGGCCGGACCGCGCCATCCGCGACTGGTCCAACGGCGCCTCCTTCGGCGATCCGGTGTCCCAGACCCCGCCGAATTTCGGCCGGCAGGGTTCGGCCTGGGTCGGCGGCGAATGGCGCAACGAGGAGTTCGGCGATCTTTCCGCGGTGCTGGAGAACGCCACCGACGCGGTGCAGCGCCGGCGCGCCTGGGCCCGCATGCTGGAGATCGCTGAGCGTGAGGACCCGGCCTGGACGGTGCTGCACCAGACCGCGAACTTCACCGGCAAGCGCCGCGACATCCGCTGGAAGCCGGCCCAGGCCTTCGTGATGGATTTCCGCGCCGGGAACTGGGGCGCCTGATGCCGCCGAACGAAACGCTCCCGTCCTCTGCGCCGCTCGTCGAAATCCGCAACCTCGCCGTCAGCTTCGACGGCACGCCCGCCCTGCGCGGCGTGGATCTCACCATCGGGCGCGGCGAATCCCTGGCCCTGGTGGGTGAATCCGGCTGCGGCAAGTCGGTCACCTGGCTGGCCGCCCTGGGGCTGCTGCCGCCCAAGGCGCGCGTCACCGGCAGCGTGCGGCTCGATGGCCAGGAGCTCCTGGGCGCCGCGCCAGAGGTGCTGGACCGCGTGCGCGGCGGCCGCGTCGCCATGATCTTCCAGGACCCGGCGAGCAGCCTGAACCCGGTCCACCGGATCGGCCGGCAGATCACCGAGGTGCTGGCCCTGCATCGCGGCATGGCCGGCAGGGCTGCCCGGGCCGAGGCCGAAAGGCTGCTCGACCGGGTCGGCATGCCCGACGCCCGGCGGCGGCTGGATGCCTATCCGCACGAGCTGTCGGGCGGGCAGAACCAGCGCGTGATGATCGCCATGGCGCTCGCCGGCCAGCCGGAGCTGCTGGTGGCGGACGAGCCGACCACCGCGCTGGACGTCACCATCCAGGCGCAGATCCTGGAACTGCTGGCGGAGATCCGCCGCGACACCGGCATGGCGCTGGTGCTGATCAGCCACGACCTCGGCGTGGTGGGGGAAACCTGCGAGCGCGTCTGCGTCCTCTATGCCGGGCGGGTGATCGAGGAGGCCGCCACGGAGCGCCTGCTCAAGGCCCCGCTGCATCCCTACGCGGACGGGCTGCTGGCCGCCCTGCCGCCGATCGACGGGCCGCGCCGCCCGCTCAACGCCATTCCCGGCGCCGTGCCGGAGCCCTGGGCCATGCCTCCGGGCTGCCCCTTCGGCCCGCGCTGCCCCCGCCACGTGGCCGCCTGCGACGCCGCCCTGCCGCGCCTGACCCTGGTGGAGCCCGGCCACCGCGCCGCCTGCTTCCGCCCGGTGCCGCCGCGCGGCATCCCGCCGCTGCCGATCCGGCGCTCGTCGGAGATGCAGTCGGCATGAGCCTTCTCCTGCAGGCCCAGGGCCTCGTGCGCCGCTATGCCATGCGGCGCGGCTTCCTGGGCCGGGCCGCCGAGGTCCGCGCCGTGGACGGCGTGTCGCTGGAACTGCGTCCGGGCGAGACGCTCGGGCTGGTGGGCGAATCCGGCTGCGGCAAGTCCACCACCGGCCGCCTCGTGCTGGGGCTGGAAAGCCCGGACGAGGGCGAGGTCCGCTTCGAGGGCACGCCCATGCCGCCGCCGGGCAGCCCTGCCTGGCGCCGCCAGCGGGCCCGGATGCAGATGGTGTTCCAGGACCCGCTGGGCGCGCTCGACCGCCGGCTGACCGTCGCCGCGCAGATCGCCGAGCCGCTGGAGATCCACGGTCTCGGCGGCGCCTCGGAGCGCGCCGCGAGGACCGAGGCGCTGCTGCGCGCCGTAGGGCTGCGCCCCGACCAGGGCGCGCGCTACCCGCACGAACTGTCCGGCGGGCAGCGGCAGCGTGCCGTGCTGGCCCGCGCCCTGGCCACCGACCCCGCCCTGCTGGTCTGCGACGAGCCGATCAGCGCGCTGGACGTCTCGATCCAGGCGCAGGTGATGAACCTGCTCTGCGAGGTGCAGGAGCGCGCCGGGATCGCCATGCTCTTCGTCAGCCACGACCTGCGCGCGGTGCGCCAGGTCAGCCGCCGGGTGGCGGTGATGTATCTCGGCCGCATCGTGGAGGAAGGCGACCCCGACGCGGTGCTGCACGACCCCGCCCATCCCTATGCGCGCGCCCTGGTCTCCGCCATCCCGCAGCCCGGGCGGAGCGGCCACCGCATCGTGCTCCGCGGCGATCCGCCCAATCCCGCGGCGCGGCCCACCGGCTGCGCCTTCCATCCCCGCTGCCCCGTGGCGGGCCCGCTCTGCCGCCGGGAATCGCCGGCGCTGAAGCTGCGCGGCGACGGCCGCCTCGTCGCCTGCCACGTGGCACAGGGCGACATGACCGCCGGCACCGGCCTGTCGGACACACCCGTGCTGGAAGCCGCCTGAATGCTCCGTTTCCTCGGCATCCGCCTGTTGCGCGCGCTGCTGACCCTGCTGCTGGTGGTCAGCTTCGCCTTCATCGTGCTGCGCCTGTCCGGCGACCCGGCGCTGCTGATCATGAGCGCCGATGCGCCGCCCGAGGCCATCGCCGCCTTCCGCCGCGCCTGGGGCCTCGATGACCCACTCTGGGTGCAGTACCTGCGCTATTTCGGCGCCATCCTGCACGGCGATCTCGGGCAGTCCATGCGCGACGGCCGCTCCGCCATCGAACTGGTGGCGGAACGTGTCCCGGCCACGCTCGCCCTCACCATCCCCGCCCTGCTGATCAAGCTCTGCCTCGGCATCCCGGCCGGCGTCTATGCCGCCCTGCACCGCAATTCCTGGATCGACCGGGGCGTGATGTTCCTGGCCGTCGCCGGCTTCACCGTGCCCTCCTTCGTGCTGGGCCTGGTGCTGGTGCTGGTCTTTGCGGTGCAGCTCGGCTGGCTGCCTTCGGGCGGGCAGGACAGCTGGCGGCACGCCATCCTGCCGGTGATCACCCTGGGCATGGGCGGGGCCGCCGTGCTGGCGCGCTTCACCCGCTCCGCCATGCTGGAGGTCCTGGGCCAGCCCTACATGCGCACCGCCCTCGCCAAGGGGGTGCCCTGGCACGCCGCCGTGCGCCGCCACGCGCTGCCCAACGCCGCCATCCCCACCGTGACCATCGTGGGCTTCATGGTGGGCAGCCTGCTGGCCGGCGCGGTGGTGGTGGAAAGCGTCTTCTCCTGGCCCGGCGTCGGCCGCCTGCTGGTGGTGGCGGTGGCGAACCGGGACCTGGCGGTGGTGCAGTGCATCCTGCTGCTGGTGGCCGCCACCATGGTGGCGGCGAACCTCGTCGTGGACCTGCTCTATGGCGTCCTCGATCCGCGCCTGCGGGTCGGCGCCGCCAGCGCGCATTGAGGCAGAGCCGCATGTCCGACCTCGCCCTCCCCGCCGCGCCCGCTTCCGCCCCGGCCATCACGGCGCCGCCCGCACCGAAGCGCGTCCCCGTCCCGCTGCCCGTGCTGCTCGGCCTGGGCTGGGTGGTGCTGATGCTGACGGTGGCCTTCACCGCGGACTGGATCAGCCCCTTCCCCATCACCGCGCTCGACCTGCGGTCGCGCCTCGCCCCGCCGGTCGGGCTGGGGGGCACCTGGCTGCATCCGCTGGGCACGGACGAGCTGGGCCGCGACGTGCTGAGCCGGCTCATCGCCTCGATCCGCATGAGCCTGCTGATCGCCTTCGGCGCCACCGCCATCTCGGCGGTGCTGGGCACGCTGCTGGGCTTCCTGGCCGCGCATTTCCGTGGGCTGGTGGAACAGGCGGTGATGGCGCTGGTGGATTTCCAGGCGGCCATGCCCTTTCTGATCCTGGCGCTGGCGGTGCTGGCCTTCTTCGGCAACAGCCTGCCGCTCTTCATCTGCCTGCTCGGCCTCAACGGCTGGGAACGCTATGCCCGCATCGCCCGGGGCCTCGCCATCAGCGCCGGCGCCCAGGGCTACGCGGCGGCGGTGCGCCAGCTCGGCGCCTCGCCCTGGCGCATCTATGGCCGCCACGTGCTGCCCAACATCGCCTCGACCCTGATCGTGTCGATGACGCTGGCCTTCCCGGAGATCATCCTGCTGGAAAGCGGACTCTCCTTCCTGGGCCTGGGTGTGCAGCCGCCGATGACCTCGCTGGGCAACATGGTGGGTTATGGGCGCGAGTACCTGACCCGCGCCCCCTGGATCCTGCTCGCCCCCTCCGCCGTGATCGTGCTGACCACCCTCTCGGTCAGCCTGATCGGCGACTGGCTGCGCGACCGGCTGGACCCGACCCTGCGGTAGGCCGCCGGGTTTCGCCTGGGGCGACACGCTGGGGCGACACGCTGTGGCGTCGCACTTGTGGCCAGCCCCGGGGGAGGCTCCGCCTGCCCCCGGAACCCCCACCGCCGGGGACATGGTATGTCCCCGGACCCCGCCTTTCATTGGCTCGGGGTGGAAAGGTTGGTCTCCCGTCTGAACCCGGAGAGCAGGTGGATCAGCGGGGCTCCCCGGAAGAAGAAAGACGCCGTGTCCGCGCGACCTGCACTGGCAGTCGCCGGAGAGCGATGCTCTCCGGCGTGATCCGGCCACAGAGAGCGCCAACGAAAATGGGTCCAGGGCCCGCAGGGTCCTGGCGGAGTGGGGGTTTGGGGGCGAGGCGGCGCCTTGCCCCCAACCACGGCGCCCCCATGACGGGCGAGGAGCGTTACATCGGCCCTGGCGGCAGGGGCGAGCCGTCGATCAGGCGGACATAGCGGAAGGGCGTCGGATCGACGATCGGCGCATCGCCCGCCACCAGATCCGCAGCCAGCCTTCCGGCCCCCGGGCCGATGCCGAAGCCATGGCCGCTGAAGCCGGTGGAGAGGGTCAGCCCCGGCAGCTTCTCCACCGGGGAGATCACCGGCACCGCATCGGGCATGAAGTCGATCCAGCCGCCCCAGGCGTTCTTCATGCGGATGCCGGCCAGGGCCGGATAGGCTTCCACGAGCTGCTTCAGCGCCTCGTCCACCGTGCCGGTATCGGGCGCGGGGTCGAAGACGCGGATACGCTCGAAGGGGGTGGGCTTGTCCGCGCTCCAGCGGCCCAGCGCCTCCGGTCCTTCGAGAAAGGAGCGGCCGACACTGATCTTCACGCCGCCCGCGCGCCGCTTGAGGAAGGCCGGCCAGAACTTGCGGGCGTAGCGCAGCCCCTGCGGCGTCAGCTCCACCAGCCCGCGCCCGCGGATGGAGACGGTGTAGCCACCATCCAGCCGCCGCCGGATGACGAAGCCCGGGGTGGAGAGCCCGCCCGCGGTCACTTCCGGCGCCTCGGTGGTGGAGAAGGCGGTGGAGCGCGCCCCGGCCTGCGGCAGGTCGATGCCCAGGCTACGGCAGAACATCGAGGACCAGGCGCCGCCGGCGAGGAGCACGGCCTGGGTGCGGATCGTGCCCTTTTCCGTCACCACCGCCGAGACGCGGCCGCCCTGGGTCTCCAGCCCGCGTGCGGCGCAGCCCTGGTGGATGGTGACGCCCCGCCGCCGCGCCGCCTCGGCCAAGGCGGGTGCCGCCTTGGAAGGCTCGGCACGGCCGTCGGTGGGCGAATGCACGCCGCCGATCCACTTCTTCGTGCAGCCCGGCGTCAGCGCGTTCGCTTCCTCGGCGGTGAGCATCCGGCTGTGCACCTGGTATTCGCGGGCGAGGTTCGACCACTCCTCCCATTCGTCCAGGTCTGACTGCTTGTCCGTGGTGTAGACCAGCCCGGTGCGGCGGAAGCTGACATCGGCGCCGATCTCCTCGCTCAGCCGGCCCCAGAGCTCCAGGCTGTACTTGATCAGCGGCAGCTCGCGCTCGTCGCGGTTCTGTTGCCGGCACCAGCCCCAGTTGCGGCTGGACTGCTCGCCCGCGATCACGCCCTTCTCGATCAGCGCGACCGAATGCCCCTTCCCGGCAAGGTGCCAGGCCGCCGAGACGCCGGCGATGCCGCCGCCGATCACCACCACATCGGCGGCTTCCGGCAGCTTCGGGTCACTCTGGACTTGATCGACGGGCGGCGACATGAGCGGTGTTGTCCTGGGTCAGAAGAGACGGGCGGAAGCCTTCAGCCGGCGGCCTGCAGGTCGAGGTCGTCGCGGATGCAGGCGGTGAGGTGGCCGGGCGCGACCGCGCGCAGCGGCGGCCGGTCCGCCGCGCAGGCCGGGAGGGCATAGGGGCAGCGGGTGCGGAAGGAACAGCCGGAAGGCGGGTCGAGCGGACTCGGCACGTCGCCCGTCAGCACGATGCGCTTGCGGCGGCGCGTCGGGTCCGGGTTCGGGGCGGCGGAAAGCAGCGCCTCGGTATAGGGATGGCGCGGCGCGGCGAAGAGCGAACGTGTTTCCGCGATCTCCACCAGCCGGCCGAGATACATCACCGCCACGCGGTCGGACATGTGTCCCACCACGGCGAGGTCATGCGCGATGACCAGCATGGTCAGGCCCAGCCGGTCGCGCAGCTCCAGCATCAGGTTCACCACCTGCGCCTGGATGGAGACGTCGAGCGCGCTCACCGGCTCGTCCGCCACGATGAAGTCCGGCCGCGTCACCAGCGCGCGCGCCAGGCCGACGCGCTGCCGCTGTCCGCCGGAGAACTCGTGCGGATAGCGCTGCGCGTGCTGCGGCAGCAGGCCGACGAGGCGCAGCGCCTCCTCCACCTTCTCCATGCGGTCGGCCGGGGTCTCGCCGATGCCGTGGATCTCCAGCGGCGAGGCGACGATCCGCTCCACCGTCATGCGCGGGTTCAGCGAGGCATAGGGGTCCTGGAAGACCAGCTGCATCTGCCGCCGCAGCGGGCGCAGCCGGGCGCGCGACAGGTTGGTGATGTCCTCGCCCTTGAAGCGGATGCTGCCCTCGGTGGGCTCCAGCAGGCGCAGCGCGGTGCGGCCCACCGTGCTCTTGCCCGAGCCGGATTCGCCGACGAGGCTCAGGATCTCTCCCGGGTGGATCGAGAAGGAGAGCCCGTCGATGGCGCGGAGCTGCTGCCGTCCCCGGCCGAAGAGCCCTCCGCCCACGGGGAAATGCTTGTGGAGGCCCCGCACCTCCAGCACCGGCGCGGAAGGTGCTGCCACGTCGCTCACGATACCCCCTGCGCCGCGAGGGCGCCGGACAGCTCGCGCCAGCGGAAGCAGCGGCTGAGATGCCCGCCGCCGGTCTCTTCCAGGGGCGGCACCGCGCTGTCGCAGGGGTCGGGCCGGTGATGCGCGCAGCGCGGGGCGAAGGCGCAGCCCGGCGGCGGGTGGCGCGGGTCCGGCACCTGCCCGGGAATGGCGAAGAGCGGCTCGCGCCGCTGCCCCGCGAGGTCGAGGCGCGGCACGGAGCGCATCAGCCCGGCGGTATAGGGCATGCGTGGGCTCCGGAAGAGCGGCAGCAGTTCCGCCTGCTCCACCACCCGGCCCGCATACATCACCATCACCCGGTCGGCGATCTCCGCCACCACGCCGAGATTGTGGGTGATGAAGATCATCGCCATGCCGGTCTGCTTCTGCAGCCGGGCGAGGAGTTCCAGGATCTGCGCCTGGATGGTGACGTCCAGCGCCGTGGTCGGCTCGTCGGCGATCAGCAGCTCCGGCCCGCAGGACAGCGCCATGGCGATCATCGCCCGCTGCCGCATGCCGCCGGAAAGCTGGTGCGGATAGGCGGACAGGCGCCGCTTCGGATCGGGGATGCCGACGAGGTCCAGCAGCTCCGCCGCCCGCCCTTCGGCGGCGCGCCGGCCGACCCCCTCATGGAAGCGGATCGCCTCCGCGATCTGCGCGCCGATCGTGTGCACCGGGTTGAAGGAGGTCATCGGCTCCTGGAAGACCATGGCGACCTTCGCGGTGCGCATCGCGCGCATCTCCTCCTCCCGCAGGGCGAGGAGATCCACCGTGTTGCCGTCCTTCCGGCGCAGCAGCACCTGCCCCTCCACCCGGCAGGCGGGGGCGGGCGGCGTCAGGCGCAGCAGGGCCAGGCTGGTGACGCTCTTGCCCGAGCCGGACTCGCCGACCAGGGCCAGGGTCTCACCCCGGCGCACCTCGAAGGATACGTCCTGCACTGCCGGCAGCGCGCCGAAGCGGACGTTCAGCCCGCGCACCTCCAGCACGTTCTCCGCCGGCATGGCTCCCGGCGCCGGGCCTGCCGCCGCGCCGGTCTCCGGCGCGGGAAGGGTGGCGGATCGGGTCACCGCCCCGCCGCCCGCGGGTCCAGCGCATCGCGCAGCCCGTCGCCCAGGAAGTTGAAGCAGGTCACCGTCAGCGCGATCACCGCTCCGGGGATGATGGCGAGCCATGGGGCGCTGCCGAGATAGGTCTGCGCGTTGTCGAGCATGTTGCCCCAGCTCGGCGTCGGCGGCTGGATACCGTAGCCGAGGAAGCTGATGTAGGATTCCGCCAGGATCGCGTGCGCCACGTTCAGCGTGGCCGAGACCACGATCGGCGCCAGCGCGTTGGGCAGAAGCTCCCGCAGCATGATCCGCGTGTCGCCCGCGCCGCTCGCCTCCGCCGCCACGGCGAAGTCGCGCTCCCGCAGCGCGCGGATCTGTGCCTCCACGATGCGCGCCACTTCCATCCAGGCGGTCAGCGCGATCAGGACGATGATGCTCACCACATCCGGCTGCACGAAGGCCGCCAGGGCCAGCAGCAGGAAGATGCTGGGAAAGCAGAGCATCGCATCGACGAAGCGCATCAGCACCGCCCCCACCACCCCGCCATAGAAGCCTGCGACGAGGCCCACGCTGATGCCGATCAGCATCGACAGCGCCATGGCGGCGAAGCCGACGGCGAGCGAGATGCGCCCCGCCATCAGCAGCCGCGCCAGCGTGTCGCGGCCGAGCTGGTCGGTGCCCAGGACATGCGGCCCGGCGAAGGGCGGCGCGAAGCGGGCGCGCAGGTCGATATACAGGTCGTCATAGGGCAGCAGATGCGGCCCGAAGGCGCAGAGCAGCACCAGGACGAGGATGGTGACGGCGCCGAACAGCGCCAGCCGGTGCCGCAGGAAGCGGCGCAGCGCCGGGTTGCCGGCGCGGCGGGCCGGGGCGGCGGCCAGGGGGGCAATCGTGGCATCGCTGGGCATGGCGCAGCCGCCTATTTCAGCCGCAGGCGCGGATCGGCCACGCCATAGAGCAGGTCCGCCATCAGGCTGCCCAGCAGCACCAGCACCGCGGTGAACATCAGGATGCCCATCACCACCGGATAGTCGCGGTAGCTGATGGAATCGAGGAAGAGCCGCCCCATGCCCGGCCAGGTGAAGACCGTCTCTGTCACCAGGGCCCCGCCCAGCAGGTTCGGAAGCTGCAGCCCGGCCACGGTGATCATCGGCAGCAGCGCGTTGCGCACCGTGTGGTGCAGCAGGATGCGCCGCTCCGGGATGCCCTTGGCCCGGGCGGTGCGCACGAAGTCCTGGTGCAGCACGTCGATCATGGAGGAGCGCATGTAGCGGCTCCAGATCGCGGTGGAGACCAGGGCCAGCACCAGGGAGGGCGCGATCAGGTGGTGCAGCTGATCCAGGAAGGAGCCGTCGCCCATCGTGTAGCGGTTGCCCGCCGGCAGGATGTCGAGATGCACCGAGAAGATGAAGATCACCACCAGCCCGAACCAGAAGGTCGGGATGGAGAGCGCCACCATGGAGCCCACCGTCACCAGCATGTCGAAGAAGGAGTAGCGCCGGATCGCGCTCAGCACGCCGAGCCAGCAGCCCAGCACCATGGCGATCAGGGTGGAGGTGACCATCAGCTCCAGCGTCGCGCCGAGATGCGAGCCGATCACGGCGAGCACCGGCTGCTGGTCGCGGTAGGAACGGCCCCAGTCGCCCACCAGCATCCGCCCCAGCCATTCCAGGTACTGCACCGGCAGGGGCCGGTCGAGGCCGAGCTGGCGCTCGACGCGGGCGATGTCCTCCGGCGACATCTCGCCGCCCGCCATGAACTGCGACATCGGCCCGCCGGGCGCCAGGTGCAGGATGGCGAAGCCGATCATCGAGACCAGCAGCAGCAGGACCAGCGACTGCAGCAGGCGAAGGGTGAGGTAGCGCCTCATCGGGCGCCGCGCCCCGTCTCAGCCCCCACCGCTCAGCGAGCCCAGTACCAGGTCGCGATGTTCCAGCAGTTGGACTGCACGTTGATGTTCGGCTTGTAGCCGACCAGCCCCTCCTTGAGTCCTTCCACCGGCGCGGGCTGGTAGATCGGCAGGATCGCCAGGTCGTCGCGCACCAGGACCTGCACCTTCTGGTAGGCGGCGCGGCGTTCCTCGCGGTCGAAGGTCGCCGTGGCTTCCTCCAGCAGCCGGTCCACCTCCGGGTTGGAATACTGCATGGTGTTGGAGCCGGCGCCGCCCTTGGCAGGGATGGCCTTGCTGCTGAAGCGATAGGCGCAGTCCGGGTCGTTGCCAGTCTGGTAGGTGGCGGAGACCAGCACCGACTGGTACTTCGACATGGTGAAGAACTCGCCCCAGATCACCGCCGCCGGCATGTTGGCGATCTTCATCGAGGCGCCGATATTCTGCCAGTCCTGTGCCAGGAGCTGCTGCACCTGCTCGCGCAGCGGGTTGCCGGCGGTGGTGGAGGAGTTGAACTCCAGCCGTACGCCGTTCTTCTCGCGGATGCCGCGCGCGCCGCGCTTCCAGCCCGCCTCGTCGAGGATCCTGTTGGCGGCCGCGGGATCGTAGCGATGCGCCGGCAGGTCCGCGTTGTAGGCCCAGGACTGGCGCGGATAGAAGGATTCCGTAGGCTTCGGCAGACCGTAATAGACGATGTCGGTAATCGCCTGCTTGTTGATGCCGTGATACAGCGCCTGCCGCACCGCCTTGTCGGCCAGCGCGGGGAATTCCAGGTTCGGCGCGATCGCCTCCACCTGTTGGCTGGGATTCACCGAGAGCACGAGGCCCTTCAGCTTCTTCGCCTCCTCGTAGAAGTTGGCGAGGATGCCCTGGGTGCCGGCATGGTCGATCTGCCCGGTTCGGAACTGGGTGTAGAGCACCGTCAGGTCCGGGATGTACTTGAAGACCAGCCGCTCCAGATACGGGCCCGTGCCATGGTACCTGGTGTTGGCCAACAGGGTCAGGTGGTCGCCCGGCACGCGTTCGCCCCAGCGGAAGGGGCCGGTGCCGACCGGCGCGTTGCTGAAGGGTGCGGTGTTGGGATCGGAAGCCGAGGCCAGCAGGTGCTTCGGCACGATGAAGGTCCAGGCCAGCAGGGAGAGATAGGGCGAATACGCCTTCTCCATGCGCCAGGAGATCTCGTGCGGCCCCTTGATCGTGATGTCGCGGACGAGATTGGCGCCCAGTCGCGTCCTGGCCCGGAAGGCCGGGTTGTTCAGAAGGTCGATGGTGAACTTCACGTCCTCGGCGGTGAAGGGCGTGCCGTCATGCCAGGTGACGCCCTCCTTCAGCCTGATCGTCCAGGACAGCCCATCCCTGGAGATGCCGCCATTCTCGACCGAGGGCACCTCCTTTGCCAGGGCCGGCGTCAGGTTGCCGTCGGGATCGACGCCCCAGAGCGGGTCGAAGAGGTTCCACCAGACGCCCTGGTCCACCTCGATGGCGGGCATCAGCGGGTTGAAGACGGTGGGTTCCTGCGACAGGCCGACCACCACCTGCCCACGTGGCGCGGGCGGCGGCGGCGGGACGTTCTGCGCCCGCGCGCCGGTCACGGCGAAAGGCAGTGCGGCACCCGCCCCGAGAAGGAGGCGGCGCGGCAGGCCGAGGCTGTTTTCGCGCGAGCGAGACATGACGGATCCCCATCCGTTGCTTCGCCGGCGACTGGTCAGGCTCCCGAAAGCTTGGCCGCCCTTTTCCCGTGGTTCCTGAGGCAGGAAATCCCGGCCGGCGTTGTTGGGGTGGAGCTTGGGCGTGGTGTCGCCGGCCTGTCAATCCGGCCGCACGCTGCAATTCCGTTCAACCGGGGTATGCGCCGGAAGCTTTCCGCCCGTTTTCCGCTCAACCCGCCAATGTTGTTAGCAGATGCACAAAACGAAAACAGGCTTGACCCGGCGCCGCTCATGATGAACATATCTGATCTATTCATTCAAATATGAACAACGGCGGCCAAGACAAGCCGTCTTATCCCGGACAGGAGCGGACATGCCCGGTTCCCCCATCGGCATCATCGGCGGCGGCATCGGCGGCCTCGCTGCCGCCATCGCGCTGCACCGCGCCGGGCGCGAGGTCCTGGTCTTCGAGCAGGCGCGCCGGTTCTCCCGCGTCGGCGCCGACATCAACCTGACGCCCAACGCCGTGCGCGCCCTGGACGGGCTCGGCATCGGCGCGGCCCTGCGCGAGCATGGCGCCCGCCCCACGCACCGCGTCAGCCGCGACTGGGACACGGGCACGGAAACCTCGGTCCTGGCCATGTCCGGCGAGGCGGAGGCGAAATACGGCGCCCCGCAGCTCACCCTGCACCGCGCCGACCTGCTGCGCGCGCTGGAGGAGGCGCTGCCCGCCGAGTGCATCCGCCTCGGCCAACGGGCCACCAGGATCGCGCAGGACGCGGCGGGCGTGCATCTCGCCTTCGCCGACGGCACGCGGGCCACCGTCGCGGCGCTGGTGGGCGCGGACGGCATCCATTCCGTGGTGCGCGCCGCCCTGTTCGGGGAGGAGCAGCCGCGCTTCACCGGCGTGGTCGCCTATCGCGCCGTGATCCCGCGGGAAAGGCTGGACCTGCCGGGGCTCGACCGCTTCACCAAGTGGTGGGGGCCGAATGCCGCGAGCCAGATCGTCACCTTCCCGATCAGCGCGGGGCGGGAGACCTTCATCTTCGCCACCACGCCGCAGGAAAGCTGGCGCGAGGAATCCTGGACCACGCCCGGCAGCGTCGAGGAGCTGCGCGCTGAATATGCCGGCTACCACCCCGAGGCGCGGGCGCTGCTGGCGGCCTGCGACAGCGTGCTGAAGACCGCGCTCTACGAACGCGACCCGCTCCCGTCCTGGTCGCGTGGCCGCGTCACGCTGCTCGGCGATGCCTGCCACCCGATGATGCCCTTCATGGCGCAGGGCGCCGGCATGGCGGTGGAGGATGCCGTGGTGCTGGCCCGCTGCCTGCACGAAGGCATGGCCGACATCCCCGCCGCCCTGCGTCGCTACGAGCGGGCGCGCCTGGCGCGCACCGCCGAGATCCAGGTGGCATCCCGCGGCAATGCCTGGCTGCGCGCCGGCGGCAATGCCGACTGGGTCTATGGCTACGACGCCTGGAACGTGCCGCTCGACACACCGCCCGCGGCGGCGGCCTGATGCCGGCCGAGATGCCGGAGGAAGCACCGGGGCACCTGATCTCCCCGGTGCAGCGTGCCGTCCGGCTGATGGAATACATCGCGGAGGGCGGCCCAACCGCGAATCTCAGCGAGGCCGCACGGCGCACCGGCATCAACCGTGCCACGCTGGCCCGGCTGCTGGACACGCTGGAATACGAGGGCGTGCTGGAACGGGCCCCGGGCGGCGAGTACCGCCTGGGCCTGCGCTTTCTGGGCCTCGCCGCCTCCGCCCTGGCCTCGCGCGACCTGGTTTCCCTGGCGCGGCCGGTGCTGGCGCGGCTGGCGGCGGAAACCGGCCTCTCCTCCTATCTCGTCGTGCTCAGCGGCGGCGAGGCGCTCTACCTCGCCCGCGAGATGCCGGACACGCCGCTGGTCAGCCATATCCGCATCGGCAGCCGCGTGCCGGCGCACCTGACCACGCCGGGCCGCGTGCTGCTCGCGCCGCTGCCGCCGGCGGAAAGACGGGCACGCCTCGGCCCCGGCCCGCTGCCCACCGCCACGCCGCACTCCCCGGCCACGCACGCGGCCCTGGACGCCGTGCTGGCCGAGGACGCGGTGCGCGGCTGCGCCTGGAGCTTCTCCGCCTATGAGCCCGGCGTGGATTCCTGCGCCGCCCCGGTGCTGGGGCAGGAAGGCAGGCCCCTCGCCGCCCTCAGCCTGGCCGGGCCCGCCGCGCAGTTCGGCCCGGCACCGTTCCGCGCGGAGGTGGAGCGGCGGGTGAAGGGCGCGGCGGCGGAACTCTCGCGGCTGATGGGCGCCCGCAACGATCGCGGACCGAAGGAGGCATGAGCATCGTGCGACGTCGGAAGCTGCTTCTCGCCGGCATGGCCGGCGGCCTCGTCACGGCACAAGGCGGGAAAGCCATGGGAGCGCCGGAGGCGGCGCCCGTGACGGAGGATCTGTTCCGTGTCACCGTGCTCGGCTCCGGCACGCCCATGCCTTCCGCCCAGCGCTTCGGCAATGCCACGCTGGTGGAATGCGGCCACCGGCGCCTGCTTTTCGACTTCGGGCGCGGCTGCACGATCCGGCTCTGGCAACTGCGCATCCCGCTGGGCAGCATCGACGCGCATTTCCTGACCCACCACCATTCCGACCATACGGCGGGCCTGCCGGATCTCTGGCTGACCGGTTGGCTGCGGCCGCCCTATGGCCGCCGCGCGGCGCCGCTCCTGCTCTACGGACCGCCGGGCACCGAGACGATGGCGAAGGGCCTCCGCGCGGCCTATGCCGCCGATATCGGCACGCGTCTCGCGGACGAGCACAATCCGGAGGAAGGCATCCGCATCGATGCCCGTGACGTGGCGCCGGGCCTTGTCCACGAACAGGACGGGCTGCGTGTCCTTGCCTTCGACAACGACCATGGCGAGATGGTCAGGCCGTCCTATGGCTACCGCATCGAGTACCGCGGCCGCGTCGTGGTCCTGGCCGGCGACACGCGCTACAGCCAGGAGGTCGTGCGCCAGGGACGGGGTGCGGATCTCTTCCTCCACCCCGTCACGCTGATCCCGGAAGCGCTGCTGGCGGGCGACCCGGCCTATCGCGCGGTCTACAGCCACCTCGCCTCGCCGGACGACGCGGCGCGCGCCTTCCGCGAGGCGAAGCCGCGCCTGGCTGCGCTCTACCATGTCGGGCTGAACGGGAATGCGACGCTGGCCGATCTCCAGTCCGCCATCCGCACCGGCTATGATGGCCCGTTGATGATCGCGTCCGACCTGACCGCCTTCGGGATCGGCCGGGATGCCGTCTCGGTCATGCAGCGCGAGGCGGGCTGAGGCAGCCCGCCCGGAGCACCGCCGCCTCGGGCGCCCTGCCCGCCGGTTCCACTCTCCGGAGGGAAATCCCTTTCCCTCAGAACCCCGTCAGCACCGTCTTGCCGATGGCCCGCCCGCTTTCCAGCGTGGCGTGGACGCGGCGCAGGTTGGCGGCGTTGATGGTGCCCGCCTCCTCGTGCAGCGTGCTGCGCAGGAAGCCCTCGTCCACCAGCGCCGAGACCGCGTTCAGCAGCCGGTGCTGGGCGATCATGTCCGCCGTCCGGAAGACCGGGCGCGCGAACATGAACTCCCAGTGGACCGAGACGCATTTCCGCTTGAACGGCATGATGTCGTAGCTCTTCGGGTCGTCGATCAGCGCCACCTTGCCCTGGGGCGCGATCAGCTTCGCCACGGCGGCCTGGTGCCGGTCGGAGGCGGAAAGGCTGGCGACATACTCCGCCTGTTCGATTCCCGCCTCGCGCAACGCCTCGTCCAGCGGGCGGTGATGGTCGATCACGTGATGCGCGCCCATCTTCCGGCACCATTCGATGGTGGCGGGGCGGGAGGCCGTGGCCACCACGGTCAGCCCGGTCAGGCGGCGGGCGAGTTGCGTCAGGATGGACCCCACGCCCCCGGCGCCGTTGATGACCAGCAGCGTTCCGCCGCCCGCCATGGGCCCGCCGGTCAGGGCGCCATAGGGCACGCCCAGGCGGTCGAAGAGCAGCTCCCAGGCGGTGATGGCGGTCAGCGGCAGGGCGGCCGCCTCGGTGAAGGACAGGCTGGCCGGCTTGCGGCCGGCGATCCGCTCGTCCACCAGGTGGAACTCGCTGTCCGTGCCGGGGCGGTCGATGCTGCCGGCATAGAAGACCTCGTCGCCCGGCCGGAACAGCGTGACCCCGGCGCCGACCGCCTCCACCACCCCGGCGGCGTCGTAGCCCAGCACCTGGACCCCGCCCTCGGGCGGCGTCGCGCGGGCACGCTGCTTGGTGTCCACCGGATTGACCGAGACCGCCTTCACCGCGACGCGCAGGTCGTGCGGTCCGGGTTCCGGCACGGGCAGATCCAGGTCGATCAGGGATTCATCATGGGCGACGGGCAGGTTCCTGCGATAGCCGACGGCCTTCATGGCAGCTCTCCTCTGGCAGGCGGGCGCGGAGGGGGCCGGACCAGGCCCTGGCGCCCCGCACCCCATCATGGCGGAGGAACCGGCAAGACGGGCGAAAGCTGCATGGCCGGCCCCGTCCTGCAATATCCCACCCTCCAGCCGCTCCGGCACCCCTGTTCGTTGCCTTGTCGGCACCTGTCTGGCGAAGGGGCCGCCGGAGTGGCATCATGGGTTTTCCTGACCCCTTTCCGTACCGGAGGAGTCCTGTCCTTCGCCTTTCCCGGCGCCGGACCGGGGCTGGCCGCCGCAGAACCGAGTAGCGATGCTGAGCAGGATCACCACAGAGGCAGACCCTTGGCCGTTCGGCGGCGGCGATACCGGCGCGCTGGTCCGGGAGCCGGGTTTCGAGGCCAGCGGGCTGGGGCCGGTCACCGACTGGCCGGCTTCCCTGCGGACCATCGCCGAGATGGTGTTCAACTCCCGCCAGCCGAAGTTCGTCGCCTGGGGGCCGGATCTCGCCTTTCTCTACAACGATGCCTATACGCCGATCTTCGCGGAGCGGCATCCCTGGGCGCTCGGCCGGCCCTTTGCCGACGTCTGGGCCGATATCTGGCCGCAGTTCGGCCCCATCGTGGACCGCACCCTCTCGGGCGACGCCCAGTATTACCGCGAGCTGCCGATCCCGATGCTGCGCCAGGGCCGGCGCGAGGAAACCTGGTTCACCTTCTCCTACACCCCGCTGCGCGACGAGAGCGGCCAGATCGCCGGCCTGGTCTGCGCGGCCATGGAGGTGACCGACCAGGTCCTGGGCCGGCAGCGCGAACAGGCGGCGCTGAAGGCGCTCCAGCAGCAGACCGAAACCCTGGCGACGGTGAACCGCGCCGGGATCGCCATCACCAGCGAGCTCGATGTCGGTCGCCTCACCCAGCTCGCGGTCGATGCGGGCATCTCGCTGACCGGCGCGGAGTTCGGTGCCTTCTTCTACAATGCCGAGGACGAGACGGGGCAGGACTACCGCCTCTACGCCCTGTCGGGGGCCGATGCCGCGGCCTTCGCCAGCTTCCCCATGCCGCGCGCCACCCCTCTCTTCTCGCCGGACTTCGCGGGCCGGACGGTGATCCGCTCCGACGACGTGACCCGTGACCCGCGCTATGGCCCCGACGCGTCGCATGCCGGCATGCCGCCGGGCCACCTGCCGGTGCGCAGCCACCTCGCCGTGCCGGTCCGCTCCCGCACCGGCGCACCGATCGGCGCCCTGCTCTTCGGCCATCGCGAACCCGGCCGCTTCGACGCCGCCAGCGAGACCAGCCTGGTGAGCCTGGCCGGGCAGGCGGCGGTGGCCATCGACAACGCCCGGCTGCTACAGGCCGCGGAGCGCGAGATCGCGCAGCGGCGCGAAGCCGAGGAGCAGCTGCGGCAGCTCAACGAGACGCTGGAGGCGCGCGTCGTCACCGAGATCGCCGAGCGCCGCCAGGCCGAGCTCGCCTTGCAGCAGGCGCAGAAGATGGAGGCGATCGGCAAGCTCACCGGCGGGGTGGCGCACGACTTCAACAACCTCCTCCAGGTGGTCTCGGGCAACCTGCAGCTTCTGGCGACGGATGTCGCGGGGCGGGAGAAGGCGGAACGCCGCCTCGCCAACGCCATGGCCGGGGTGCAGCGCGGCGCCAAGCTCGCCGCCCAGCTCCTCGCCTTCGGGCGGCGCCAGCCGCTGGAGCCGAAGGTGGTCAATCTCGGCCGGCTGATCGCCGGCATGGAGGACATGCTGCGCCGCAGCCTGGGCGATGCGATCGAGATCGAGACGGTCGTGTCCGGCGGCCTGTGGAACACCCTGATAGACCCGACGCAGCTCGAGAACGCGCTGCTCAACCTTGCCATCAATGCCCGGGACGCAATGGCGGGCTGCGGCCGCATCACCATCGAGGCCGGCAACGCGATGCTCGATGCCGACTATGCCCGCCTGCACGCGGACGTCACGCCCGGGCAGTATGCGCTCCTCGCCGTGACCGATACGGGCAGCGGCATGCCCCCGGAGGTGGTGCGGCAGGCCTTCGAGCCCTTCTTCTCCACCAAGCCGGACGGCAAGGGCAGCGGGCTCGGCCTCTCCATGGTGCATGGCTTCGTCAAGCAGTCGGGCGGCCACGTGAAGATCTACAGCGAGCCGGGCCAGGGCACCGTCGTCCGGCTCTACCTGCCCCGCGCGCACCAGGGCGAGGACCGGCCGGTGTCGCTGGAAAGCGGCCCCGTCGCCGGGGGCTGCGAGACCGTGCTGGTGGTCGAGGACGACGACAGCGTCCGGGCCACGGCGGTCGAGATGCTGAATGAGCTGGGCTACCAGGTGCTGACGGCGCGCGACGCGGCCAGCGCCCTGACCGTGATCGAGAGCGGGGTCGCCGTGGACCTGCTCTTCACCGACGTCGTCATGCCCGGGACGCTGCGCAGCCCCGAACTGGCGCGCAAGGCGCGGGAAAGGCTGCCCGGCATCGCCGTGCTCTTCACCTCCGGCTACACCGAGAACGGCATTGTCCATGGCGGCCGGCTGGACCCGGGGGTCGAGCTCCTGTCCAAGCCCTATACGCGGGAGGCCCTGGCCCGCAAGATCCGCTATGTCCTGGCCAAGCAGCGGCCGGCCAGCCCCTAGCCTCCTTTCCCGCAAGGAGGCTGCCGGGGCCATGAACCGTGCATTCCCCTTGCGGCCTGCGTGGCGGGAGGGGAAGCATGGCGCCGCCGCGCCCAAGGGGGAAATGCCATTCCCCTGACGGGCGCTCCGGGAAAACGGGAGTTCCCTTGCCATGCAGCGACGCCAGTTCCTTTCCGCCACCGCCGCGCTGGGCGCCTTCGGGGCGCTGTCCGCGCCGCGACTCGGCTTGGGCGCGGAAAACAAGTTGCTGCGCTTCATCCCCGAAAGCGACGCGACGGTGCTGGACCCGATGTGGACCACCGCCACCGTCACCCGCAACCACGGCTACCTCGTCTTCGACACGCTCTACGGCCAGGACGAGAGCTATGCGATGCAGCCGCAGATGGTGGAGGGGCATGTCGTCGAGAATGACGGCCGGCTCTGGACCCTGACGCTGCGCGAGGGGATGAGGTTCCACGACGGGGAGCCGGTACGCGCCATCGATGCGGTGACCAGCATCCGCCGCATCGCCGCGCGCGATGCCTTCGCCGCCGCGCTGATGGCCGCGACGGACGATCTCTCGGTGATCGACGACCGGCGCTTCCGCTTCCGGCTGAAGAAGCCCTTCCCGCTGCTGCCGAACGCCCTGGGCAAGACCGGCACCTCGATGCCAGCGATCATGCCGGAACGGCTGGCGAAGACCGATCCCTTCGTCCGCGTGGACGAGATGGTCGGTAGCGGCCCCTTCCGCTACAAGGCGAGCGAGCATGTCGCGGGCTCGCTCGCGGTCTATGAGCGCTTCGATGGCTATGTGCCGCGTGCCGGCGGCACGCCGAGCTTCACCGCCGGGCCGAAGCGTGCGCATTTCGACCGGATCGAGTGGCGGGTCATCCCCGATGCCTCCACCGCCGCCAATGCCATGATGAATGGCGAGGCCGACTGGTGGCAGCAGCCCACGGCGGACCTGATGCCGCTGCTGAAGGGCAACCGCAGCCTGAAGAGCTCGATGCTGGACCCCTCCGGCAACATGGCCATCATGCGCTTCAACACGCTGCACCCGCCCTTCGACAATCCCGCGATCCGCCGCGCCCTGCTGGGCGGGGTAAGCCAGACCGACGTGATGATGGCCATCGCCGGGGAGGATCGCAGCATGTGGAAGGACGATGTCGGCGTCTTCAGCCCCGGCACGCCCTTCGCCAACGACGCGGGAATGGAGGTCCTCACCAGCCCGCGCGACATGGACAAGGTGAAGCGCGACCTCGCCGCCGCCGGCTACAAGGGCGAGGCCGTGGCGCTGCTGGTGGCGACCGACTACCCGGACCAGAACGCGGCGGGCCTCGTGGTCGCCGACCTGCTGCGCCGCGCGGGCATGAAGCTGGACCTCCAGTCGACGGACTGGGGCACGGTGGTGCAGCGCCGCGCGAAGAAGGACCCGCCCGCCCAGGGCGGCTGGAACGCCTTCATCACCAACCTGACCGGCACCAACAACTTCGATCCGGCGAGCCATCTCGGCCTGCGCGGCAACGGCGACAAGGCCTGGTTCGGCTGGCCCAACGCGCCGAAGCTGGAGGAACTGCGCCAGCAGTGGTTCGACGCGCCGAACGAGGCCGAGCAGAAGCGCATCTGCCGCGAGATCCAGGCCGATTTCATGCGGGAGCCGACCTATCTGCCGCTCGGCGCCTACTACCCGCAGACCGTGTTCAGCGCGAAGCTGACGGGCATGCGCAGCGGGCTGCCGCAGTTCTACGACATCCGCTGGGCCTGACCGCCCCGCTGCAGCCGCCGGAGGGAGGCCCCTCCGGCGGCGGATGTCGCAGGCTTCATCCGGCGGCCACCACCCCGCCCGCCCCATGCGGCGTTGCTTCCAGGCAAAGAGCTTCGGAGGATCGCTGCATGCGTCGTCGTATCACCCTCTCCGCCCTCGCGGTTCCACTGCTGGGGCTCGGCCTGCTGGCCGCACCGTCACTGAGCACCCCGGCCTCGGCCAAGGAGGGCGGCTGCGTCAAGGACGGCGCGGTGGGCGCGGTGGCGGGTCATTTCGTCGGCAAGGGCCATGCGGTGGCGGGGGCCGCGGCGGGATGCGCCGTGGGCGTCCATCGCCGCCATGCCGCCGAGAAGCAGGACCAGAAGCAGCAGGACGACAAGGGCGGGAATGGCAGCTCCGGCTGAGCCTGCCACTCCCGGGACGAGGCCATGAGTGGGTCCATGAGTCCTGTGGCAGGGATCACGCAGCCTGTGCGTGGGACTCCACAGTCAATATCCCCGTTATCCACAAACTTCTCCCCCGGGTGAGGGGGTGGGGGCGCCCTATTTCGCCGGAAGGGTGCGCTTCAGGGCATCCTTCCACCCCGCGATCATGCGGGCCCGCTGCTCCCCATCCATGCGCGGCTCGAAGACAGCCCCCCGCTTCCAGGTGGCGGCGACCTCGTCCAGGTCCTTCCAGACACCGACTGCGAGGCCGGCCAGGAAGGCAGCCCCCATGGAGGTGGTCTCCAGGCAGGCGGGGCGCTCCACCTCGGCCTGCAGCATGTCGGCCAGGAACTGGCAGAACCAGTCATTCGCCGACATACCGCCATCGATCCGGATGGTCTTCAGTTGTCCGGCGCCATCCCGCTGCATCGCCTCGGCGAGGTCGAGCGTCTGGAAGGCCACGGATTCCAGCGCCGCCCGCGCCAGATGCGCCGCCGTCGCGCTGAAGGTCAGGCCGCAGATCAGGGCGCGTGCCTCCGGATCCCAGTGCGGCGCGCCCAGGCCCACGAAGGCCGGCACCATGTAGACGCCGTGGCTGTCCGGAACCCGGGTGGCCATGTCGTCGGTCTGCGAGGCATGGGTGATCACCCCCACGCCGTCGCGCAGCCATTTGATCGCGGCGCCGGCGACGAAGATCGCCCCTTCCTCGGCATAGACCGTCCTGCCGCCGAGGCGATAGGCCACGGTGGTCAGCATGCGGTTGTCCGAGGAGACCGGCTTCTCGCCGGTGTTCAGCAGCATGAAGCAGCCGGTGCCGTAGGTGGACTTGGCCATGCCCGGCGCGAAGCAGGCCTGACCGATCACCGCCGCCTGCTGGTCCCCCGCCATGCCGGCGATGGGAATGGCGCGGCCGAAGAGCGCGGGATCGCTCTCGCCGAAGACGGTGCTGTTGTCCCGCACCTCCGGCAGGACCGCGGCGGGAATGCGGAACAGCTTCAGCAGGTCCTCGTCCCAGACCTGCCGGTGGATGTCGAACAGCAGGGTGCGCGAGGCATTGGTGGCATCCGTCGCATGCACCTTGCCGCCGGTCAGGCGCCAGAGGAGGAAGCTGTCGATCGTGCCGAAGGCGAGTTCGCCGCGCTCCGCCCGCTCCCGCACGTCCGGGAGGTTGTCCAGCAGCCAGGCCAGCTTGGTGGCGGAAAAATAGGGGTCCAGCAGCAGGCCGGTGCGGGCGCGCACCAGATCTTCCGCCCCTTCCTGCTTCAGCTTCGCGCAGAGGGCTGCCGTGCGGCGGTCCTGCCAGACGATGGCGCGGTACACGGGCTTGCCGGTCTCCCGCTCCCACAGCACCACCGTTTCGCGTTGGTTGGTGATGCCGATCGCGGCCACCCCGGTCCCGTCCGTGAGCCCGGCCTCGCCGAGCGCCTCCCGCACCGTGTCCACCACGTCGCGCCAGATATCCTCCGGGTCGTGCTCGACCCAGCCGTCATCCGGGTAGTGCTGGGCGAATTCCCGCCGCGCCAGGGAGATCTGCTGGGCCTTGTCGTCGAAGACGATGCAGCGGGTCGAGGTCGTGCCCTGGTCGATGGACAGGACGTAGCGGGCTTGGCTCATGGATGTTCCTTGGGACGTTCTGTGGTGTTCGTTGGCCGGTCGGGGGGATCGGTCGGGAGGGGGTCAGTCGGCGCCGATCTGGCGGATCGAGAGGTCGGGTGCCTCCCGCAATGGCGCGGCCTGGGGCTGCTGGCGGCGCGAGGGCAGGAAGGGCCGGATCAGGCACTGGTAGGCTCCGCCGCCCACGACACCGCCGATCAGCGGTCCCACGATCGGCACCCACCAGTAGTTCTGCGCCGCCGGCAGGGCGGCCGGTCCCCACCCCGTGAAATAGGCGAAGAGACGCGGTCCGAAGTCGCGGGCCGGGTTCAGCGCCCAGGCCTCCAGATAGCCGGCCGAGGCACCGATGATCGCGACGAGGAGGCCGATGACCAGCGCGCCGAAATTGGCCTGCGGCGCCATGGTGTTGAATTCCTCGGTGATGGCGAAGATGCCGAAGAGCAGCAGCGCGGTCAGGACGATCTCGTTCCAGAGCGCGTGCATCGGCGTCACCGCCAGGCCGGGCGCGGTGAAGAAGACGCCGGCTGCGCCGCCCGCCTCGCGGGTCAGGCCCTGGGTGGCGTTGAAGTGGTCGATGACCGGGCCATAGAGGCTCAGCACGATCGCGGCGCCTACCATGCCGCCCAGCACCTGCGCCACCCAGAAGGGCAGGACCTTGCGCCAGGGGAAACCCCGATAGAGGGCCAGGGCAAGGGTCACGGCCGGGTTGGCATGGGTGCCGGAGACCGCCCCGGTCACATAGATGGCCACGGTCACGCCGAGGCCCCAGGTGATGCAGACGCCCCAATAGGCGAGCTTATAGGGGCTGGGGTCGTAGAGCACGTACATGGCCGCCACGGAGCAGCCGAAGGTGATGATGATGGCGACGGCCACGGCTTCGGAGACAAGTTCCCCGAGAAATTGCCGCTTCTCGTTCATGGATGTTTCTCCCCACGTCTTGCGAGACGCATTGCACGCTCAGCCGGCGGCGATCTCCTGCGACTGCTTCTGCCGCGCGAGATAGTCTTCCAGCCGCCCGGCCGTGCCGGCTGGCACGTGCAGGCCGAGCTTGGAGCGGCGCCAGAGGATGTCCTCCGCCGTCACCGCCCATTCCTCATGGATCAGGTAATCGACCTCGGCCTGCGTCAGGCCGGCGCCGAAATCCTCGCCCAGATCCTCCATGCCGCGTGCCTTGCCCAGCAGCCGGTCGGCGCGCGTGCCATAGGCACGGGCAAGGCGATAGGCCAGGGCTTCCGGCAGGAAGGGAAAGCGTTGCCGCAGCCCGGCCAGGAAGCGGTCGAAATCCGCATCCGGCATGTCGCCGCCGGGCAGGGGCGCGGCCGCCGTCCAGGCGGGCTTCAGCCCTGGCAGGTGCGGCTCCAGCTTTTCCAGCGCATGTTCCGCCAGCTTGCGATAGGTGGTGATCTTGCCGCCGAAGACGGAGAGCAGTGGCGCTTCTCCCTCCGGCGCGTCCACCTTCAGCACATAGTCGCGCGTGACCGCCGATGCGTTCTTCGCGGCGTCGTCATAGAGCGGCCGCATGCCGGCATAGCTCCAGACCACGTCGTCCGGGGCGACCTCCCGCTTGAAGTAGCGGTTGACCGTGTCGCAGAGATACCGCGTTTCCTCCGCGCTGATCGAGACCGGGCCGGGCGCCTCGTTCCAGGGCACGTCCGTGGTGCCGACCAGCGTGAAATCGCCCTCGTAGGGGATGGCGAAGACGATGCGGCGATCGGGATTCTGCAGGATGTAGCAGTGGTCGCCCTCGTAGAGGCGCGGCACCACGATGTGGCTGCCTTTGACCAGCCGGACCTTGTCCGCGTCGTTGATCTTGAGGCGGCGGGTCAGCAGCTCGCTCACCCAGGGGCCGGCGGCGTTGACCAGGATGCGGGCCGTGACCGGACGCCGTCCGCCGCCGCGCAGGTCCTCGATCTCCGCGCGCCAGATGCCACCTTCGCGCTGCGCGCCGAGGAAGCGGGTGCGGGTGTGCAGTTCCGCCCCCTTCTCCGCCGCGTCGCGGGCGTTCAGCACGACGAGGCGGCTGTCCTGCACCCAACAGTCGGAATAGACGAAGCCGCGTTCCACCCCGGGCTTGAGCGCGGAACCGAGCGGCGAGGTTCGGAAACGAACACCTTCCGAACCCGGCAGGCGCTTGCGGCCACCCAGATGGTCGTAAAGGAACAGGCCCAGCCGGACCATCCAGGCCGGGCGGACGTCGTTCCGGTGCGGCAGCACGAAGCGCAGCGGCCAGATGATGTGCGGCGCCGCGGCCAGCAGGCGCTCGCGCTCGATCAGCGCCTCCCGCACCAGGCGGAACTCGTAGTATTCGAGATAGCGCAGCCCGCCATGGATCAGCTTCGTGCTGGCGGAGGAAGTGTGGCGCGCGAAGTCGTCCTGCTCGACCAGCAGGACCTTCAGCCCTCGCCCGGCCGCGTCGCGGGCGATACCGGCGCCGTTGATGCCGCCACCGACGACGAGAAGGTCATAATCCGCCTGGCTGGCCAAGTTCCCCGCTCCTCTCCCTGCCGCCTCCGCGAAGGCCGTGCGAGGCCCTGTGCCCCGCAAAAGGAAGATAAGCGAAGAAAAAATGTTCGCAAGCGAAAATTAAAGTGCTGGACGGGGCCGTGCCGCCGTTGAGGCAAGGCGCCGCCTCTCCCCCGGCGGGCCACCACGCAGCGCGGCGCCTTACCGGCCCGGTGCCGGCTTCGCCTCTGCCGCCGGGGCGCGGCCCGCCACATGGCAGGCGACACCGTGTTCCCGCAGCAGTGCCTGGATGGGGCGTGGCGGCGGCTGGTCGGTGAAGAGGGCGGAGACCTCGGTGATGGAGCCGAGCCGCACCATCGGGCGCCGGGCGAACTTGGTGTGGTCGGCCAGCAGGAAGCTCTGCCGCGAATGGCGCAGGATGGCGCGGGCGGCGCGGATCTCGTCATGGTCGAAATCCAGCAGCGTCCCGTCCTCGTCGATGCCGCTGATGCCGAGGATGCCGAAATCCACCCGGAACTCGGCGATCATGTCGCTCACCGTCTGGCCGACGATGCCGCCGTCGCGGTTGCGGACCGTGCCGCCGGTGACCACGACGGAAAAGTCGGTGCGGCTGGACAGCAGCGCCGCCACGTTCAGGTTGTTGGTGATGACACGCAGCTCCCGGTGCCCCAGCAAGGCCCGGGCCAGCGCCTCGGTGGTGGTGCCGATATTGACGAAGAGGGAGGAACGGTCGGGGATCTCCGCTGCCGCCTGCCGGGCGATGGCCTCCTTGGCCTGCGGGTTCAGCACCTGCCGCTCGGCATAGGCGATGTTCTCGGTGGAGGAAGCCAGCCCCGCGCCGCCATGGTGGCGGGCAACCCGGCCTTCCTCCGCCAGCGCGTTCACGTCGCGCCGCACCGTCTGCACGGTGACGTCGAATTCCCGCGCCAGCTCCTCGTTGGACACGTAGCCACGCTGCCCGATCAAAGCGAGGATCCGCTGGTGGCGCGACGCCGCCTTGCTGCCTGCCAATGCCATCTCCCGAAACCCTTCCCCGCCCCTCGGCCTGGCGGGTCAGCCCGGCTCTTCCTCGCGGGCCGCGCCACCCTGGCTGAGGGCGACCGATTTCACCAGGGCCCAGAGCGGCTGTCCCGGGCGCAGGTCCAGGCGCCGCGCCGCCTCGGCGGTGATGCGCGACAGGAGCACGCCGCCGGCACCCAGGCGCAGGCGCAGCATCACCTCCTGCCCCGTGCCCGGCCCGATGGCCTCCAGCACCACGGGCAGCACGTTGCGGACCGAGATCCCGCGGGGCTCCTCGGTGGCGACCGACACGTCGCGCGCCCGCACCCGGACGCGCAACCGCGTGCCCGGCGCATCCGGCAGCGACGGCAACAGCAGCTCGCCGCCCTCGAAGCCCAGCCGCGCCAAGCCCTCCCCCGCCACACGCTCCCGCACCGTGCAGGCGAGCAGCACGCCCGCGTCCCGCCGCCCGGCGAGAAGCGGCAGGTCGGTGCGGGCGGAAAGCTCCTCCACGCTGCCCTCGGCGAGCACGCGCCCCGCCTCCATCAGCACCAGCCGGTCCGCCAGCCGATCCACCTCCTCCATCGCATGGGTGACGTAGAGGAGCGGGATGCTGAGCCGGTCGCGCAGCCGCGTCAGGAAAGGCAGGACCTCCGCCTTGCGCGCGGCATCCAGCGCGGCCAGGGGCTCGTCCATCAGCAGCAGGCGGGGGCGCGACAGCAGGGCACGGCCCAGGGCGACACGCTGCCTCTCGCCGCCGGACAGCGCGGCGGGGCGGCGGCGCAGCAGATGGCCGATGCCGAGCAGCGCCACCACCTCCTCGAAGCCCGGTCCCTCCGCGCCGTGCGGTGCCCGGCGCAGCCCGTAGCGCAGGTTGGTGTCCACCGAGAGATGCGGGAAGAGCCGCGAATCCTGGAAGACCACGCCGCAGCGCCGCTGTTCGGGCGGCAGCATGCGCCGCGCCGCGCTGTCGAACAGCACCATGCCATCCAGCGCGATCCGCCCCTCCTGCGGGCGCAGCAGTCCGGCCACGGCGGCGAGCAGGGTGGATTTGCCGCAGCCCGAGGGGCCGAAGACCGCCGTGACGCCCGGTGTCGGCGAAGCGAAGGCCGCATCGATGGCAAAGCCCGGCATGTCCGGGGCGGGGGCGGGAAAGCGGTGGCGCAGGCGGACTTCCAGCATCAGCCGCGCCGCCTCGGCGCGCCGGGTGGCGCGGCCCGGCTGGACGGGCGCGGCATCAGCGCGGCGCCCGGCCGAGCATGACCTGCATCCGCCGCCCGGCGAATTCCGCCAGCAGCAGCCCCAGCACGGCCAGCACGAAGGAGACCGCCGCCAGCCTGGCCGCCGTCGCCTCGCCGCCCGGGGTCTGGGTGGCCGCGTAGATCGCCAACGGCAGGGTCTGGGTCCGGCCGGGGATGTTGGAGGCAAAGGTGATCACCGCGCCGAACTCGCCCAGCCCGGCGGCGAAGGCGGTGATGGCGCCGGACAGGATGCCGGGCGAGATCAGCGGCAGGGTCAGCGTCACGAAGCGGTCCAGCGGCCCGGCGCCGAGCGTGCGCGCCGCCGCCTCCAGCCCCGGATCGACGGAATCCAGGCTGAGGCGCACCGCGCGCACGATCAGCGGAAAGGACATGGTGGCGGTGGCGAGCGAGGCGCCGGCGGTGGTGAAGACCAGCCGGATGCCGAACCAGTCGTTCAGCAGCGCCCCGACCGGCCCGCGGATGCCGAAGGTGACCAGCAGCAGCCAGCCCACCACCACGGGCGGCATCACCAGTGGCAGGTGGACGAAGGCGTCGAGCAGGGCACGCCCCGGAAAGCGGTGCCGGGCCAGCAGCCAGGCGGCCAGTACCGCCGGGGGCAGGCCGAACACCACCGAGCGCAGCGCCACCTCCAGGCTGAGGCGCACGGCCTGCCATTCCTCGGGCGTCAGCCAGCCTGCCGGGTTGCCGGGCCAGGTCATGCGGAGCGGGTCAGGCCCCAGCGGGGCGGGACATGGCCATCGGGCGGGATCGGGCGGGCCAGGGGCGGTCGGGGTCCAGTGGGCAGGGACCGATCATGCCCTATGGCTGGCGCAGGGCGAAGCCGAAGCGCTGGTAGACCGGCGCCGAGTCGGGACCCGTGATGAAGGCCAGGAAATCGCGCGCCTGGGCATTCCCCTCGGCCCGTTTCGCCAGGGCGAAGGGATAGGTGATCGGCGGGTGGCTTTCCGCCGGGAAGGTGGCCACGACCCGCACCCCCTTCGAGATCGCGGCATCGGTGGAATAGACGATGCCGAGCGGCGCCTCGCCCCGTTCCACCAGCAGCAGGGCGGAGCGCACATTGTCCGCCCGCGCCAGGCGCGGCGAGAGCTTGTCCCACTGCCCCATCCAGCCCAGCGCCGCCTGGGCATACTTGCCCACCGGCACGTTGGAGGGATCGCCCGTCGCGATCCGCCCATCGGCCCCGAGCAGCGCCGAAAGGTCCGTGTCCCGGGTCAGCACCAGCTTCGGCGCCGGCTTGTCGGCGGGGGCGATCAGCACCAGGGCATTGGCCAGCGGGCTGACCCGCGTGCCGTCCACGATCAGCCCGCGCTGCTGGACATAGTCCATCCAGGGCTCGTCGGCGGAAGCGAAGATGTCGGCGGGCGCCCCCTGCTCCATCTGGCGCGCCAGGGCCGAGGAGGCCGCGAAGGAGAAGCGCGGCGCCGGATGGCCCTTGGCCTTCCAGGCCTCGCCCAGCGCGCGCATGGCATCGGTCAGGCTGGCGGCGGCAAAGACCGTGGGCCCCCCGGCCTCCTGCGCTCTCGCGCCGGACAGGCCCACCAGCGGTGCCGCGAGGCACAGGGCGAGGGCCGAGGCGAAAAGCCGACGACGCATGGGGGGTCTCCGCTTCGCTATTCCTCGTTGGATATATCGGTGGGCTTCCCAGGCCGCAACCATCCCTTCGCCGAGGCTATATGCCGCGGATATATACGGTGTGCCGGGATAATGCCGGTCCGCCCTGGCGGTCGCCCCCGGGGGACAGAGCAACGGCAAGGGCGAGGCACCGGAACCCGCGCAGCCTGGGGCCTGGGAGGCTGCGTGCCTTCCTGGTGGGAGGGCGGCGAGGGGGTGCCCGCGGCGACGGGCCGAAGGGCGCCCCGTGGAATCCTCTTGCTTCCCCTGTCTCGCGGCACTACATCCCTGCCGAGACAATCCGCCGTTTTCAGGGGGGTGGCCTTCACGGGCCGCCTTTTTTTATTGCCGAAGCCCGACGCCGACGACCGCGAGAGTAACGACACCGCCAGCGACACCGCCCCGGGCACGCCCGATCTGACCGGCGGCCTGGAGGCGCGGCTGGCGCGTGTGGTGGAGCCTGCACTGGCCGGCATGGGCTATGAGCTGGTGCGCGTGCAGGTCAGCGGGACGCGGACGCCCACGGTGCAGATCATGGCCGACCGTGCCGATGGCGCGCTGATCGGCGTGGAGGACTGCGAGGCGATCAGCCACGCCGTCGGCGCCGTGCTGGATGTCGAGGACCCGTTCAGCGGCGAATGGAACCTGGAGGTTTCTTCCGCCGGCATCGACCGGCCGCTGACGCGCACCAAGGACTGGCTCCGCTTCGCCGGGCATGTCGCCACGGTGGAGCTGCTGGTGCCGCAGGACGGGCGCCGGCGCTGGAAGGGCCGCATCCTGGCGGCGGACGAGAATGAGGTGAGGCTCCGGCTGGACGAAGGCGGCGAGGCGGTGATCCCCCGCGACACCATCCGCCGCGCCAAGCTGGTGCTGACCGACGAGTTGATCGCCGCCACGGCGACGGAAACGGCGGGCGAGCCCGGGGACGCCGAAGAGGCGGACGAGCAGCCGCGCCGCAAGCCGCACGCGAAGAGGAACTGACGCCAATGGCTCTGGACGCCTCCGTCCTTCGCCCCGAACTGCTGCAGGTGGCCGACGCCGTCGCGCGCGAGAAGATGATCGAGCGCGACGAGGTGCTGGAGGCCATGGAGCAGGCCATCCAGAAGGCCGGCCGCGCCAAGTACGGCGCCGAGAAGGACATCCGCGCCACCATCGACCGCCGCTCCGGCGAGGTGAAGCTCTCCCGCTGGACCGAGGTGGTGGACGCCGACACGGTCGAGAACGAGGAGACGCAGATCCCGCTGCGGATCGCGCTGAAGTTCCAGCCGGAGATCGAGGCCGGGCAGTTCATCGTCGATCCGCTGCCACCGATCGATTTCGGCCGCATCGCCGCGCAGACCGCCAAGCAGGTGATCGTGCAGCGGGTGCGCGAGGTCGAGCGCAAGAAGCAGTTCGACGAGTACAAGGACCGCGTCGGCGAGATCATCAACGGCGTCGTCAAGCGCACCGAGTACGGTAACCTGATGGTCGATCTCGGCCGGGCGGAGGCGCTGCTGCGCCGCGACGAGACCATCCCGCGCGAGGCCTTCCGCAACGGCGACCGGGTGCGCGCCTATATCTATGACGTGCGCGAGGAGACGCGGGGCCCGCAGATCTTCCTCTCCCGCACCCATCCCGGCTTCCTGGCCAAGCTGTTTGCCCAGGAGGTGCCGGAGATCTACGACGGCATCATCGAGATCAAGGCCGTGGCCCGCGACCCGGGCTCGCGCGCCAAGATGGCGGTGATCTCGCGCGACAGCTCCATCGACCCGGTCGGTGCCTGCGTCGGCATGCGCGGATCGCGCGTGCAGGCCGTGGTGGCGGAGCTGCAGGGCGAGCGCATCGACATCATCCCCTGGTCCGGCGACCCGGCGACCTTCCTGGTGAACGCCCTGGCCCCGGCCGAGGTGACCAAGGTGGTGCTGGACGACGAGGGGCGCCGGGTTGAAGTCGTGGTGCCGGATGACCAGCTTTCGCTGGCCATCGGGCGCCGCGGCCAGAACGTGCGCCTCGCCTCCCAGCTGACCCGCTTCGACATCGACATCCAGACGGAGACCGAGGAGAGCGAGCGCCGGCAGGAGGAGTTCCGCAAGCGCACCAGCCTCTTCGTGGACGGCCTGGATGTGGACGACGTGATCGCCGGCCTGCTGGTCACCGAGGGCTTCACCACGATCGAGGAGGTCGTGGACGCCCCGGACGAGGAACTGGCCGAGATCGAGGGCTTCGACGAGACCGTGGCCCAGGAGCTGAAGCGCCGCGGTCATGCCTGGCTGGAGAGCCGCGACCAGGAGCTGGACGAGAAGCGCCGCGCGCTGGGCGTCGAGGACGTCGTGGCCGAGGTCGGCGGCTTCAGCCCGGCGACCCTGGTGACGCTCGGCGAGAAGGGCATCAAGACGCTCGACGACCTGGGCGACCTGGCCTCCGACGAGTTGGTCGAGATCCTGGGCGAGGACAGCATCGACGAGGAGACGGCGAACGCCATCATCATGGCGGCGCGCCAGCACTGGTTCGAGGGCGAGGAAGGGGCGGCCGAGGCCGCCGGCCACGCCGATACCGGAAATTCCGGTGAGGAGACAGACAACGCCACCCGTACCGAACCATGATGACACACGCGATGTCATAACGGGCCGGCCCGACGCCGAGGGTGCCATGCAGGCGCCCTCCGGCGATCCGTCTGGCTCGCCGGCGGAGATGGGGCAACCCGATCCCGAGGAGAAGGGCCCGCTGCGCCGCTGTGTCGTGACGCGCGAGAGCTTCCCGAAGGAAAGCATGATCCGGTTTGTCATCGGTCCAGGTCGGGAACTCGTTCCTGACCTGGCCGAACGGCTGCCTGGGCGGGGAATGTGGTTGAGCGCGCGGGCCGATGTGCTAGAAGCCGCGCTCAAGCGTGCAGCCTTTGCCAGGGCGGCCCGTGGGCCGGTCAACCCTCCCCCCGACCTGAATGCACGGATCGAGGCTGGCCTGAGGCAGCGCCTGCGGGACCTCCTGGGCTTCGCGCGGCGCGCAGGGCAGGCGGTAAGCGGCTTCCAGCAGGCGCGCGAATGGCTGCAGGCTGGGCGGGCCGGCCTGGTGGCACAGGCTTCCGATGGCAGCGCGGCGGAGCGCTCGCGGCTGGTCGGGGCCAGGGATATCCCGGTGGTCGCCGTCCTGACGGCGGCGGAGCTGGGGGGAATTTTCGGACGCGACCACGCGGTGCACGTGGCGGTCGCAAAGGGCCGGCTGGCCCAGGAGATCGCGCGAGAGGCGGCCCGTCTGGGCGGCTTCATCAGCGCCGTGGAGAGTGTGCGTGGCTGAAAAGAATACGACGGGTACAGATAGCGGGCCGATGAGCGACGGGAACGAACAGGATGCGGCCAAGGGTCGGCTGAGCCTGAGGCCCGGCGGTCGGATGGAGCTCGGCAAGACGGAGGCGGCGGGCAGCGTGCGCCAGTCCTTCAGCCATGGCCGCTCCAAGACCGTGCAGGTCGAGGTGGTGAAGAAGCGGACCCCGGCCCCCGCGCCGGTTGCCGCGACGGGCCCGGCCCGATCCGGCGCCGCGCCGGGCGGCCGCCCCGGTGGCGCCTCGCGCTCCGGTTCGGGTTCGCGCGGCGGCGGCGGTGCGCCGCAGGCCGGCCGGCCGCTGACCCAGGGCGAGCAGGCCAACCGCCTGCGCGTGCTGGAGGAGCAGCGCCGCCTGGAGGCCCAGCGGCAGCGCGAGGAGCGTGAGCGCCAGGCCCTGGCGATCCGCTCGGCCGCCGAGGAGGCGCAGCGCCGCGCCGCCGAGGAAGAGGCGCAGCGCCATGCCGCCGAGGAAGCGAAGCGCGCCGCCGAGGAAGCCTCCCGGCGTGCCGCCGAGGAGGAATCCCGCCGCCGTGCCGCGGCCGCCGCTGCGCCGGCCCCGACCGAGCAGCCGGCGCCCGCCGCGCCTGCCCCTGCGGCTCCGGCCCCTGCCCCGGTTCAGGCCCGCACGCCGGTCCGCGAGGAACGGCCGCGCGAAGACCGGCCCGTCCGCGACGAGCGTCCGGTGCGCGACGATCGTCCGGCGCGTGATTTCGGCCGCGACCGCGATGGCGGCGCCGGTGCTGGCTATGGTGCCCGCTCGGGCGGTCCTGGCGGTGGCTACGGCGCCCGTTCCGGTGGCCCCGGCGGTGCCAGCGGCGGCGGCTATGGCGCCCGTTCCGGTGGTCCCGGCGGCGCCGGTGGCGGCGGCTATGGCGCCCGTTCCGGTGGTCCCGGCGGTGCCAGTGGCGGCGGCTACGGCGCCCGTTCCGGTGGTCCCGGCGGTGCCGGTGGCGGTGGCTATGGCGCCCGTTCCGGTGGTCCCGGCGGCGCCGGTGGCGGCGGCTATGGTGCCCGTTCCGGTGGTCCTGGCGGTGCCAGCGGCGGCGGTTACGGCGCCCGTTCCGGTGGTCCCGGCGGCGCCAGCGGCGGCGGCTATGGTGCCCGTTCCGGTGGTCCCGGCGGCGCCGGTGGCGGCTATGGCGCGCGTGGCCCTGGTGGCGGCGCGGGTGCCGGTGCGCCCCGCCTGCCGATCGCCAGTGGCGCCCCCGCCATCGAGGAAACCGATCGCCGCACCCCGTCGCGCCGTGCCGGGCCTTCCACCGCTCCGGCGGCCCGCCGCCCGGCGGCGCCCCCGGCGCGCAAGCCCCCCGTGGGCGCCGACCGGCGCCGCGAGGGCCGGATCGACGTCCAGGCCGCGATCGAGGGCGAGGACGACCGTTCCCGCTCGCTCGCCTCCGTCCGCCGCGCCCGTGAGCGCGAGCGGCGCCAGGCCGAGCTGGCGCGCCTGCGCTCGGATGGGGTGAAGGTCGTCCGCGACGTCACCATCCCCGACGTCATCACCGTGCAGGAGCTGGCGAACCGCATGGCCGCCCGTGGCGGCGAGGTGGTGAAGGCGCTGTTCCGCATGGGCGTGATGGCGACCCTGACGCAGTCCATCGACGCCGATACGGCGGAGCTGGTGGTGACCGAGTTCGGCCACCGTCCGCGCCGCGTCTCGGAGAGCGACGTGGAGCTGGGCCTGGGCGGCGCGGTGGACCAGGACGACGAGCTGCTGCCGCGTCCGCCGGTCGTGACCATCATGGGCCATGTCGACCACGGCAAGACCAGCCTGCTGGACGCGCTGCGCAAGACCGACGTGGCAGCGCGCGAGGCCGGCGGCATCACGCAGCATATCGGCGCCTACCAGATCACGGTGCCGGACGGCTCCAAGGTCACCTTCATCGACACGCCGGGCCACGAGGCCTTCACGGCCATGCGTGCCCGCGGTGCCTCGGTGACGGACATGGTGGTGCTGGTGGTGGCGGCCGACGATGGCGTCATGCCGCAGACGGTCGAGGCGATCCGCCATGCCCGCGCGGCCAACGTGCCGATGATCGTGGCGGTCAACAAGATCGACAAGCCGGGCGTGAACCCCGACCGCGTGCGCAACGAGCTGCTGCAGCACGAGGTCGTGGTGGAAAGCCTGGGTGGCGAGACGCAGGAGATCGAGGTCTCCGCGCTCAAGGGCACCAACCTCGACAAGCTGCTGGAGGCGATCTCCCTGCAGGCCGAGGTGCTGGACCTGCGCGCCAACCCGGATCGTGCCGGCGAGGGCACGGTGATCGAGTCCAAACTGGACAAGGGCCGTGGCCCGGTGGCCACCGTGCTGGTCCAGAAGGGCACGCTGCGACAGGGCGACATCGTGGTGGCCGGCACCGAATGGGGCCGTGTCCGCGCGCTGATCGATGACAAGGCGCGCAACGTGAAGGAGGCCCTGCCCTCCGTGCCGGTGGAGATTCTGGGCCTGTCCGGCGTCCCCTCGGCCGGCGAGAACTTCGTCGCCGTCGAGGACGAGGGCCGGGCGAAGGAGATCTCCGAGTTCCGCCAGCGCCAGGCCCGCGAGAAGGTGGCCGCCGCGCTGAGCGCGAGCCGCGGCACGCTGAACGACATGCTGGCCCGCATCCAGGCGGGCGAGCAGAAGGAGGTGGCGGTCGTCGTCAAGGCGGACGTGCAGGGCTCGGCCGAGGCGCTCGGCGTGACGCTCGGCAAGCTCAGCCGCGACGAGGTGAAGGTGCGCGTGCTGCACAGCGGCGTGGGCCAGATCACCGAGAGCGACATCCAGCTCGCCAAGGCCTCCGATGCCGTGGTGGTGGCCTTCAACGTCCGCGCCACGACCCAGGCGCGGGAGCTGGCGCAGCGCGAGGGCGTGGAGATCCGCTACTACTCGATCATCTACGAGGTGGCCGACGACATCGAGAAGCTGGTCAAGGGCAAGCTCGCCCCGATCCAGCGCGAGAAGTTCCTGGGCTACGCGCAGATCCTGCAGGTCTTCGAGGTCAAGCGCCTCGGCAACATCGCAGGCTGCCGCGTGACCGAGGGCGTGGTGAAGCGCGGGGCGGGCGTCCGACTGCTGCGCGACGGCGTGGTGATCCACCAGGGCACCCTGTCCACGCTGCGCCGCTTCAAGGACGATGTCCGCGAGGTCGCCAACGGCTACGAGTGCGGCATGTCCTTCGCGAACTACAACGACATCCGCGTCGACGACCAGATCGAGTGCTACGAGACGGAGACCGTGGCGGCCGATTGAGCCGCCCCGGCCCCTTCCGGGGCCGTCCGGATGAGACGGGGCCTCCGCGGGACACCGCGGGGGCCTCAGTTTTTTTGAGAGTGCGAGAACGAGAGATGAGCAAGCGAGCCGAGAGAAAGGGGGCGGAGGCCGCCCCCTCCCAGCGCCAGCTCCGCGTGGCCGAGGAAATCCGCCATGCCCTGGCGGCCGTGCTGGCGCGCGGCGACGTGCGCGACCCGGAACTGGCCGCCGCACGGGTGACGGTGACGGAGGTCCGTGCCTCCCCCGACCTGAAGCACATGACGGTCTTCGTTTCCCGGCTCGGGCAGACGGCAGACAAGGAGCTGCTGGAGGCGCTGAAGCGTTCCCAGCCCTATCTGCGGACCCAGGTGGCCAAGGCGGTGCGGCTGCGCGTGGCGCCGGAATTGCATTTCCAGGCCGATACGGCGTTGGATCACGCCATGCGCATCGACGCCCTGATGCGCCGCCCGGAAGTGGCGCGCGACCTGCGGCCGGCCGACGGGGAGGAAGCGGGCGAGGAGAAGGAACAGCCGTGAAGACCCCTCTGCCGCCCGAGGCCGCCCCACTCATCCGGACCATCGCCATGCCGGGGGACACGAACCCGGCGGGCGACATCTTCGGCGGCTGGCTGATGGCGCAGATGGATCTCGCGGCCGGCAATGCCGCGGCCCGCCGCGCCCGCGGCCGCTGCGCCACCGTGGCGGTGGAGGCGATCAGCTTCCACTCACCCGTGAAGGTGGGAGACGAGGTCAGCCTTTATGCACAGATCCTCTCGGTGGGCCGCACCTCGCTCCGCATCCGGGTGGAGGCCTGGCGGCGGGAGCGGCACAGCGAGGACCGCAACCGGGTGACCGAGGCCGTCTTCACCTTCGTGGCGCTGGACGACGAAGGCCGCCCCCGCCCCGTCCCTGCCGAGGGCAGCGACGCCGGCTGATACGGGCGGCGGCTTTCCCCGGATGGGCTGCGCCTCAGCTGACTGGCCCCCGGGGGAGAGGCCCTGCCTCTCCCGCCGGCCCCCCTCTCCGCCAGGACACTGCGTGCCCTGGACCCACTTCGTTGGCTCGGTAGTAGCCGTTGTCCTGCGGCCCAATCCCCCGGGAGCAGGTGGCAAGGCGGGGCTCCCGAAAAAGGAAAGACACCGTGTCAGCGCTGGCGGCACCGGCAGTCCGCCCGAGAGCCGGGCTTTCCGGCGCGATCCGGCATCAGCAAGCGTCAACTCCCCGGGTCCAGGGCCCGCAGGGTCCTGGCGGATAGGGGGTTTGGGGGAAAGGCAGGGCCTTTCACCCGGGACAGCGCAAGGCCAGGGGCAGGTGCCATGTCCTCTTGCTGCGCGGCCGGGTTGCGGCTTCCGGGTCGCACTCGCTCTCGTGAAGCATCCGGCCGGCCAGAAATTCCTGGCCGGGCTTGCGCATCGGCGGGCACTCCGCGAAACGGAAAGACATGCCGATGCAACAAAACAGGGAAAGAAACCGGGCGCCCTGACGCTGCTTTCCTGTCCGCGATCCATCCTGGGTCCGGGCCGAGGCGGGACGCGACCCGGCACGCCATGGGCGGACCGGGGCAATCGAGGTCGATCTCCGGACACCGAAATGGTTCCAGTTTCCATGCCCGCCAAGCCTGTGCGCCGCACCATCTGGGTCGATGTCGAAGACCTCTTCCAGTATGCCCTCGCCAATCCGCGCCCCAGCGGCATCCAGCGCCTGGTCTTCGAGATCCTGCGCGTGCTGCCGGACCGGGCGGCGCGGCAGCCGGGCGCACCACGGATCGCCTTTGTCCGCCACGATGACGGGCCGGATCTGCTGCGCGAGGTTCCCTTCACCGAGGTCGCCGTGCTGTTCGAGCGCCTGTCGGAAGGCCAGGGAGGGAAGCCGGAGGCGGCCATACCGCCGCCCCGCCCCCCTGCGCCCCGCGTCCGCCAGGGCAGGCCGTTGCTGCAACGCCTGCGCTTCGGCCTGATCTACCGCCTGCAGAAGCTGCCGCCGCGGACCTCGGAAACCCTGCTGCAAGCCGCCGTGCTGCAGATGAACGTGCTGCGGACCGGCCGCCGCGGCCTTGCCCTGTGGCGGGACCGGCGGCAGGCCGGCGCCCCCCCTTCCGCAGCCCCGACCGTTGCCTCGCCCATCTCCCCACCCGTTCCAACATCCTCTGGGGCGCAGGCCGGGGCGGCCGCCATGCCCGCCACGGCGCCTTCCCTGCCGGCGCTTCCGGGGGATGTCTTCCTGGTCCTCGGCGCCCCCTGGGTGCATGCGGACTATGCCGGGTTGCTGCGGCAGCTGCGGCAGCACCACGGGATGCGGCCTGCCCTGCTGCTTTATGATCTGATCCCGCTGCGCCGCCCTGAATGGTGTGCTCGCGATCTGGTGCAGAGCTTCCGTCAGTGGGTGGAGACGGTGCTGCTGGAATGCCCCCGGCTGATGGCCATCAGCCACGCCACTGCCCGTGATGTGGAAGCCTATGCCGCCGAGGCTGGACTCGCGCTGGAGGCACCGGTGCGGCCGATCCCCATCGGCACCGGCTTCGGCCTCGTGGGGCAAGCGGACCGGCTGGCCTCGTCGCGGCCGCGTGGCCTGCCCCGCCCGGGCAGCTATGTGCTCTTCGTCTCGACGCTGGAGGCGCGCAAGAACCACGCGCTGCTGTTCCGCGTCTGGCGGCGGCTGCTGAGCGAGATGCCGCGCGAGCAGGTGCCCACCCTGGTCTTCGCCGGCCGCGTCGGCTGGCTGGTCGCCGACCTGATGCAGCAGCTGGAGAATGCCGAATGGCTGGGCGGCAAGATCCGCCTGGTTCGCGACCCTTCCGACGAGGAGCTCCTCGCCCTCTACCGCGGCTGCCGCTTCACCCTGTTCCCCTCGCTGTTCGAGGGCTGGGGGCTGCCAGTGAGCGAGAGCCTGGCGCTGGGGCGTCCCTGCATCGCCTCGAACCGGACCTCGCTGCCCGAGGCGGGCGGGGCGCTGGCACGCTACTTCGACCCGGACGACCTGGACGATGCCTGCGCCACGATCCGCGCGGTGATCGAGGACCCGGAGGGGCTGGAGGCTTGGCGCGAGCGTGTCGCCCGCGAGTTCCGCCACGTCCCCTGGTCCGACAGCGCCGACGCCATCCTGGAGGGGGTCCTGGCCTTGCCCGCGCAGGCCGCCGGACCCGCCGCGCTGGGGCAGCCCGCATGAGCGCCGCCGATACGGGCACGAGCCGTTCAGCCATGAGCCATCCGGCCGTGAACAGCCAGGCCCCGGAAGAGGCTGTGACGCCTTCCACGATCTGGATCGAGGTCGGCGACCTCGTCCAGTATTTCGAGGCCAGCGTGCGGCCCAGCGGCATCCAGCGCGTCACCTTCGAGATCTGCCGTGCCCTGCACCGGGCGGATGACGGGGCCGGGTGGGTGCGCTTCGTGCGCCGCTCCGGCCCCCGTCACCTGGAAACCGTCTCCTGGACGCAGATCGAGCAGGCTTTCGAGCGGATCACCGCCCCGGCCCCTCCTGTTGCCGCGGCGGCGACACGCCCGGATGCGGAACAAACTGCCGACGGGGCCGCCAACGGCATCGGCCCCGGATACGAGGCGGAGCCGGATGGCCGCGCGCTGCTCGCCTCCGGGCTGCGCCTCCAGGGGGCCGCGCTGCGGGGCCTGCTGCGCCTGCCCGCCGTGGCCGGCGCGGAGGCCCTGGAGCTGACGCGGCGGCGCCTGCACCGGCGGCAGCTGGCTGGGAAGACGGGCAGCCAGCTGCGCTTCGAGGAAGGCGTGCCGCTGCAGCAGGTGGCGCGGCCGGGCGACAGCCTGCTCGTGCTGGGCTCCCCCTGGTTCATCAACGACTACGCCCAGACCGTGCGCTGGCTGCGCGACGACCTGCGGATGCGCTTCGCCCTGCTGATCCACGACCTGATCCCCATCCGCCGGCCGGAATGGTGCGACCGGGGGGTGATCATCTCCTTCATCGCCTGGCACCGCGGCGTGCTGCCCCTGGCCGACCAGATCTTCGCCAACAGCCGCGCGACGGCCGGGGACGTGACCCGCTGGGCGCGGGAGATCGGCCTCGACCTGCCCCGGCCGGTGCAGGCCGTGCCGATGGGCACCGGCCTCGGCGTCGCGGTCCTTCCCAACGCCCGATCCGGGGCCATCCCATCCGGGAATGCGGCGCCGGAGGCGGAGACCGGCCTGTCCGACCTGCCGGAACCCGGCAGCTACGTGCTCTTCGTCTCGACGCTGGAGGCGCGCAAGAACCACGCGCTGCTGTTCCGCGTCTGGCGGCGGCTGCTGAGCGAGATGCCGCGCGAGCAGGTGCCCACCCTGGTCTTCGCCGGCCGCGTCGGCTGGCTGGTCGCCGACCTGATGCAGCAGCTGGAGAATGCCGAATGGCTGGGCGGCAAGATCCGCCTGGTTCGCGACCCTTCCGACGAGGAGCTCCTCGCCCTCTACCGCGGCTGCCGCTTCACGCTCTATCCCTCCCTCTATGAAGGCTGGGGGCTGCCGGTGAGCGAGAGCCTGGCGCTGGGGCGGCCCTGCATCGCCTCGAACCGGACTTCGCTGCCCGAGGCAGGCGGGGCGCTGGCACGCTACTTCGACCCGGACGACCTCGACGATGCCTGCGCCACGATCCGCGCGGTGATCGAGGACCCGGAGGGGTTGGAGGCCTGGCGCGAGCGTGTCGCCCGCGAGTTCCGCCACGTCCCCTGGTCCGACAGCGCCGGCATCATCCGCAGCGCCATGGACCGGCTGGACGCCGAGGAGGCAGGCCCTTGAGCGCCGCCGCCCCGATGACCGCCTCGCCGTCCTCCGCCGCGTCCCGCCTCGCCCGGCTGAATCTCGCCCTGCCGGTGCTGGGCGCCCTGTTGCTCGCCGCCCTGTATCTCTGGCGCTATGCCGCCGACCCTGCCGTGCCGGGGGGCTCGGCGCAGTTCCCCGAGGGTTGGTGGGGCTGGTGGGACCAGGGCCACTACCTGCGCAGCGCCACCGCCCTCGCGCAGGGGAATTTCGACCCGGCGCAGCACTGGTATCCGTTGGGCTACGCCATGGTGGCGGCGCCCTTCGTGTGGCTGAGCCGGGACCACGCCTTCCTCGCCGTGGATCTGCTCTCGCTGCTCGGCTGCTACGCGGGCTTCCTGGCCTTCGCCCGGCGGTTGGGCATCCCCGCCGCCTGGGGCAGCCTGGTCTTCGTCGGCAGCGTGGCCAGCAGCCGGCTGGTCTTCGCCCAATGGGTGCTGCCCTGGAACACCAGCCCGGTGGCCGCGCTGCTCTGGCTCCTGCTGGCCACCATCGCCGCCCATTTCGGCTGCGGCGGCCCGGCACGGCGGCGCCCGCTCCTGATCGGCTTCCTGGCCGCCGCCATCCCCCTGTTCCGCCCGACCGAGGCGCTGCTTTCCGCTCTCTGCCTGCTGGCGGTGGTGCTGCACGACCTCCTTGCCGCCCCGCACCCATGGATGGAGCGCGGACGCGACCTGCTGCGGCTGGTGCTGGGCGGACTGCTGGCGGTGGTGCCCTATGCGCTGCTGCATCTCCGCATCTACGGCCTCGCGCCCAGCGACTACATGCTGCACTCGCAGGGTCTGGGCTTCACCCTCCAGGGACTGGGCTGGAAGGCCTATACCCTGCTGGTCGATCCGCGCCCCTGGTTCGGCGAGGGCGAGGGGCTGATGCGACAGGCCCCCTACATGGCCCTGGCCCTGGGCGGCCTCGCCGTCGCCTGGGTGCATGGCGCCGCCGCCCGCCTGCTCGGCCTGCTGCTGGTGGCGCATTCGCTGCTCTATCTGTCCTATGTGGACCTGCTGCCCGTCGGGCTCTGGCGCTTCAACAACGTCCACTACTGGAAATGGGCCATGCCGGGCTTCGGCCTGATGGCCTTCCTGCTGTTGCGCGACCTGCTGCGCGGGCGGCGTGCCCCGGCCTTCCCGCTGGCGCCACTGGCCCTGCTGGCCTCGGTGCCGCTGCTCTGCCTGCAACTCGTGCCCGTCGAGACCGCCTCGGCCACGGCGCCCGCCCGGATGCTGTCCTACGAAGGCCCCGCCCCCGGCTTCGACGAGAGCTTCTTCGGCCAGGCCACGATGCTGGACGATGGCCGGATGCTGCGGAACGTGCGCGACATCCGTCTGATCCCCTATCCGGGCGGCTTCCGCGTCTTCTCGCTGCGGCAGCCCTTTGTCGGCACGCCGGCCTGGGAGGTGCCGCCCCCCGGCATCACGGCGGCGCCACCCCGCCGCTACGCCGCCGCTTGGCGCCTCGGCCAGCCCTGCTGGATGCCACGCGTCTTCTGCAGCCGCGAGAACAACCACCTGCTGCCGCCCGTACCCCGGCGCTGACGCCGGGCGTCGCTTCGTCCCGGGGGAAAGGCGCTGCCTTTCCCCCGGACCCCCTATCCGCCAGGACCCTGAGGGTCCTGGACCTCCCGTTCGCTGGCGCTCGCTGATGCCGGATCTCGCCGGAGAGCATGGCTCTCCGGCAGGCTGCCGGTACCACCCACACGGACAGGGTGCCTTTCTTCCTTTCGGCAGCCCCGCGCTGCCACCTGCTCCCAGGGATCAGGGCGAAGACTGACGACAACCACCAGAACCCACGAAAGCCCGGGGTCCGGGGACCGGCTTCGGTCCCCGGCGGAGAGGGGGTCCGGCGGGAGAGGCGGCGCCTCTCCCCCGGAGCGCAACGCCCAACGCGGCCGTCCGGACCTGCGCCGCAGGAGCCGTGTGGCGGGGGCCCGGCTTCCGGCACATGCCACCTTCCCGGTCACGGACCCTCTTCCCCGGGACCCGAAGCGTGCTAGACGCCGCGCTTCGCCCGGCCGGACCCCATGGTTTCCGGCGGGCACCGGAACTCCACTCATCGCCGTGTGAGCCGCCGTGATTTCCGTTCCGCCGGAAACGGGAACCGCTGTAGCCATGCGTCGAGGCACCAAGAGGACAGCAGGGCATGGCAGGCGAGCATCAGGAGCCGCAACGCGAGACTCATGGCGAGCGGCCCCATGATCGCCACGCGGGGGATCGCCAGGCGGGGGATCGCCAGGCGGACCGCCGGGGGCAGAAGGGCGGCCGTCCCGGGGGGCGGCACGGCCACCGCAAGCCCAAGGGCCGGCCGCTGGATGGCTGGCTGATCATCGACAAGCCTTCGGGCATCGGCAGCACCGAGGTGGTGAACCGCGTCAAGCGTGCCTTCAACGCGCAGAAGGCCGGGCATGGCGGGACGCTGGACCCGCTGGCGACCGGGCTGCTGCCGGTGGCCTTCGGCTCGGCCACCAAGACCGTCCCCTATGTGATGGACGGCACCAAGGCCTATCACTTCACGCTGCGCTTCGGCGAGGCGCGCGACACGGACGATGCCGATGGTCAGGTGACCGCGACCAGCGACCTCCGTCCGACGGACGAGGAGATCCGGGCCGCCTTGCCGCAGTTCCGCGGCGAGATCATGCAGGTGCCGCCGGCCTATTCCGCCATCAAGGTGGACGGGCAGCGCGCCTATGACCTGGCGCGCGAGGGCGCGGCCCCGGTGCTGATGCCGCGCCCGGCCCGGGTGGACAAGTTCGAGCTGATCGACCGCCCCGATACCGACACGGCGATCTTCGCGGTGGAGAGCGGCAAGGGCGTCTACATGCGCTCGCTCGCCCGCGACCTCGCCCGCGCGGTGGGCACGGTCGGGCATATCGCGACGCTGCGCCGCCTGCGCGTGGGTCCCTTCCGTGAGTCGCATGCGGTTTCGCTTGACAGCGTGACCGTTACGGGCGATGCCCCGCCCCCTTCCCCGGATCTTCTTCTTCCCGTCATGACCGCGCTGGCCGACATCCCGGCTCTGGCCGTGACCGAAGCGGAGGCCGCCCGCCTTTCCTTCGGCCAGGACATCTCCCTGGTCGAGTTCATGGGTCGGGTTCCCGACGGCGCCAACCTCGAAGGGGGTCTGGTGCGCGTGGTGACGGGGGGGCGCCTGGTGGGGCTGGCAATGCTCAAGGACGGTCTCGTCCGTCCCGAGCGCTGGCTGATCCGGAGCGAACCCGTCCACGACCAGACAGAAGGTTGAACCGATGTCGATCACTGCCGAGCGCCGCACCGCGCTGATTTCCGAATACGCCACGAAGCCCGGTGACACGGGTTCCCCCGAGGTCCAGGTCGCGATCCTGTCGGAGCGCATCTCCAACCTCACGGAGCACCTGAAGACCCACGCCAAGGACTTCCACAGCCGCCGTGGCCTGCTGGTCCTGGTTGGCCAGCGCCGTGGCCTGCTGGACTATGTGAAGCGCAAGGACCAGACTCGCTACGAGACCCTGATCGGCCGTCTCGGCCTGCGCCGCTGAGGAATTCCCGCGGAGGGCCGCTCCGGCGGCCTTCCGCGGGCCTCCTTTCTCCCTGGGCCCCTTCCGAAGCCCGGCCCCTGCTTCCCGCCCTCAGGCTTCCCGCACGGACAGCACGCGCTTCTCCGGCCTGGGTTCGAGCCCGGTGAACGGCGCCGGAACGCCCGGCAGCCAGACCCTGAAGCTGGCCCCCTCCCCCACCGCGCTCTCGATCGCCAGCCGCCCGCGATGGCGGTTGACCACGTGCTTGACGATGGCCAGCCCCAGCCCGGTGCCGCCGACATGGCGCGAGCGGCCCTTGTCCACCCGGTAGAAACGCTCGGTCAGGCGCGGGATGTGCTCGCGCGCGATCCCTGGCCCGTCATCCGCCACCCGCAGGAACACGCCGCCCTCCGCCGCGCCGGTCGCGACGCGCACCTCGCCGCCCTCCCGGCCATAGCGCACGGCGTTCTCGACGAGGTTGCGCAGCACCTGGGCCAGCTGGTCCTGGTCGGCGGGCCGGGCCAGGGCGGGCTCCAGATCCAGCCGCAGCCTCGTCCTGCGCTGCGCCAGGATCGGCGCCAGCGCCTCCGTCTCGGCCCGCGCCAGCACCACCAGATCCACCTGCCCCGCCGGCGGCTGGTGCTCGGAGATCTCGATCCGCGTCAGGCCCAGCAGGTCGTCGATCAGGCGCCGCATGCGCTCCGCCTGTTCCGCCATGATGCCCAGGAAGTGGCGCCGCGCCTCGGCGTCGTCCTCGGCGGGGCCGCGCAGGGTCTCGATGAAGCCGATCAGGCTGGCCAGCGGCGTGCGCAGTTCGTGGCTGGCATTGGCGACGAAATCCGCCCGCATCCGCTCCACCGCCCGGTCCCGCGTCCGGTCGGAGAGCAGGATCAGCAGCCGCCCGCCATCGGAGAGCGGCGGGTCGAGCGGGATCACCTGTGCCACCAGGTCCCGGAAGACCGGCGCCGGAAGGGTCAGGTCGCTGGCCTGCGGCGCCCCGTCCAGCAGGGCACGGTCCACCGCCCCGGCCAGCATCGGGTGGCGCAGCAGGGCCCAGAGGTCGCCCGGCATCTGGTCGCCGGCGCTGCTGCCGAACAGCCTCCGGGCGGCGGCATTGGCCCGCAGCGGCTGCCGGTCCGCGCCCAGGACCAGGAGCGGGTCCGGCAACGCCTCCACGATCACCGCATCCGCCGCGCGCAGCCGCCCCACCAGCGCGCCGCTCTCGGCCAGGTCGCGCGTCAGGCGGTCGAGCGCCTCGGCGACCTCCCGCAACAGGCGCATCGGCGGCAGGGAGAGGACCGTGCCGGAGGCGGCGGCGCGCAGCGCCTCGGCCAGCCGGTCGAGCATCCAGAGCGCGGCCCCGGCCAGGATGGCGGAAGCCCCGGCGGTGAGCAGCAGGGACCAGGTGACCGGCGTCCAGCCCGCCGCGCCGGACAGGCCCATCAGCAGCAGGCACAGCGCGGGCACGCCGCCGATCGCGCAAGCCAGGAGGAACTGCCTGATCATCGGTCCGGACCTGCTTTCGCCACTCGTGGCCTGAACGGGTTTCGCCGCGGCCGGGCGGAACGGCACGCGTCCGCTCCGGCCATCCCGCCAGATTGGGGCTTCCACCGGGCATGGCCCAGGTCCGATATTTGAACATCCGGCGAAATCTGTGGCCAGCCCGGCCAGAGCGATTGACCTGCCCGGAAAGGGAACGATGGGCCATCGCCTCCGGGCCCGACCGGCCGTCCCGCGCCGGCGCGATGCTATCCCTGTGCGCGCAGCAGCATGCCGAAGAGGTCGCGCGGCTCGTCCGGATCGGCCAGGAGGTCGAGCTCCTCGAAGAAGCCCGTGCCCGCGATGCGTTCGCGGACGTAGCGCAGGGCGGAGAAGTCCTCGATGGCGAAGCCGACGGAATCGAAGAGCGTGATCTGGTCGGCGCCGCGGCGGCCCTCGGCATGGCCGGCGATCACCCGCCAGAGCTCCGTCACCGGATGGTCGGGGGCGAGCTGCTGGATCTCGCCCTCGATGCGCGTCTGCGGCGGGTACTCCACGAAGATGTCCGAGCGCAGGAGGATGTCGGGATGCAGCTCGGTCTTGCCCGGGCAGTCGCCGCCGACGCCGTTGATATGGATGCCGCGCCCGACGAGGTTGTCGGTCAGGATGGTGGCGTTCTGCTTGTCCGCCGTCACGGTGGTGACGATCTGCGCGCCCTGCACCGCCTCCGCCGCGCTGCCGCAGGCGGTGATGTCGAAGCCGAGGCCGGCGAGGTTGCGGATGCACTTCTCCGTGGCGGCGCGGTCGATGTCGTGGAGGCGGAGCCGGTCGATGCCCAGCATGGTCCGGAAGGCCATGGCCTGGAACTCCGCCTGGGCGCCGTTGCCGATCACCGCCATCACCCGCGCATCCTTCGGCGCCAGGTACTTCGCCGCGAGGGCCGAGGTGGCGGCGGTGCGCAGCGCCGTCAGGATGGTCATCTCCGTCAGCAGCATCGGATAGCCGTTGCCGACATCGGCCAGCACGCCGAAGGCGGTGACGGTCTGCCGCCCCTGCCGCGTGTTCCTGGGATGGCCGTTGACATACTTGAAGCCATAGGTGGTGCCGTCGCTGGTGGGCATCAGCTCGATCACCCCCTCGGCACTGTGCGAGGCGATGCGCGGCGTCTTGTCGAACAGCTCCCAGCGGCGGAAATCCTCCTCGATCGCCGCGGCCAGCCCGGTCAGGAAGCGCTCGATGCCGATAGCCAGCACCAGCTTCATCATGTTGTCCACGCTGACGAAGGGGACGATGTTGAGCCTGCCCTGCATGGTCAGAAGCTCCGCGTGGGGCGGTCGAAGATGCTGCGGCCCAGCAGGCTGGCGGCGAGGTCCACCATCAGCAGCGCGGTGCGACCGCGTTCGTCGAGGAAGGGGTTCAGCTCCACGAGGTCGAGACTGCGGGCCAGCCCGCTGTCATGGACCATCTCCATGATCAGGTGCGCCTCGCGGAAGGTGGCGCCGCCGGGCACGGTGGTGCCCACGGCGGGCGCGATGGAGGGGTCGAGGAAATCGACATCCAGGCTGACATGCAGGATGCCGCCGGCGGCCTCGGCACGTTCCAGGAAGGCGCGCAGCGGTGCCGCCACGCCGGATTCGTCGAGCGCGCGCATGTCATGCACGGTGACGCCCGCCTCGCGCAGCGCCGCGCGCTCCGCCGGATCGACGCTGCGCAGGCCGATCATGCAGACGTTGCGCGGATCGACCGGCGCCCGCAGTGGCGGCATGTGCGCCGCGAAGCCCGGGCGCCCCGTGGCATAGGCCATGCCGACGCCGTGCAGGTTGCCGCTGACCGTGCTGTCCAGCGTGTGGAAATCCGGATGCGCGTCGAGCCACAGGACGAAGAGCGGGCGCCCTTCCAGGGCGGCACGGCGGCTCATGCCGGCGATGGTGCCGGCGGACAGGCTGTGGTCCCCGCCCAGGAAGACCGCGAAGCCCTCGCCGCCCGCCGCGAAGGCCGCCTCGTCCAGCGCCGCCGTCCAGGCCGCGATCTCCGGCAGGTGGCGGATCGCCGGGTTGGGATGCGGCTCCACCGCGAAGGCGGGCGGCACGAGGTTGCCGTTGTCGCGCACGGCATAGCCCAGCTCCGCCAGGGCCGCGGCGATGCCGGCGACGCGGAAGGCGCTGGGACCCATCTCGCAGCCCGGGCGGCTGGCGCCCTCATCGACCGCCGCGCCGGTCAGAACGCAAATCCTGCTCGAATCCGTCACGCCCGCCCCACTCATCTGGATCATGGACTGTACCACCCCTGCCTAGGCGATCGCGCCGGCGGACCGAACCCCGCAGCCTGTCGGAATGCGCGGATCGCCCGTGCGGAATCACAGGGCTCTCCGGGCAGATTGCCATCCGCGCCGCGCGATGGGATGGGCCTGCGGTGAAGAATCCATGACAGGCGCCGGGCCAGCCGGGGGGTCTTCAGCCGAAGCTGGGGGCCGTTCGTGCAGGGCCTCGACGGCGGCGGGGCGGCCGTGCGCTACCCCGGCGGCGTGCGGCAGGACGCCCAGCCCGGCGACATGGCTGCCGAAGGGGCCGGACACAGGCGGCGCCATTCACATCAGGCGGGCTGAGGCAGCCTTTCGATCAGCTTGTCGAGGGTGATGGGATAGTCGCGCACGCGGATGCCGGTGGCGTTGTGAATGGCATTGGCCACCGCCGCGCCGACGCCGCAGAGGCCGAGCTCGCCCACGCCCTTGGCCTTCATGGGCGAGGACATCGGGTCGGCCTCGTCCAGGAAGACCACCTCCTGGTGCGGAATGTCGGCATGGACAGGCACCTCATAGGTGGCGAGGTCGTGGTTGACGAAGAAGCCGCGCCTCCTGTCCACCTCCAGCGCCTCCATCAGCGCCGCGCCCACACCCATGGTCATGGCGCCGATCACCTGGGAGCGGGCGGATTTCGGGTTGAGGATACGGCCCGCCGCGCAGACCGCGAGCATCCGGCGGATGCGCGTCTCGCCCGTCACGGCATCGACGCCGACCTCGACGAAATGCCCGGCGAAGGTCGATTGCTGGTAGCGCTTGCCGAGATCGCCGTACTCGATCGCATCTTCGGCCACCAGTTCGCCATCCCGCGCCGCGTCGGACAGCGGCACGCTGCGGTTGCCCGCGCGCACCGCGCCATCGGCGAAGACAGCCTCCGCGGTGTTGAAGCCCGCTTTGCGCGCCACTTCCTCCCGCAGCTTGACGCAGGCGGCGTAGACACCCGCCGTGGCGTTGTTGGCGCCCCACTGCCCGCCCGAGCCGGCCGAGACCGGAAAGCTGGAATCGCCCAGGCGGACCGTCACCTCGCCGACCGGAACCCCCATCATCTCGGCTGCGGTCTGCGCCATGATGGTGTAGCTGCCCGTGCCGATATCGGTCATGTCGCTCTCGACCGTCACCCGGCCCTGGCGGTCCAGCCGCACGCGGGCGCCGGACTTGGTCAGCAGGTTGTTGCGGAAACCGGCCGCCACGCCCATCCCGACCAGCCATCGTCCCTCACGCCGCTGCCCGGGCCGGGGGTCGCGCCGGTTCCAGCCGAAGCGTTCCGCCCCCAGCCGCAGGCATTCGACCAACTGCCGTTGCGAGAAGGGCCGGTGGGGATCGGCCGGATCGACCTGGGTGTCGTTGCGTATCCGGAACTCGATGGGATCGAGGCCGAGCTTCTCCGCCATCTCGTCCATGGCGATCTCCAGCGCCATCAGCCCGGGCGCCTCCCCGGGCGCGCGCATGGCATTGCCTTCCGGCAGGTCGAGCCGCGCCAGCCGCAGCCCGGTCAGCCGGTTGGCGCCGGCATAGAGCAGTTCCGTCTGCTGTACCGCCTCCTCCGGCTTGCCGTCCGGCAGGTTGCCCGACCAGCTTTCATGGCCGATGGCGGTGATCTTCCCGTCTCGCGCCGCGCCAATGCGGATGCGCTGGATGGTCGCCGGCCGGTGGGTGGTGTTGTTGGCAACCAGCGGCCGTTGCAGCGCCACCTTCACCGGCCGCTTCGCCTCCCGCGCCCCCAGCACGGCCAGCAGCGTGTCGGCGCGCAGGAAGAGCTTGCCGCCGAAGCCACCGCCGATGAAGGGCGAGCGCAGCCGCACCTTCTCCTTCGGGATGCCGAGGGTCTTGGCCAGGTCGCCGGCGGTCCAGGCGATCATCTGGTTCGACAGCCAGACATCCACGTGGTCCCCATCCCAGGCGGCGATGGTGGCGTGCGGCTCCATCATCGCGTGCGACTGGTCCGGCGTGCTGTAGGTCTCGTCGAGCCGGACGGGCGCCTCGGCAAAGGCGCTTGCGAAATCCCCCACCGCCTTGTCGGGGGAATCCTCCGAGGGGCCGATCCCGGCCGCCTTGGCGGCGGCGAGGTCGAAATGCCCCTCCGACACCTCGTAGTCCACCCGCACCAGGGCCGCCGCGGCCCGTGCCTGCTCGAAGCTTTCCGCCACGACCAGGGCGATGGCCTGGTGGTAGTGCTCGACCTCCGGCCCGCCCAGCAGGCGGGCGGTGTTCATGGCGCCCTTGCCGAGCCGCCCCGCATTCCCATGCGTGACGATGGCCAGCACGCCCGGCGCGGCCCGCGCTGCCGACAGGTCCATGGCGCGTATGCGGCCGGCGGCGATGGCGCTGCCCACGACATAGCCATAGGCCGGGTCCGGCACCACGTCGTGGTGCTCATAGGCATAGGGCGCACGGCCGGTGGTCTTCAGCGGGCCGTCGATGCGGTCCAGCGGCTGGCCGACGACCTTGAGCTGGTCGATCGGGTTGGTGGTGGCCGGGGTGTCGAAGCGCATCGTTCAGGCCCTCGCTTCCGCCAGCACCGCGGCGAGCGTGCGCTCCGCCAGCGGCAGCTTGAAGGCATTGTCATGGGTGGTCCTGGCCCCGGCGAGCAGCGCCTCGGAGGCCCGCTTCGCGCCGTGCGGCAGTTCGGCCTCCGCCGCCTCGACGCGCCAGGGCCTGTGCGCCACGCCGCCGAGCGCGACGCGCCCGCTGCCGTCACGCTGCACGATGGCCGCCACCGAGACCAGCGCGAAGGCATAGGAGGCGCGGTCGCGCACCTTGCGATAGACCTGCACCCCGCCCGCCGGCGGCGGCAGGACCACGGCGGTGATCAGCTCGCCCGGCTCCAGCACCGTCTCGACCTGCGGCGTGTCGCCGGGCAGGCGGTGGAAACCGGCGATGGGGATCTGCCGGGCGGAGCCGTCGGGGCGCGCCGTCTCCACCACGGCATCGAGCACGCGCATGGCCACCGCCATGTCGCTCGGATGCGTGGCGATGCAGGCATCGCTGACGCCCAGCACGGCGTTGTGGCGGCTGAAGCCGCCGATGGCGGAGCAGCCGCTGCCGGGGTGACGTTTGTTGCAGGGCTGGTCGGTGTCGTAGAAATAGGGGCAGCGCGTGCGCTGGAGCAGGTTGCCCGCCGTGGTGGCCTTGTTGCGCAACTGCCCCGAGGCCCCGGAGACCAGCGCCCGGGTCAGCACGGCATAGTCGCGCCGCACCCGCGCATCCGCCGCCAGGTCGGTGTTGCGCACAAGCGCCCCGATGCGCAGGCCCCCTTCCGGCGTCGGCTCGATCCGGTCCAGGCCGAGGCGGTTCACGTCGATCAGATGGGCCGGGGTCTCGATCTGCAGCTTCATCAGGTCGAGCAGGTTGGTGCCGCCGGCGATGAACTTCGCCCCGGGATGGCCGGCCGCCGCGGCGGCCGCGGCGGCGGGGGTCGCCGCCCGCTCATAGGTGAAAGGCTTCACGTGCGCTCTCCCGCCACCTCGGTGATGGCCTCGACGATGTTGGAATAGGCGCCGCAGCGGCAGATATTGCCGCTCATCCGCTCACGGATCTCCTCGTCGCCCAGCTTCGGCGGCGCGCCGAGGTCGCCAGTCACATGGCTGGGGATGCCCGCCTTGATCTCCTCCAGCACCGCGACCGAGGAGCAGATTTGCCCCGGGGTGCAGTAGCCGCACTGGTAGCCATCATGCCTGACGAAGGCCGACTGCATCGGGTGCAGCCTTTCCGGCGATCCCAGCCCCTCGATCGTGGTGATGCTGTCGCCCTCATGCATCACGGCCAGCGTCAGGCAGGCATTGATCCGCCGCCCCTCCACCAGCACCGTGCAGGCGCCGCACTGGCCGTGGTCGCATCCCTTCTTGCTGCCCGTCAGGTGCAGGTGCTCGCGCAACGCATCCAGCAGTGTCGTCCGCGTGTCGAGTTCGACCTGCCGGGCCTCGCCATTGACGGTGAAAGAGACGCTGGCCATGGCAGGGTTCTCCGGATGCCGGGGGAAGGCGGCGGATGGAACGGGCTGGGACGGCGCCGCATGTCCGGCCGCCATGCCTGCGGCCGAGACGGCGGCCGTGCCGATCAGCAGGCCGCGCCGCGGCAAACGCGGGTCATGAAGAGGTGGCATCGTCCTTACCTCCATGCGGGAACGGGGCAGGTGACGCCGGATCGGCCGCCGGCAAGGTCATGGCCGGGCAAACATCCGTGACCAGGGCCACCGCATGGCAAGGCGTGCCGGCATGCCCCCGATGGCATGCCCCGCCTGGCCACACCGAGGCAGAACGCCGCCGGGCGTGCAAGGCTGCGGCCCGGATGCGATTTCGATGGAAAGGTTGCTATTCCCCGTCGGCGATCCGCAGCAGGTAGCGGCCGTAGGTGCTCTTCTCCAGCCGGTGCCCCAGGGCGCGGAGCTGCCCGGCATCGATCCAGCCGAGGTTGAAGGCGACCTCCTCCGGGCAGGCGATCTTGAAGCCCTGGCGCTTCTCCAGAGCGCGCATGAACTCCGCCGCCTCCAGCAGCGTGTCCGGCGTGCCCGTGTCCAGCCAGGCGAAGCCGCGCCCCATCAGCTCCACCTCCAGCCGCCCGCGTTCCAGATAGGCGCGGTTGACGTCGGTGATCTCCAGCTCCCCGCGCGGCGAGGGCTTCAGCCCGCGCGCGATCTCCACCACGTCGCCGTCATAGACATAGAGCCCGGTGACCGCCCAGTTGGAGCGGGGCTTCGCGGGCTTCTCCTCGATGGAAAGGGCGCGGTTGCGGGCGTCGAACTCCACCACGCCGTAGCGCTCCGGGTCGCTGACGCGATAGGCGAAGACATTGGCCCCGGCGAGGCGGGCGCTGGCCTGCTGCAGCATCGCGGGCAGCCCGTCGCCATAGAAGATGTTGTCGCCCAGGATCAGCATGGAGGGCCCGCCCGCCACGAAGTCCGCGCCGATGAGATAGGCCTGGGCCAGCCCGTCCGGCTTCGGCTGCTCGGCATAGGTGAGGCGGATGCCCCATTCCGAGCCGTCGCCCAGCAGCTCCCGGAAACGCGGCAGGTCGGCGGGGGTGGAGATCAGCAGGATGTCGCGCACCCCGGCCAGCATCAGCGTGGTCAGGGGGTAGTAGATCATCGGCTTGTCATAGACGGGCAGGAGCTGCTTCGACGTGACATGCGTCATCGGATGCAGCCGCGTGCCGCTGCCGCCCGCCAGGATGATGCCCTTCATGCCCGTGATCCCCGTTCCCGTTCTTTCGCGATCCTGCGGGCCATCCTGTGGCAGAATCACGGCCTGCCTTCAGCCCCGCGCCAGTCCCAGCCGCTCGCCGCGATAGGCGCCGGAGCGCACGGCCTCCCACCAGCCGCGGTTGTCGAGATACCAGCGCACCGTGCGGCGCAGCCCGCTCCCGAAGCTCTCCGCCGGCCGCCAGCCCAGTTCGCGCGCGATCTTCCCGGCATCGATGGCATAGCGCAGGTCATGGCCCGGCCGGTCGGCGACGAAGGTGATCAGGCTCTCGCGCGGCGCATCGAGCTTCGGCGCCATCTCGTCCAGCAGGGCGCAGATGGCGCGCACCACGTCGATGTTCCGCCGCTCGTTGTGCCCGCCGATGTTGTAGCCCGCGCCCACCGCCGCCTGCTCCGCCACCAGGATCAGCGCCGCGGCATGGTCCTCGACATAGAGCCAGTCCCGCACGTTCTCGCCACGCCCATAGACCGGCAGGGGCCGGCCCTCCAGCGCGTTGAGGATGGTGAGCGGGATCAGCTTCTCCGGGAAGTGGTAGGGGCCGTAGTTGTTGGAGCAGTTGGTCACCACCACCGGCAGGCCGTAGGTGTGGTGCCAAGCCCGCACGAAATGGTCCGAGGCCGCCTTGGAGGCCGAATAGGGCGAGCGCGGGTCATAGGGCGTGTCCTCGCGGAACAGCCCCTCCGCACCCAGCGAGCCGAAGACCTCGTCGGTCGAGACATGGTGGAAGCGAAAGCCGTCCCGCTCCGCGCCCCGCAGCCCGCGCCAGTGCTCCAGCGCCGCCTGCAGCAGGGTGAAGGTGCCGACCACGTTGGTCTGCACGAACTCCCCCGGCCCGTCGATGGAACGGTCCACATGGCTCTCGGCGGCCAGGTGCATCACCACGTCGGGGCGGAATTCCGCCATGGCCGCGCGCATCGCCGCGGCATCGGCGATATCGGCGCGCAAAAAGCCGAAGCGTGGGTCGCCGGCCACCGGCGCCAGCGAGGCGAGGTTGCCCGCATAGGTCAGCTTGTCCACCACCAGAACGCGGTGCGGCGTCTCGCGAATCAGCCGCCGCGCCACCGCCGAGCCGATGAAGCCCGCACCGCCCGTGACAAGGAATTTCTTGGCCAAGGGGCCCCTGTCCTTCCACAACCCGTGCGGCGCCACGTCGCCCGGCATGGCCAGAGAGGCGAGGCCCGTCCCACATGCCGAAACGCGTCTCAGGTCGCTAGCAGAACCGTCCTGCCGCGTCTATCGGGCGCCGCCTCACGGCCCGAAGGCGGATTCCCATAAGGTCGGGACCCCGAGATCCTTGCGTCAGCAGCTGCCTCGGCGGCCGGCGCATTATCCGCGGCCGCCGGCCAGCCGCGCCGCCAGCGGGCTGCGGCCCAGGCGAAGCATAGCGAGGCAGCCCAGCAGCGGCCCCACCGCCAGCAGGGCGAAGGCCCCGCCCCAGCCGCTCCAGGCGACGAGCGAGGGCATGAGGTGGATCGTCACCAGCGTCAGCGCGAAGCCCAGGCAGTTCTGCACCGTCAGCATGGTGCCGGTCAGCCCCGGCTCGGAAAGCTCCGCCACGCTGGCCGAGAACTGCGCGGAATCCGCCACAACCGCGACGCCCCAGACCAGGCAGAGGGCGATCGGCAACAACGGGTGCAGCCCGAAGGCGGGACCGGCCAGCAGGCAGCAGATGCCCGAGACCGCCATGGCCGTCACCGTGGTCCGCACCCGGCCCCAGCGGTCCGCCAGCAGCCCGGCACCGATGGAGCCGAGCGCCCCCACCGCGATCACCGTGAAGGTCGCCAACGAGGCCTCGCCCGCCTCCACCCGCTCAACACCGCGCCAGGTGGCGAAGCTGGCGCTGAGATAGAGGCCGACCCAGGCCCACATGGCATAGAGCTCCCACATATGGCCGAGATAGCCGAGCGTCGCGAGCCGCGTGCCCCGGTTGCGCCAGAGCTGCAGCGCCGCGCCGGGACGGAAGGGCGGCGCGGGCGCGTGGCGCGGGCCGAGCCGGGTCCGCCCGATCAGCGCGGCGGCGAGCAGGGCGGCGAGCGAGGCCGCGCCCAGCGCCAGCCTCCAGTCCGGCGCGGCATCCGGCCCGCCCGCCGCGCCGGTCAGGGCGAGCGCCAGATGCGGCGAGGCCGAGCCCAGGGTCAGCCCGCCCACCAGGAGCCCGACCAGCAGCCCGGCATCGCCCTTGTCCGCCCAGCCGATGGCGAGCTTCATGCCCACCGGATAGACCCCGGCCAAAGCCAGGCCGGTGACGAAGCGCGCGGCGATGGCGGTCCACGCCTCCAGCGGCAGGAGCGCGATGGCGGCATTGGCCAGGGCGCCGAGCAGGGCGCAGGCGGCGAAGAGGCGACGCGGGTCGGTGCGGTCCGGCAGGGCCAGCGAGGCGCTGAGCAGCGTGCCCAGCACGAAGCCCGCCTGCACCGCGCCGGTCAGCCAGGCCTGGAAGCCCGGCCCCAGCCCGAGGCCCAGCGCCTGCGCCTCCCGCAGCATGCCCGGCCCGGCGGCGGTGCCGGAGAACCAGAGGCAGAGCGCCAGCACCTGCGCCAGGGTGATCAGGGCGATGTTCGCGGTCTTGCCGGTCACGCGGCATGCCTCCCAGGGTTCCGGCCCTTCCGCCTGCGGGCGCGGAGCCGGGCTTTTCACCACCGGTATCCGAGGATGCGGAGCCTGGCGAGGGGGCGGCGGGGCGACGGTCAGTCGATGGCGAATTCGGTGGTGTTCTTCACCTCCTCCATGACCGTGTAGGTGTGCGTCTGCCGGATGCCGGGCAGTCCCACCAGCACCGTGCCCAGGAAATGCCGGTAGGCGGCCATGTCGCGCACCCGCACCTTGATCAGGTAGTCGAAGCCGCCCGCCACCATGTGGCATTCCATGATTTCCGGCGTCCGCCGCACCGCGGCCCCGAAATCCTCGAAGACGCGGGCGCTGGTCCGGTCCAGCGTGACCTCGACGAAGATCAGCAGTGCGCGCTGCAGCTTCCCGGCATTCAGCCGCACCGAATAGCCCTCGATCACGCCGTCCTGCTGCAGGCGGCGGATGCGCTCATGCGTGGCAGGCGGGCTGAGATGCGCCTGCCGGGCCAGTTCCACATTGGTCATCCGCCCATCGCGCTGGAGCAGGCGCAGCAGGCGCTTGTCGATCTCGTCCATGGCTGACGATCCTTTCGCGGAACGCCTTATAGCACCATCAATCCTCCGGACAGCGGCCGCTCCGGCCGAAGGATCGGGCCATATTTCCCGCCTTGCCCGAAATCCCTTCGTCCCAGGCGAGATCATGCGAGGGGTGTGCGGCGCCTGTGGCAACGCCGGGGGGAGCGGGCGGCACGAAGCCTGCATCGGCGCTTCCACGCCGCCGGGCGGTCCCACCCGCGGCGGAACTGCACTAGCCTCGCCACCCCGGCCATGGTGGCGCGGCGGAAGGCGCCCTGCCCGCGCCCCGAGATGGAGAACAGCATGACCAGCCTCTTCCTCGCCCATGCCCGGATCGTCGATGGCACCGCGCCGGAGCCCTCGGCCCCGCAAGGGGTGGTGATCGAGAACGGCCTGATCCGCGAGGTCTCGCCCAGCGCCCGCGCGCCGCAGGGCGCCAGCACCATCGACCTGTCGGGCAAGGTGCTGATGCCCGGGCTGATCGACTGCCACGTCCATATCAACGCCATCGATGCCAGCCTGGCCAAATGCGCCACCCTGCCGGATTCGCTGGTGATGGCGCGTTCCATCCGCCTGCTGCACCAGATGCTGATGCGCGGCTTCACCACCGTGCGCGATGTCGGCGGCGCCGATCACGGTCAGGTCGTGGCGGTGGAGGAAGGGCTCTTCCCCGCGCCGCGACTCGTCATCTCCGGCAAGGCGCTGAGCCAGAGCGGGGGGCATTGCGACTTCCGCGGCCCCTTCGACAACACCCCGCCGCGCTTCAACACGCGGCTCGGCGCGCTGGGCCGGCTCTGCGACGGCGTGCCGGAGGTGCGGCGCGCGGCGCGGGAGGAGATCAAGTCCGGCGCCCGCTTCGTGAAGATCATGGCCAATGGCGGCGTCGCCTCGCCCACCGACCCGATCCATTTCCTGGGCTTCTCGCGCGAGGAGATCAGCGCTGCGGTCGAGGAGGCGCGCAATGCCGGCACCTATGTCTCGGCGCATCTCTACACGGACGAGGGCATCCGCCGCGCCGTGGAATGTGGCGTCCATTCGCTGGAACACTGCAACCTGATCACCGAGGCCACCGCGCGCTTCGCCGCGGAGCAGGGCGCCGTCGCCGTGCCGACCCTGGTCACCTATGACAAGCTCTCCTCCGAGGGCGAGGAGCTCGGCATCGGCGCCGAGGCCGTGGCGAAGGTGGACGATGTGCGCCTGGCCGGGATGGAATCCCTCGCCCGCATGCAGGCGGCGGGCCTGCCCATGGCCTATGGCAGCGACCTGCTCGGCGCCATGCACCGTCACCAGTCGGAGGAGTTCGTGATCCGCGGCAAGGTCCTGCCGCCGCAGATGGTGATCGCCGCCGCCACCCATATCGCCGCGAAGCTCTGCCGCATGGAAGGCCGGATCGGCACCGTCGCCGCCGGTGCCCATGCCGACCTGATCGTGGTGGACGGCAATCCGCTGGAAGACCTGTCGCTGCTGACCTTCCAGGGGCGGCACATGCCGATGATCCTGAAGGGCGGCGTCTTCATGAAGGGCGGTTGAGCGGGCCGTCGCGTCGCGCTCTTCATGGCGGGCCGCCGGGGGAGAGGCGCTGCCTCTCGCCCCGGCCCCCCTCTCCGCCGGGGACCGGAGCCGGTCCCCGGACCCCGGGCTTTCGTTGGCTCTGTGTGGTTGTCGTCAGCCTGTCGCCTGATCCCTGGAAGCAGGTGGAGACGCGGGGCTCCCGGAAAGAAGAAAGGCACCCTGTCCGCGCCTGTGGCACCGGCAGTCCGCCGGAGAGCCAGGCTCTCCGGCGCGATCCGGCGGCAGCAAGGACCAACTCATCGGGTCCAGGGCGCGCAGCGTCCTGGCGGATAGGGGGTCCGGGGGAAAGGCAGCGCCTTTCACCCGGGACGGCGCAACGCCGAACATAAAGCGCAGGCCTCAGGCCAGTTCCCGCTTCACGAAGCGGCCCGCCTGCATGATCGCCGGGATGCGGTTGCCCTGACCTTCGAGCAGGCTCCAGTCCTCCAGCGGGTTGCCTTCCACCACGAGGAGGTCGGCATCCGCCCCCGGCTCGATGATGCCGGCGCGGCCTTCCAGCCCGCAGACCTTCGCCGCGACGGTGGTGGCGGAACGCAGCACCTCGATGCCGGGCAGGACGCGGGAGCGGAGCTCGAACTCGCCGGACTGGTAGCCATGCATTTCGCCCAGCAGGTCGCTGCCATAGGCCATCTCCAGCCCGGCCTCGCGCATGATAGCGAGGGATTCGAGGCCGCCGCGCCGGACGGTCTCGATCTTCGCCACGCTGTCGGGGCCAAGGCCCCACTTCGCGCCCTCGGTGGCCAGAATCTCGTAGGTGATCAGCGTCGGCACGGCGTAGCAGCCGCGCTCCACCGCCAGCCGTGCCGTCTCGGGGCGGATCAGGTTGCAGTGTTCCAGCGAGCGCACGCCGCATTCCACGGCGCGGCGGATCGCCTCGTCCGTGTAGAGATGCGCCGAGACATAGGTGCCGGAATTCTCCGCCTCCTCCACCGCCGCCTTCAGCTCGTCGCGCGAGAACTGCAGCATGTGGATCGGGTCGGTGGGCGAGGCGACGCCGCCATTGGCCATCACCTTGATGAAGTCGGCGCCCTCGCGCAGCTCCTCGCGCGCCGCGCGGCGCACCGCATCGACGCCGTCCACCAGCCGCCCCATCGTACCGACGCGGCGCTCCGGCGGCGCGCGGTTGTCGGAACGGGCGCGGCCATCGCTGTGGCCGCCGGTCTGCGACAGCGCCTTGCCGCAGACGATCAGGCGCGGGCCGTCGAAAAGCCCCATCGCCTGCGCATCGGCCAGGCCACGATCGGCGCCCGCGAGGTCGCGCACGGTGGTGAAGCCGCGCATCAGCATGCCCCGCATCACCGCCGCCGCGCGGAAGGCGGCGAGGGAGGAAGGCTGCAGCGCATTGGCGGCGAGGTTGGCCATGGCCGCCACCACATGCACATGCGCGTCGATCAGCCCGGGCATCAGCACGCGGCCGCCGAGCGGGACGCGCGTCGCCGCCTCGCTCTGGATGGGCCGGTCGGATACCTCGCGGATCTCCTTGTCCTCGACCAGCACCTCGACGCCACCGCGCAGCCTTCCATCGCGTGGATCGAGGATCCAGCCGCCGGTGAACAGGAACAGGCTCATCGCGCGGTCTCCACGCCGAAGGGATCGTCCACCGAATGGCAGGGCCGGGTGAACCAGCGCGCCCCGCCTTCCGTCATGTAGGCGATGTCCTCCAGCCGGACGCCGAACTCGCCATAGAGGCACATCATCGGCTCGATGGAGAAGCACATGCCCACCTCCAGCGGCGTGCGGTTGCCGCGCACCATGAAGGAGGCCTCGTGCACGTCGAGCCCGATGCCGTGGCCCGTGCGGTGCGGCAGGCCGGGAGTCTTGTAGCCGGGGCCGAAGCCCGCCGCCTCGATCACGCCGCGCGCGCCGGCATCCACCGCCTCGCAGGGCGCGCCGAGCTTCGCCGCGGCGAAGCCGGCGAGCTGGGCGCGCTGCTCCAGCTCCCAGATCTCGCGCTGGCGCGGCGTGGGCTCGCCGAAGACATAGGTGCGGGTGATGTCGGAGCGGTAGCCATGCAGGGTGCAGCCGGTATCGACCAGGACCATGTCGCCGTCCCGGAGCACCTGCTCGTAGGGCACGCCATGCGGATAGGCCGTGGCCTCGCCGAACTGCGCGGCGCCGCCCGCCGGCACGCCGCCCAGCCTGCGGTGCGCCGCGTCGAGGAAGGCCTTCACCTCCGCCGTGCCCACCCCCACGGAGAGCGCGCGCGCCGTGGCCTTGTGGACCTCCAGCGTGATGTCGTTGGCCGCCTGCATGATGGCGATCTCGGCCGGGGACTTCACCTGGCGGCAGGCCTCGGTGATCGTGGCCGCGCTGGTGAAGCCGAAGCTGTTTCCCGCGCGGCGCAGCCCGTCCACGGTGAAGAAGGGTGTCGCCGGATCGATGGCGATGGTGCCGCCCTCGTGCCCCATGCCGCGCACCGTCTCGATCACCAGCGCGGCCGGGTCCTCGTGCTCCTCCCAGACGCGCACATCGTCGCCGAAGCGCATGTATTCCCGCGTCTTCGGCTCCTCGAAGGCGGGGCTGAGATAGGCGATCCCGCCCTCGGCCGGGATGATGGCGCCGTGCAGCCGCTCAGTCAGCTTCAGGCCGATGCCGGTGAAGTAGGCGAGGTTCGTGGAGGTATCGAGGTAGAGCGCGCCGATCCCCTGTTCCCGCATCAGCGCCTGGGCCTTCGCCACCCGGGCCCTCAGCTCTTCGGTCGAGATCGGCGCGACCTGTTCCGCCATCGGCACCAGACGCGCCAGCTCCGCCTCGAAGCTCGATCCGCCCACACCCGCGACCATCCCGGACCCCTTTCCCAACCTTGCGCGCAGGACGCTAGGAGAAAGCATTCAGGGACGCCAGCGCCTCGCACGCGCCTGCGGAACGGGCCGGGCCCATGCTGCACCGCATGGCACAGTGATTGCTTTTGCCAGGGTTTCCACGAAGGCTTTGGCGTTGCTTCTTTCCGGCGGATGGGCTGCCATGCCGGAAGGCGCGACAGGGATACGGGTGCCACAAGCACAGGAATGAGGCGCGCGATGATGATCTTCTGCCTTGCACGGGTGCAGAGGCGAGACCCTTGAGCCAGACCGTTCCCGCATCGGACACAGGGCAGCTCCTGCAACGATGGCTGGTGGCCGCGCTGACGGCGGCCGGCCTCGCGCTGATCTTCGTGCCGCTCGTCCTCACCCTCTACCTGAGCGTCTTCGACGAGACGCTGATCACCTTCCCGCCGCGCGGCTACACGCTGCACTGGTACGCGCGGATCATCCCGGAGTTCGGCGGTCCGTTGCAGACCAGCCTGATGGTGGCGCTGGCCGCCGTGGCGATCAGCCTGCTGATCGGCGTGCCGGCGGGAATCGGCCTGTCGCGCTACAGCTTCCGCGGCCGCTCGCTGGTCTCCACCCTGCTGCTTGCGCCGCTCACCATGCCGGGCATCGCCATCGGCCTCGGCATCTATGTGCTGGCGATCCTGTTCGAGGAACGGACGCAGGTGGCGGTCAGCGGCTCGGTCTGGCTGATGGTCGCCGCCCATGTGCTGATCGCCCTGCCCTGGGTGGTGCGGCTCTGCCTGGCCTCGCTCGCCAACCACGACCGTTCGGCGGAGGAGGCGGCGGCCAGCCTGGGGGCGCGGCCCTTCCTGGTGGTCTGGCGCGTCACCCTGCCCGCCATGCGCAGCGGCATCGTCGCCGGCGCGCTCTTCGCCTTCATCGTGTCCTTCGAGAACCTGGAGATGACGCTGTTCCTGATCGCGCCCGGCATGACCACCCTGCCCATCTCCGTGCTGCAATACCTGCAATACCGGCTCGACCCGCTGGTGGCCGCCGTGGCGGTGGCGCAGGTGGTGCTGGTGGGCGTCGCGCTCGCCGTGCTCGACCGCCATGTGCGCCTGTCGCGGGTGGTCGCATGAGCCGGCTGACCCTCGACCGGCTGAGCAAGCACTACGGCCCCACCGTGGCGGTGGACGAGGTCAGCCTCGACATCCCGCAGGGGGAGATGGTGGTGCTGCTCGGCCCCTCCGGCTGCGGCAAGACCACGACGCTGCGCATGGTGGCGGGCTTCATCCGGGCCAGCGGCGGCGATGTGCGCGTGGACGGGCAGAGCATCCTGGCGCTGCCGCCGCACCGGCGGGAGATGGGCATCGTCTTCCAGAGCTACGCGCTCTTTCCGCACCTGACCGTGGCGCGCAACATCGCCTTCGGGCTGGAGATGCGCGGCGTGCCGGCGGCGGAGCGCAAGGCGCGGGTGGAGCGGATGCTCGGCCTCGCCCGGCTGGAGGAGCTGGCGGGCCGCCTGCCGCGCCAGCTTTCCGGCGGGCAGCAGCAGCGCGTGGCGCTGGCCCGGGCGCTGGCCATCCAGCCGCGCGTGCTGCTGCTGGACGAGCCGCTCTCCAACCTCGACGCCGCGCTGCGTGGCGATGTCGGGCGCGACATCCGCCTGCTGCAACGGGAGTCCAACCTCACCACCATCATGGTCACGCATGACCAGGACGAGGCCATGGCGATGGCCGACCGGCTGGTGGTGATGAAGGACGGCAAGGTGCAGCAGACGGGTACGCAGGAGGATCTCTACGAGCGTCCGGCCACTCCCTTCGTCGCCGGCTTCATCGGCCGCAGCAACATGCTGGAAGGCCGCCTCGGCGCCTCCGGCAGCGTGATGGAGGCGGAGGGCGCGGCGCTGCGCCTCGCCGGCCGCTATGCCGGTTCCGGCGCCTGCACCCTGGCCCTGCGGCCGGAGCGCCTGTCGATCCGCGAAGGCGGAGAGGGCGGCGCGGGCGAGGCGCGGGGCGTGGTGGAGCTGGCGAACTATCTCGGGCCGGTGCGGGAGCATCTGGTCCGCCTCGGCACCGGGGCGCGGGTCCTGGTGCGCGACCCCACCAGCCAGCCCGGGCGGCTCCATGCGGCGGGGACGGCCGTGACCCTGGGCTGGGACCACGCGGCCGAGCGCCTCTTCGATGCCAAGGGGGCGCCGCTGCCCTCGCAAATCCCAGAAACTGCCGAAACAAGGTGGAACGCGAATGCCTGACACGATCCTGACCCCCGGCCGCCGCCTCGTTCTGACCGGTGCCGCCGGCGCGCTGAGCCTGCCCTTCATCCGCCCCGCCCGCGCGGCGGAGCAGATGGTGATCGGCACCTGGGGCGGCGACTACGCCAACCTGCTGCGCGCCAATGTGGAGGAACCCCTGCTGGTGCCCAAGGGCATCACCGTGGTGCAGGATCTCGGCGACGAGGACCCGCGCATCGCCAAGCTCTACGCGCAGCGGCGCCTGCCGCGCGGCGCGGTGGACGTGGCCTGCGCCCAGGCCAACCGCGGCTACGAGGTCTCGGCCGCCGGCCTTGCCGAGCCGATCGACGAGAAGAAGGTGCCGAACCTCGCGCATGTGCTGCCGCATCTGCGCAACGACGCCTATGCGCCGCACATCTACAGCCCGCAGGTGCTGATCTATAACCCCGAGAAGGTCAGCAGCCCGCCCACCAGCTTCAAGGACCTGCTGGACCCGAAGTACAAGGGCCGCGTCGGGCTGGGGAACGGCAACTACTTCTACGTGATGATGGCGGCGGCGCAGGCCGCCACGGGCGACCTGAACAAGGTCGATACCGATGCCGCCCGCGACATGATGGGCAAGCTGAACGCCAACGGGCTGCGCCTCTATCCCTCGACCGATTCCATCGGCGCCGGTATCAAGTCGGGCGAGATCGATGTCGGCATCATCTGGCTGGCGCGCGTGATCATGTGGCAGAATGCCGGCATCCCGGTGAAGGCCTCCTTCCCCAGGGAGGGCAATATCCTCTACGTCTCCGGCATGCTCATCCCGAGGAACGCGCCGAACAAGGAGACGGCCTACAAGTACCTGAACGCGATGCTGGAGCCCTCCGCCCAGGCGGAATTCGCGGCGAAGATGGGCTACCTGCCGACGGTGGACAACTGCCCGCTGACCGGCAAGGTGGGCGAGCAGCTCGCCCTGCCCGCCGACGTGAAGATGCTGCCACCCGACTACAGCGTGCTGGGCAAGCTGCAGAGCGCGACCTCGGAGTGGTGGAAGAAGAACATCGCCGGAGCCTGAAGCGGACATGTCCGACACCGCGACCGCCGCGGCCCTGGCGCGCCCCGCCGCGTACCGGGACAGGGGGCAGGCCGCGCCGGCCTCCCTCTTCCTGGCGCCGGCCACGCTGCTCGTGCTGGTGATGCTGCTGCTGCCGCTGCTCCTGCTGCTGCGCTTCAGCCTCAACCGCTACGACCCGACCGAGCTGATGATCGAGATGGTCACGGCGGAGAACTACATCCGCTTCGTCTCGGACCCCTTCTACCTCGGCGTGCTGCGCACCACCCTGCTGGTCGCCGTCGCCTCCACCCTGCTCTGCCTGGTCCTCGGCATGCCCATCGCCTACCGGCTGGCACGCTCGCAGAGCCGGTGGAAGGGGCTGTTCATGCTGGCGCTGGTGCTGCCGCTCTTTGTCGGCAGCACGGTGCGGATGGTGGGCTGGATGATCCTTTTCGCCCATGGCGGGATCATCGACAACGTCTGGCGCGCCCTGACGGGGGAAGGGCTGGAGCTGATGTACACCTCCACCGCCGTGGTGCTGGGCATCGTCTCGATCAACCTGCCCTTCGTGGTGCTGACGATCCAGAGCGCGGTGGAGACCATCGACCCCCGCATCGAGGAAGCGGCGCAGAGCCTGGGCGCGGCGCCCGACCGCCGCTTCTGGCGCGTGGTCTGGCCGCTGGCCCTGCCCGGCACGGCGACGGCCTGCATCCTCTGCTTCATCCTGGCGATGAACGCCTATGCCACGCCCTTCCTGCTGGGCGGGCCGCGCTTCCAGATGATGGCGCCGATCCTGTACTGGGAATTCAGCACCAACAACAACTGGCCCTTCGCCTCGGCGCTCGCGCTGGTCCTGATGGCCACGACGCTGCTGCTCACCACCTTCGGCAGCCTGCTGATCCCCCGCCGCTACCGGATCTGACCGGAAGGCGGGGGACGATCCCCGCCTCCCTCCCCTGACGGAAACACGGAAGACAGGAGGACACCACATGCGCGGCATGGTCGTGGCACCACAGCCCGAGGCGGTGGAGGCGGGGGTGGAGATCCTGCGCCAGGGCGGCAACGCGGTGGATGCCGCCATCGCCTGCGCCTTCAGCCAGGGCGTGGTGGACCCGCAGATGTGCGGCATCGGCGGCTTCGGCGCCATGCAGGTCTGCATGCCGAAGCGTGGCGAGCACAGCGTGCTGGAATTCTTCGCCCGCGCGCCGCTCGCCGCCACGCCGGGCATGTGGGCGGACCGCTTCGTCGGCCAGTCGCGCGACGGCTTCGTCTTCCTGCTCTCCGACCGGAGCAACGACATCGGCCCCGGCGCCATCGGCGCGCCGGGCAACGTGGCCGGCTACACCACCGCCCTGGCGCGCTTCGGCACCATGCCGCTGAAGGCGGTGATGGCCCCCGCCATCGCCCAGGCCCGGCGCGGCGTGATGATCCGGCCCTATGTCCACCATTACTGGACCATCGACCATGGCAGCGACGGCCAGGTGAACATGGAGGACAAGCTCCGCTTCAGCGAAACCGGGCAGCGCGTCTATTTCCGCCCCGACGGGCGGCTGAAGCGGCCGGGCGAGATCCTCGACAACCCGGACATGGCGCGCAGCCTGGAACGGATCGCCGAGGGCGGCGCCGAGGTCTTCTACCGCGGCGACATGGCCCATGCGATGGCGGCCGACATGCAGGAGCGTGGCGGCCTGCTCGGCATGCAGGACTTCACGAGCTATCAGGTGCGGGAGAAGCAGGTGGTCTGGGGCGATTACCGTGGCCTGCGGGTCGCCGCCAATCCGCCGCCCTCCGGCGGCGCCTCGCTGATCGGGCTGCTGCAGATCCTGGGGCATTTCGATCTGGGCGCGCTGGAACACGGCAGCCCGGAGCACCTGCGCCTGCTGGCCGAGGCGATGAAGTGGATGACCATCGACAAGGACGCCCATATGGGCGACCCGGATTTCGTCGATGTGCCGCTGGGGATGCTGTTGTCCCGCGACCATGCGGCGATGCTGGCGGACCGTATCCGCTCCGGCGCCCGCGCGCACGTGCCGCGGGCCGAGAAGGCGGCCGACCCACCCGATACCACCGTGGCCTGCGTCATCGACGGCGATGGCAACGCCGTCGCCCTGACGCATACGCTGGGCAATCCCTCCGGCGTCATCACCGAGGGGCTGGGCTTCATGTACAATGGCTGCATGAGCGGCTTCGACCCGCGCCCGGGCCGCGCCGCCTCCATCGCGCCGGGCAAGAGCCGGGCCAGCGCCATGGCGCCGACCATCCTGTTCCGCGACGGCCGGCCGGAGATGGTGATCGCCGCGCCCGGCGGCACCTTCATCGTGCCGGCCATCGCCCAGGCGATCATGAACGTGGTGGATTTCGGCATGGGCATGGCCGAGGCGGTGGCGGCGCCGCGCATCGTGGCGCTGAGCGACACGATCGACGTCTGCAACCGCATTCCCCACGCCACCCAGGCGGCGCTGGAGGCCCTGGGCTACCCGGTCGCCCGCTCCTACCAGAGCCATGCCTTCGGGGCGCCGCACGGGCTGCTGATCCGCGACGGCCGGTGCAGCGGCGGCGCCGACCCGCAGCGGGACGGCATGGCCATGTCCGCCTGACACGGCCGCTGCCCGGGCCTCACCTCCGGCGTCGCGACGCCCCGGGGGTTCAGGCCCGCAGGTTCGTCGGATCGTGCAGGGTCATGCGGCCGGGGGGCAGGCCGTGCAGGGCGCGGAGGAGCTGGCTGGCGAGGCAGGCATCCTCCAGCGCCCCGTGCCGGTCGCTTTCCCGCGCGAGGCCCAGGGCGGCCGAGGCGGCGTCCAGCCCGGCGCGCTGGCCGGGGCGGTAGAGACGCCAGGCACGCAGGGTGCAGTATTCCCCCCGCCAGGGCCGGGCGAGGCCCAGCCGGTCGAATTCCCCGCCCAGCATGCGGCGGTCGAAGGCGAGGTTGTGCGCGCAGGCCGCGGCGCCCTCGAAGAAGGCCGAGACCTCCCCGGCATGGGCCTCGAAGGCCGGCTGGCGGGCCAGGAAGCGGTCGGTCAAGCCATGCACCCGGACCGCGCCCGGGTGGCAGCGGCGGCCCGGCGCGAAGACGAGGTGCAGCGTGGCCACCACGTCCAGGGCGGGATCAAGCCGGACCGCGCCAAGGGAAACGACCCGGTCGCCGATGGTGCAGCCGGTGGTCTCGGTATCGAAGACGACCACATCGCTCTGCAGGGAAAGCACGGGGTGCGACGGGGCGGGTTTCGTGGCGAGGTCCATCATCCCCGCCATCCTAGGACAGCCCGGCGCGCTCCGGTAAGGCCGGGAGCCGCCCGATCCGGCCCAACCGGCGGGCGTCCCGCCTGTTTCACAGGAAGCAGCAGGAGAGGAAGCGCACGGGAATGCACCAGGATATCCCGGAGGACTGGCTCCACCCGCCGGATCTGGCCCGCGCACGGCAGGTGCAGCGGGAGATGGCGGCGCGGGTGGTGCGGGAGGATGCCTTCGGCCCCGTCCAGCGGCTGGGCGGGGCGGATACCAGCCTGGACCGCTTCGATCCGGCGCAGAGGATCTTCGCGGCGCTGGTCACGCTCGATCCGGCCGGGGAGGGCACCGGGGTGGAAAGCCAGGCGGCGGTGCTGCGCGCGCCCATGCCCTATGTGCCGGGCTTCCTGGGCTTCCGCGAGGTGCCGGTGCTGGTGGAGGCCTGGCGGCGGCTGGAGCGGAAGCCCGATCTGGTGATGGTGGACGGGCACGGCGCCAGCCACCCCCGCGGGCTCGGCGTCGCCTGCCATCTCGGCGTGGCGCTGGACGTGCCCACGATCGGCGTGGCGAAGTCGCGCCTCTTCGGCCACCCGGACGGGGAGCTGGGGCCGGAGCCGGGCGACCGGGTCAACCTCGTCCATGAGGGGCAGGTGCTGGCCGTGGTGCTGCGGACACGCCGACGCTCCAACCCCGTCTATGTCTCCGTGGGGCACCGGATCTCGCTCGGCAGCGCGGTGGAATGGGTGCAGCGCGGGCTGCGCGGCTACCGCCTGCCGGAAGCGACACGGCAGGCCCACCTGGCGGCGAACGCGGCACGCCTCGCCCTGGGGATGCATGCGGAAAAGCCCGGACCGGCAACGGAGGGACGCGCCACTTGACCTTCGCCGGTCCCGTGTCATCTCCCGGCCAGCCATGAGCGCTCCCTCCCACAGACCCCGCCTCGCCGTGGTGCTGTTCAACCTCGGCGGGCCAGATTCGCCCGGGGCCATCAAGCCCTTCCTCGTCAACCTCTTCACCGACCCTGCCATCCTGCGCGTGCCCGCCTTCCTGCGCGGCGCGCTGGGGCGCTTCATCGCCGGGCGGCGGCTGAAGCCGGCCACGGAGAACTATGCCCTGCTGGGTGGCCGCTCGCCGCTGCTGGAGCTGACCCGGCAGCAGGCCGATGCGCTGGAGGCGGCGCTGTCCGGGGAGTTCGAGGCCCGCTGCTTCGTCGCCATGCGCTACTGGCACCCCTTCTCGGCGGAGACAGTGGCCGAGGTCGCGGCCTGGGAGCCGGACGAGGCCGTGCTGCTGCCGCTCTACCCCCAGTACAGCACCACCACGACCGGCAGCAGCCTGGACGACTGGCAGGCCGCCTGCGCCGCCGCCGGGCTGCGGGTGCCGGCCACGGCGCTGTGCTGCTGGCATTCCGACCCGGGTTTCGCCGCCAGCACCGCCGCCATCCTGCGCCGGGCCTGGGAGGCGGCGCGGGAGGCCCTGGCGCCGGACGTGCCGCTGCGGATCCTCTTCTCGGCCCATGGCCTGCCGGAAAGCATCGTGAAGCGGGGCGATCCCTACCAGTGGCAGGTGGAGCGCAGCGTCGAGGCGGTGATGGCCCGGCTCGGCCTGCCGGGCGCGGAGCACCGGGTCTGCTACCAGTCCCGCGCCACGCCGCAGACATGGATCGGCCCTTCCACCGAGGAGGCGATCGGGCAGGCGGCCAGGGACCGCGTGGCGGTGCTGGTCTGCCCCATCGCCTTCGTCTCGGAACATTCCGAGACCCTGGTGGAGCTCGACATGGAATACCGCGACCTCGCGGACAAGGAGGGCGTGCCCGGCTACTTCCGGGTGCCGGCCCAGAACGCCGATCCGGACTTCATCGCCGCCCTGGCGGGGCTGGTGCGGCAGGCGCGGGATTCGGGGCGCCGGCTCTGCTCCTGGGCGGGCGGGCGGCAATGTCCCAAGGCCCAGTCCGACTGTCCGCATGCCCGGGCCGCCCAGGCTTCCCTCACGGGAAGCCACGGCGGGCGGCGCGAGACCGTGCCGGCCCGGCGGGCGCGCGGGGCGGGCATCGACCGGCCGGCCCGTGTCCAGTAGGCATCGGGGAACGGCGGCAAGACGGAGCGAGGCATGAGGGGTTTCAAGGCGGTCCTGTTCGACTGCGACGGCGTCCTGGCCGACAGCGAGCACCTGGTGGACCGGGTGCTGGCGGAGGACCTGACGGCGCGTGGATGGGCGTTGACGCCGGAGGAATCGGGCGCCGTCTTCCTCGGCATGGCGCTGCCGGACATGGCGCCGGTGGTGAAGGCGAAGCTCGGCCATCTGCCGCCGGACTGGACGGAGCAGCTCAAGCGTAAGGTGACGGAAACCATGGCGCGGGAGGTGCCACCCGTGCCGGGGGCCGAGGCCCTGCTGCAACGGCTGCGCCGCTCCCCCCTGCCCCTCGCCCTGGCCTCCAACTCCTCCCGGCTCGAACTCTCCGCCAAGCTCGGCCGGCTGGGCTTCGCGCCGTATTTCGGCGACCGGATCTTCTCCTTCGAGGATGTGGCGCGTCCCAAGCCGCATCCGGACATCTACCTCGCCGCGGCGGCGGCCTGCGGCGCGGCGCCGGGGGACTGCGCGGTGGTCGAGGACAGCCCGACCGGTGCCCGTGCCGGGGTGGCAGCGGGCTGCCGGGTTCTGGGCTTCTGCCGCAGGACGGAGCCGGAGGCGCTGCGCGCCGTGGGCGTTTCCGCCCTGTTCGGGGATCTGTCGGAACTGCCCGGCCTGCTCGGGCTGGACGAGGAGGCGGCGTGATGGGGAGCTTCCTGGACCTGGGCCTGCTCTATCCCTGGACCAAGGCGCTGCACCTGATCTCGGTCTTCGCCTGGATGGCCGGCATGTTCTACCTGCCGCGCCTCTACGTGTATCACAGCGAGACCGCGCCGGGCTCGCCGATGAGCGAGACCTTCAAGGTGATGGAGCGTCGCCTGCTGCGCGGCATCATCAACCCGGCGATGATCGCCGCCTGGATCTTCGGCCTGACCCTGGTGATGACCCCGGGCGTCGTGGACTGGAGCGCGGGCTGGTGGCACGGGAAGATGTTCGGCTTCCTGGCCATGACCGTCCTGCACGGCTACCTCGCCACCCAGCGCAAGCACTTCCTGGCCGATGAGCGCCGCCATTCGGCGACCTTCTGGCGGGTGGTCAACGAGGTGCCGACGCTCCTGCTGGTGCTGATCGTGATCATGGTGATCGTGAAGCCCTTCTGACCCCGGCGGCGGCCATGGCGGCCGGCTTTGCCTGGCCCGCATGAAGTCGCGGGAATGTGATGACGCGTTTTACCGCCGCCACGGCGCAAGGGGCGAAGGCGCGCAAGACCCCAGCCACGTTCCTGTGGGAACAGGGGGCGCAACCGCGCGGTTTATATTGCGGAATGCCGCGCGTCCGAGCCTCGGTTGCCGTGCACAGGGGCCGTGCGCGGCAAAAATGCCACAGTTGGCCATGACGGTTGTGGCCGATCTGCCGCAACTCCATGATACCCAGGCAGCCAGATCGCTGGCACGGATTCGCATCCGACCTCGGCGATGAAGATGGAGACATGCCAATGGCCCAACGCCATGTGACGATCCTTGCTCTTGCGCTGGCAGCGGGGGTCGCTCCGATCGCCGTTCAGGCGCAGACCACCCTGACGCCGAGCGAGGCCACCCCCCGCGACAACAGCGGCGCCGGTTCCACGGCGCGCGAGCTGAAGCCGGAAGGGAACCTGCCGACCAGCCAGGCTACCTTCGGCGCGACCCCCCGCGACAACAGCCGCGTCGGTTCCGAACCGCGCGAGCTGCGCCCGCTGACGAGCCAGCCGAGCAGCCAGGCCACGCCGGGCTCGACCCCGCGCGACACGAGCAGCGTCGGCTCCGAGGCCCGCGGCGGCCCCGGCACTGGCCCGTTCCAGCGCCGCCAGCGCGGCGCCGCCCCCGCAGCCCCGTCCAAGGCCGCCCCGGCGGCTCCCGCCGCCACGGGCTCGGGCACGGGCGTCGTGATCGGCGGCCCGGACGCGGCGAAGAGCACCAGCAACATCAACGGCGCCTTCCTGGGCGGCGGCGGCGCTTTCGAGCGGATGCCGGACGGAAGCCTGCGCCAGGTCCAGTGACCCGGCGCGTCTTCGCGTAACCAGCGGCCGGCCCCGTCATCCGGCCGGCTCCGAGGATCTGGCCAGGATCGTGGTCCTATCCAGACGGTATCGGGGGGAGGCATCGCCTCCCCCCTTTCCTTTATGGGCGCGCCCGATGCGAACGGCCCATGCCGCCGCCGGAAGCTTTGCGAAGCCGTCTCAGTCCTCGTCGAGCAGGTTGGCCAGCTTGAGAGCAACGCCCTTCGAGCCCTCGACCCTGAGCCGGCCGGTGGAAAAGGCGAGCATGGGGTTGAGGCGCCCGGCCATCAGCTTGCCCAGGTCCGCCGCACTGAGGCGCAGCACGGTGTCCGTCTCCTCCGTGGGAAGGGCTGGGCGGATATCGAGATGCCCCCCGGTTGCATCCAGCAGCACGCTCTCATCCAAATCGGTGATATCGACGCGGACCTTGTAGCCAAGCCTGCGTAGCACCGGCGCGCGTGCAAGCATGGCGTTCATCAGCTCGTCCGTCGAAACCATGGGGACCTTCCGCGTTGCAGAATCGAATCCTGTTGACCTTAACGTCAACCATCTTCCTAATGCGTCACAAATCGGAGGGCCGGCAGTGAACGGCCCCCGGAGGGAGAGGAGACAGCCGATCATGGGTGGAACAGCCAGAAGCTGTTGCCGGGGCCTCGCGGCGGGGATCGCCGCCGGAGCCGCTGCCCTGGGGTGGAGCGCCGCGCCGGCCCATGCCTCCGGCTATTTCCTGCGCGACCAGAGCGCCGTGGGACAGGGCAGCTCCTTCGCCGGCAGCACGGCGCGCGCCGACGATCCCTCCATGCAGTTCTTCAACCCCGCCTCGATGGTCCGGCTGCCGGGATTCCAGACAAGCCTCGTCGGCACCTATGTCGGGCCGCGATCCGAGGTGGAGTCGAGCAGCGGCCGGCGCGCCGCCGCCCTGGGGGGAAGCGCGATCCTGGGCAGCACCGACGGCGACGTGGCCCAGGATGCCTTCGTGCCCGCCACCTATACCACGGCGCAGATCGCGCCGGACTGGTGGCTGGGACTGTCGGTCAATTCGCCCTGGGGGCTGATCACCAAGACCGGCGCCGGCGATGTCGCCCGCTACCACGCCATGACCAGCGTGCTGCGCACCTTCGAGATCGCGCCCTCCGTGGCCTGGAAGGCGACGCCGCAGTTCTCGCTCGGCGCCGCGCTGATCGTGCAGCACATGAGCGCGCGGCTGTCGAACGCGGTGGATTTCGGCTCGATCGGCGCGGCGGCGGGGCTCGGCCGGCTGGGCCTGCGCCCGGGCAGCGCCGATGGCATCGGCTCGGTGAAGGGCGACGACTATTCCCTGGGCTGGCAGGTCGGCGCCTTGTGGGAGCCCCATCCCGGCACGCGGCTCGGCGCGAACTTCCGCTCCGCCATCTTCCAGAACCTGGACGGCTCCTGGCTGAGCTTCGAGAACGTGCCGGCGGCGCTGGCGAACAGCTTCCGCGCCACGCGGGCCAGCACCAAGGTGACCACGCCGGAAAGTGTCACGCTCGGCCTGTCGCAGGCGCTGGGCAACCGCTGGACGCTGCTGTCGGACGTGAGCTGGACCAACTGGTCCCGCTTCCAGGAACTCCGCATCAAGGCGGATGGCCGCGCCGACACGGTGACGGCGGAGAACTGGCGCGACACGATCTTCGCCTCGGTCGGCGCCGAGTACCAGGTCAACGACAAGCTGCGGCTGCGGACCGGCTTCGCCTATGACCAGACGCCGGTGAAGACCGCCTACCGCACGCCGCGCCTGCCCGATACCGACCGCTACTGGCTCTCGGTCGGCGCCTCCTACAAGGTCACGGAGCGGATGGAGATCTCGGCGGGCTATTCGCACATCTTCGCCCGCGACGGCATCGTCAGCCTGAGCTCGGGCAGCAACCCCGGCTCCTCCGACTTCCTGCGGGGCAATCTGGAACAGCGCTACAACAACGCGGTGGACGTCTTCGCGCTGCAGGCGCGGATCGCGCTCTAGCGGGAGGGCCAGGGATGTCGGGCGGCGGGACGATGGCAGGCGATGCGGAACGGGCCCGGCCGGTGCCGCCGCCCTCCCCCGGGCCCTCCGCTCCGCCGGCGGACGGGACGCGCCCCTCCGCCGGCGCAGGCGGGGCGCTGCGCCCCGATAGTGCCGCCCATCCCTGGCTCGCCAGCTATCCGCCGGGGGTGGACTGGGCCGCCCTGCCCGCCCCCGCCACCCTGCCGGGGATGCTGCGCCATGCGGTGGACCGCTTCGGGGAGCGGCCCTGCCTCGATTTCTTCGGCCGCGGCTGGACCTATGCCCAGCTCGGCGCACTGGTGGACCGCGCCGCCGAGGGCTTCCGCCGCCTGGGCGTGCGGAAGGGCACGCATGTCGGCCTCTGCCTGCCGAACTGTCCCTTCTACGTCATCAGCTACTTCGCTGTGCTGAAGGCCGGCGGCGTGGTGGTGAACTTCAACCCGCTGCACATGCCGACGGAGCTCTCGGCCCAGGCCCGGTCCTCGGGGGTAGGGATCATGGTGGTGCTCGACCTGGAGCCGATGCTGGACCGTGTGCTCGGTCTGCTCCGCCGCCCGGGGCGGGAGGACGGCCCGCTGCGCCATGTGGTGGCCTGCCGCTTCGCCGGGGCGCTGCCGGCGCTCAAGGGACTCGGCTTCCGCCTCGCGCGCCGCGCCAGCATCGGCACGGTGCCGCGCCACGATCCGCAGGTCACGCTCTTCGACATGCTGCTGGAGGCACCGCCCCTGCGCGACGGCCCCGCCATCGGACCTGGCGACGTGGCGGTGCTGCAATACACCGGCGGCACCACCGGCCGGCCGAAGGGCGCGGTGCTGACCCATGCCAACCTGACCGCCAACCTGGAACAGGTGCGGTGCTGGTTCCACGAATGCCGCGAGGGCGAGGAGCGCCTGCTCGCCGTGCTGCCCTTCTTCCATGTCTTCGCCATGACCGTGGCGCTGAATGCCGGCCTCGCCTGGGGGGCCGAGATCGTGCTGCTGCCGCGCTACGACCAGGCCAGCTTCCGCACCGTGCTGCGCCGCAAGCCACCGACCCTGCTGCCCGGCGTGCCGACGCTGTTCAAGGCGGTCCTGGATGCCGGCATGCCGCGGGAGATGCTGGCCTCCGTCCGCTATTGCATCTCCGGCGGCGCGCCCCTGCCGCTGGAGGTGAAGCACGATTTCGAGGCTGCCAGCGGCTGCGTGCTGGTGGAGGGATACGGGCTGACCGAGGCTTCGCCGGTCTGCTTCTGCAACCCGCTGGTGGGCGAGAACCGCGCCGGCAGCATCGGCCTGCCCCTGCCGGGCGTGGAGGCGGAGATCCGCGCCCTGGACGATCCCGGCCGCGCCCTGCCGCCGGGCGAGCGCGGTGAGCTCTGCGTGCGCGGGCCCAACGTGATGCGGGGCTATTGGGAGGAGCCGGAGGAGACGGCGCGCGTGCTGCTCCCCGACGGTTTCCTGCGCACCGGCGATGTCGGCATCATGGCGCCGGACGGCTACGTGACGCTGGTGGACCGGATCAAGGACATCATCCTGTGCTCCGGCTTCAACGTCTATCCGCGCGCGATCGAGGAGGCGCTCTACACCCATCCCGACGTCGTGGCCGCGACGGTGCTGGGCATGCCCGACCCGTATCGCGGCGAAAGCCCCGCCGCCTTCGTGCAGCCGCGCCCCGGCGCCGCCCTCACGGCGGAGGAGCTGCACGCCTTCCTGGCGGAGCGCCTCTCGCCCATCGAGCGGCCAAGGCTGATCGAGCTGCGCGAGGAACTGCCGCGCACGGCGGTCGGCAAGCTCTCCAGGACCGAGCTGCGCCAGGAGCTGCGCGAGCGCCTTCCGCGTGGAGAGGCGTGACAATGGCCCATCCAGCACGGCAGGCTGCGGCATCCATCCGCCACACCGCAGACAGGGGGCCCCAGGCTGCGCCAGCTCTACACGGTCAACCAGCTCGCCAAGGAGCTGGGCATCACGCCCCGGGCCATCCGCTTCTACGAGGCGAAGGGACTGCTCGCCCCGGAGCGTGCCGGCACCACGCGGGTCTTCGACCGGCGCGACCGGGCACGACTGATGCTGGTGCTGCGCGGCAAGCGCCTCGGCTTCTCGCTGAACGAGATCCGCGAGTACCTCGGCCTCTACGACGCGCAGCACGGCCAGGCGGAACAGATCCGCTGGCTGCTGGACAGCGTGCGCGACCGAATCGCCCGCCTGGAACAGCAGCGCGCCGACCTGGAACAGACCCTCGCCGAACTGCGCGACATCGAATCCCAGGCGGCGGACGCCCTTTCCGGCCAATCCTGACCCACAGGTCTGGGTGGTCTGGCCGGGGAGCCGGGAGGCGCCGCCTCCCGGACCCTTTTCTGAGAGAGGGGCCGCTCAGGGGGATGGTATGCCCCCGAGACCCCGCCATGAGCGCTCCGCGAGGAGGGGGCCGCGACCGCCGTCGCGCCTGTCGCGACCGGTCTCCCAATCCCCCTCCTCGCGGAGCGCTCACAGGGTCCCCGGGGACTAACGTCCCCGGGCGGGTGGGGTCCGGGGAGGGCGGAGCCCTTCCCGGAGCACCGCGCCCGAACCCCCAGAACCAGAGGAACGAGCCATGACGGATGTGGTGATCGCGGCCTATCGGCGTTCGCCGTTTCACTTCGCCGGCAAAGGGGAGCTGGCCAGGGTCCGGCCCGACGAGCTGGTGGCGCAGGTGATGCGGGCGCTGCTGGCGGAATCGAAGGCGGACCCGGCGGCGATCGAGGACGTGGTCATGGGCTGCGCCTTTCCGGAAGGCGAGCAGGGGCTGAACATCGCCCGGCTGGCCAGCTTCCTGGCCGGGCTGCCACAGGCGGCGGGCGGGGTGACGGTGAACCGCTTCTGCGGTTCCTCGATGCAGGCGGTGCACCAGGCGGCGGGGGCGATCCGCATGGGGGCGGGCGAGGCCTTCCTCTGCGCCGGGGTGGAAAGCATGTCGCGGGTGCCGATCATGGGCTTCAACCCGCTGCCGCATCCCGGCCTCGCGAAGGACTTCCCGCAGGCCTACATCTCCATGGGCGAGACGGCGGAGAACGTCGCACGGCGGCACCAGATCCCCCGGCGGGAGCAGGAGGAGTTCGCCGCCGAAAGCCAGCGCCGCGCGGCGAAGGCCCAGGCGGAGGGCTATTTCGCCTCCGAGATCGTGCCGATCCGCACCAGGGCCGGGACGGTGGAGCAGGATGGCTGCATCCGCCCCGACACGACGCCGGAAGGGCTGGCGGGGCTGAAGCCGGCCTTCAGCAAGGACGGCACGGTGACGGCCGGGACCTCCTCGCCGCTCACCGACGGCGCGGCGGCGCTGCTGGTCTGCTCCGGGGAGCACGCGCGGTCCCGGGGAATGGAGCCGCTGGCGCGCATCCGCGGCATCGCCGTGGCGGGCTGCGCGCCGGAGATCATGGGAATGGGACCGGTCGAGGCCTCGCGCAAGGCGCTGACCCGGGCGGGGATCGGTGTGGGCGACCTCGACGTGGTGGAGCTGAACGAGGCCTTCGCCAGCCAGTCCATCGCCTGCATCCGCGAGCTGGGGCTCGATCCCGCCCTGGTGAACATCGATGGCGGCGCCATCGCGCTCGGCCATCCGCTGGGGGCGACGGGCGCGCGCATCGTGGGCAAGGCGGCCGCGCTGCTGCGGCGGCAGAACGGGCGCTATGCGCTGGCCACCCAGTGCATCGGCGGCGGCCAGGGCATCGCCACGGTGCTGGAGGCGGTGGAATGAGCACGATCCAGCGGGTCGGCGTCATCGGCGCCGGGGTGATGGGCGCCGGCATCGCGGCGCAGATGGCCAATGCGGGCCTGCCGGTGGTGCTGCTGGATGTCGTGCCGGGCGGTGCGGCGAAGGCGTTGGCGGCGATGCTCAAGGCCGATCCGGCTCCCTTCATGCATCGCGGCGCGGCGAAGCTGGTGCAGCCGGGCGAGCTGGAGAGCGACCTCCACCTCCTCGCCGATTGCGACTGGGTGGTGGAGGCGATCACCGAGCGGCTGGAGGCCAAGCGCGAACTCTATGCGCGGCTCGACGGGGTGATGAAGCCGGGGGCGGTGCTGTCCTCCAACACCTCCACCATCCCGCTGCAGGCGCTGGCCGAGGGAATGCCGGCGGAACGCGCGCGGCATTTCCTGATCACGCATTTCTTCAACCCGCCGCGCTACATGCGGCTGCTGGAGGTGGTGGCCGGCCCGCGGACCGATACGGGCGTGCTCGCCACCATCCGTGAGACCGCCGACCGGCGCCTCGGCAAGACGGTGGTGGTGGCGAAGGACACGCCGGGCTTCATCGCCAACCGCATCGGCACGCTGTGGATGCAGTCGGCGGTGAACCACGCCACGGAGCTGCGCCTCTCGGTCGAGGAAGCCGATGCCGTGGCCGGGCGGCCCATGGGCGTGCCCAGGACGGGCGTCTTCGGCCTGCTGGATCTCGTCGGGCTGGACCTGATGCCGCATGTCTCCCGCAGCCTGCTCGCCAGCCTGCCGGAGGGCGATGCCTACCGCGCCCTGCACCGCGAGCATCCGGTGGTGGCGAAACTGATCGAGAGTGGCCGCACCGGGCGCAAGAGCAGCCAGGGCGGCTTCTACACCCGGGCGAAGGATGCCGGCGGGAAGAGCCTCAAGCGCGCCATCGACCTCTGGACCGGCGAGGACCGCGACAGCGGGAAGCCCGTGCTCGAAAGCCTGGAGGCCGGGGCGAAGGACCTGCGCAAACTGGTCGCCCATCCCGACCGCGGCGGCCGCTTCGCCCGGGCGCTGCTGCTGGACACGCTCTCCTACGCCGCCGCGCTGGTGGGCGAGATCGCCGATGACGTGGATGCCGTCGATACGGCGATGCGGCTCGGCTACAACTGGAAATACGGGCCCTTCGAGCTGATCGACCGGCTCGGCCCCGGCTGGCTCGCCCAGGCGCTGCGCGAGGATGGCCGCCCGGTGCCGGTGCTGCTGGAACGGGCCGGGGAGCGGAGCTTCTATCGCACCGAAGAAGGCGTGCTGCAGTTCCTCGGCCTGGATGGCGAATACCATTCCGTGCCGCGGGCCGAGGGCGTGCTGCTGCTGTCCGACGTCAAGCGCCGCTCGAAGCCGCTGCTGCGCAACGGTTCCGCCAGCCTCTGGGACATCGGCGACGGCGCCGCCTGCCTGGAATTCCACACCAAGATGAACGCGCTGGACCCGGAGGTCATGGCGCTGATCGGCAAGGCCGTCGCGCTGGGGAGGAAAGGCGGCTTCCGCGCCCTGGTGATCCACAACGAGGGCACGCATTTCTCCGCCGGGGCCAATCTCGGCCTCGCCCTCTTCGCCGCGAACATCGCCGCCTGGGGCGAGATCGAATCCCTGGTGGAACAGGGGCAGAAGACCTATCGCGCGCTGCGCGACGCGCCCTTCCCGGTGGTCGGCGCGCCGTCCGGCATGGCGCTCGGCGGCGGCTGCGAGATCCTGCTGCATTGCGACGCGGTGCAGGCGCATGCGGAAAGCTATATCGGCCTGGTCGAGGCTGGCGTCGGGCTGATCCCCGGCTGGGGCGGCTGCGCCAACCTGCTGCGCCGCTGGCAGGAAGCGCCCGGTCTGCCGCATGGGCCGATGCCGCCGCTGGCCAAGGCCTTCGAGATGATCTCCACCGCGCAGGTGGCGAAATCCGCCTTCGAGGCGAAGGAGCTGCGCCTGCTGCGGCCGGAGGACGGCATCACCATGAACCGCGACCGCCTGCTGGCGGAGGCCAGGGAACGGGCGCTCGCCATGGTCGAGGGCTACCAGCCGCCGCGGCTCGCGCCGCTGCGCCTCACCGGGCCGTCCGGCCGCGCCGCGCTGGATCTGGCCGTGCGCAGCGCCGCGCAGACCGGCAAGGCGACGCCGCATGATGAAGTGGTCTGCGCGCATCTCGCGGACACGCTCACCGGCGGCGAGGCGACGGACTACACCGAGGAAGTCCCGGAGGAGCGCGTGCTGGCCCTCGAACGGAAGCATTTCATGACGCTGCTGCGGCATCCCGCGAGCCTCGCCCGGGTCGAGCACATGCTCGAAACCGGGAAGCCGTTGCGGAACTGATGCCCGGGGTGGGTGTTCCCGCGTGGTGCCCGGGGCGGGCCCCTGGGGGCAAGGCGCTGCCTCGCCCCCAGGACCCCCACTCCGCCAGGACCCTGCGGGCCCTGGACCCGGTGGGTGGGCGCCTGTGAGCGGCGTCAGCCCAGGATCCGATCCCAGGGAACGCGTGGAAAGGCGGGGCTCTCCCAGAGGAATCGAAGACGATGTCGGCACGTGCGGCACCGGCCGTCGCCGGAGGGCTAGGCCCTCCGGCGCGATCCGCTGTCAGCATGAACCAACGAATGGGAGGTCCAGGACCCTCAGGGTCCTGGCGGATGGGGTCTGGGGGAAGGCGGCGCCTTCCCCGGTCCCTGGCCCGAACAGCAAGGAGGACAGGACATGCCGAGCTACAAGGCACCGCTGCGGGACATGCGCTTCCTGCTCAGCGAGATCGTGGCGATGGAGCGGCTGCGGGCGCTGCCGGGCTGCGAGGAGATGCAGCCGGACCTGATCGACCCGGTGATGGAGGAAGCGGCGAAGCTCTGCGAGGAGGTGCTGTTCCCGATCAACCGCCCGGGCGACGAGGAGGGCTGCCACTACGAGAACGGCGTGGTGCGCACGCCGAAAGGCTTCCGCGAGGCCTACGACGCCTTCCGCCAGGGCGGCTGGACGGCGATGGCCTGCGACCCGGATTACGGCGGCCAGGGCCTGCCGCGCACCGTGTCGCTGCTGTTCGAGGAGATGATCTGCTCCGCCAACCTCGCCTTCAGCCTCTATCCCGGCCTGTCGCACGGCGCCTACACGGCGTTGCACACGCATGGCACGGCGGCGATGAAGGACCTCTACCTGCCGAAGCTGGTGTCCGGCGAATGGAGCGGCACGATGTGCCTGACGGAGCCGCATTGCGGCACCGATCTCGGCCTGATCCGCACCAGGGCCGTGCCGGCGGAGGACGGGAGCTACCGCCTCAGCGGCACCAAGATCTTCATCTCCGCGGGCGAGCACGACCTGACGGAGAACATCGTGCATTTCGTGCTGGCCAAGCTGCCGGACGCGCCGCCGGGGGTGAAGGGCATCAGCATGTTCTTGGTGCCGAAGTTCCTGCCGGACGAGAACGGCAAGGTGGGGCCGCGCAACGGCGTCTCCTGCGCCTCCATCGAGCATAAGATGGGCATCAAGGCCTCCGCCACCTGCGTGATGAACTTCGACGGAGCGAAGGCCTGGCTGCTCGGCACGCCGCACAAGGGGCTGCGCACCATGTTCACCATGATGAACGAGGAGCGGCTTTCCGTCGGTATCCAGGGTCTGGGAATCGCCGAGGTCAGCTACCAGAACGCCGTCGCCTATGCGCGCGACCGGCTGCAGGGCCGGGCTCTGGGCGGCGCGAAATATCCCGACAGGCCGGCCGATCCCATCCTGGTGCATCCGGACGTGCGGCGCATGCTGCTGACCATGCGCGCCTATACCGAGGGATGCCGCGCGCTGGGTGTCGCCGTGGCGCTCCAGCACGACATCGCCACCCGCCACCCGGAGCCGGAGGAGCGCCTGGCCGCCGAGGACCATGTCGCGCTGATGACGCCGATCGTGAAGGCGCTCTTCACCGATCTCGGCACGCTCTGCGCCAACCACGGCATGCAGGTGCTGGGCGGGCACGGCTATATCCGCGAATGGGGCATGGAGCAGTATGCCCGCGACGCGCGCATCGCGCAGATCTACGAGGGCACCAACGGCATCCAGGCGCTGGACCTCGCCGGGCGCAAGATGCCGGCCCATGCGGGGCGCTACCTCCGCCGCTTCTTCCATCCCGTGCTGTCCTTCATCGAGGCGCACGAGGAAGACGAGCGGATGGGCGAGTTCATCCTGCCGCTCTCCAAGGCCTTCGGCCGGTTGCAGCAATGCACGGCGGAGCTGGCGCGGCGCGGCCTGTCCGATCCCACGGAGATCGGCGCCGGGGCGACGGACTACCTGCGCCTCTTCGGCCTCACCGCCCTGGCGCATCAATGGGCGCTGATGGCCGGGGCCGCGCTGCGGGGCGATGGTGGGGAGACACCGGAATTCTACGCCGCCAAGCTGGCCACGGCGCGCTTCTTCATGCAGCGCCTGCTGCCGGAAACCGGCGCGCTGGCCTCGGCCATCCTGGCGGGCGGTGCGTCGATGATGGCGTTCGACGACGCGGCGTTCTGAAGGGGACGTGCCGGGCCCCGGACCCCGGAAGAGGCTCCGCCTCTCCCGGACCCACTCTGCCGGGGATCGAAGCCGGTCCCCGGACCCCGGGCTTTCGTTGGCGCTGGTGGCTGCCGTTACCCTGCAACCCGATCCTTCGGGGCAACAGGCAGGCGCCAACGAACGGGAGGTCCAGGACCCTCAGGGTCCTGGCGGATAGGGGGCTTGGGGGAAAGGCAGCGCCTTGCCCCCAACCACGGCGCCACGTCCGGAGCAGCCCCTCGACAAGCCCCAGCCCTGCCCGGAGACTGCCCCGCGCAGATCACCGCAGAGGAGTCCCGGGGCATGGGGGATTATTGGCGCCTGACGGCCAGCGAGCTGGCGGCGAAGCTGCGGGGACGGGAGGTTTCGGCCGAGGAGGTGGCGCGGGACGCGCTGTCCCGGCTGGAAGCCGCGAACCCCGCCATCAACGCCGTGGTGGACCACCGGTCCGAGGAAGTCCTGGCCGAGGCGCGCGAGGTGGACCGCCGCCTGGGCGCGGGCGAGGATCCCGGGCCGCTGGCCGGCGTTCCGGTGACGATCAAGGTGAATGCCGACCAAGTGGGCCATGCCACCACCAATGGGCTTCGCACCCAGCGGGAACTGATCGCGAAGGAAGACAACCCCGTCGTCAGCAACTTCCGCCGCGCCGGGGCGGTGGTGCTGGGGCGGACCAACACGCCCGCCTTCTCGCTGCGCTGGTTCACCCGCAACGCCCTGCACGGCAACACCAGGAATCCCCGCGACCCGCGCCTGACCCCCGGCGGTTCCTCCGGCGGTGCCGCGGCCTCGCTGGCGGCGGGGATCGGGGCGCTGGCGCATGGCACGGATATCGGCGGCTCGGTGCGCTATCCGGCCTATGCCTGCGGCGTGCACGGGCTGCGGCCGACGCTGGGGCGGATCGCCGCCTTCAACGCCAGCAGCCCGGAACGCGCGATCGGCGCGCAGTTGATGGCGGTTTCCGGCCCGCTGGCCCGCTCCATCCCGGACCTGCGCGCGGCCCTGGCCGCCCTTGCCGCGCCCGACCCGCGCGACCCCTGGTGGGTGCCGGCGCCGCTCGAAGGGCCGCCGCTGCCGAAGCGTGCCGCCCTCTGCGTGCGCCCCGAGGGGCTGGCCACCCATCCCGCCGTGGAGAAGGCCCTGCGCGCCGCCGCCCTGGCCTTGCAGGAGGCGGGCTGGACCGTGGTCGAGACCCCCTGCCCGCCGCTGCGGGAGCCGGCGCATCTGCAGGCCCTGCTCTGGCTGGCGGAAAGCCGGCGCAGCGGCAACAAGGCCTATCAGGCCGAGAACGAGGCGGAATCCCTGGCCGTGCTGGCCATGATGGAGGCGCGTGCCCCAGAGGCCGGGGAGCATGGCGTCGCCGATGCCCTGACCCGACGGGCCGGCTTCCTGCGGCAGTGGAACCTCTTCCTGGAGCGCTATCCGCTGGTCCTCCTGCCCGTCTCGGCGGAGCCGCCCTTCCCCGATGCACTCGACATCGAGAGCGAGGCCAGCTTCGAGCGGGTGATCGAGGCGCAGCTCGTGCAGATCGGGCTGCCGCTGATGGGCCTGCCCGCCCTGACGGTCGCCACCTCCGACGCGTCTTCGGCGCCGATGGGGGTGCAGCTGGTGGCCGGGCGCTATCGCGAGGACCTGCTGCTGGAGGCCGGGGCCGTCATCGCGCCGGAGCCCATCGCGCCGGTCGAGCCCGTTACAGAGTGATGCATTTCGCCCCAGGGTGAGGGCAAACCTGCCTCGATTCCGCCATGGGCCGGCACCATCTTGGCTATCGAGGAGCAATGCCCATGCGCCGCATCACCAAGATCACCCTGGCCGCGACGGCCGCCCTGTCCCTGGGCGCCGTCGTCGCAGCCCCGGCCGAGGCCCAGCCTTACTGGGGACCGGGTGGTGGCTATCACCGCCACCACGGCCCCGGCCCCGGCGGAGCACTCGCCCTGGGCCTGGGCGCCGGCGTCCTGGGCGGCCTCGCCCTTGGCCTGGCCACGCAGGCGGCCCCGCCCCCGCCGCCCCGGGTCTATTACGCGCCGCCCCCGCCGCCGGTCGTGTACGAGTATGCGCCGCCACCGGTGATCTATCAGCCGCCGCCCGTGGTGTACCGCCCGGCCCCGGTCTATGCGCCGCCGCCCGGCTACGTGGTCCGCGGTCCCGGCTACTGGTAACGGGCGGGCGCCTGACGGGGCGCCCCCATCCGGACAGCCAGAACCGCTTCCAGAAGAAAGGCCTTTCCCCCCGGGGGGAAAGGCCTTTTTCCTTGGTGCCGGATGGCGCCTGGTTCAGCGCGCGGCGGTCGCCTGTCCGCTGCGGAGTTCCCTCGCCCGGGCAAGGACCTTGTCCTCGAGTTCCGCGCTGGTGGCGCTGGACACGGGCGCATCCTGCCAAACGCCGTTGTGCAGTTCCTGACGGAAGACCGATACCCGGACGCCATCGGAACGGAGCTGCCGGCCCAGGATATAGGCCGTGGCCCGGAAGCGCTCCCCGTTGGCCGCGCTCGGCGTGTACCAGTCGGTGATGATCACCCCGCCGAAGGGATCGGCCGAGGAAAGCGGCATGAAGGACAGGGTGTCCAGCGCGGCACGCCACAGATAGGCGTTCACGCCGAGCCCGGTGCCGGACTGGTCGCCCCCGCCATCACGATTGGTGCGGTCGGTTCCGAACAGCAGGATGCCGTCGGAGCCGCTCAGACGTCCCTGGACACGGGCGCGCCGGCTGTCATCCGTATATTCGTCGTTGCCCACTTGGCGGGTCTGGGAACAGGCCCCCACCAGGATGGGCAGCAGCAGCAGGGCGAGGCGTGTCTTTGGCATGGCGGGCGCACAGTAGAAGCCGCCGCGACACTTGCAAGGGGGGAAAAAGCGGGTGCGCCGCGAAGAAATCATGGCGGCCGATACAAAAAGGGCGGCGGATGGATCCGCCGCCCCTTCTGCACTGGATAGAAACCGCGATCAGAAGGCGATGCGGGTACCCAGGATGAAGACCTTCGAGGTCACCTTGTTGTTGGCGGACCCCGCCGTGCCGGAGATGAAGTTGTAGCCGGCTTCCTTGCGGTAGATGTCCGAGTAGTCGGTCACGATGGTCAGGCCAGGGGCGACGACGTAGGTCGCGCCGACCGACCAGACCAGCTCGCGGCGGCCAGCCGCGATGCCCTGGGCACCGGCGGACTGCAGGTCGTAGTAGTTCGCGCCGACCGTGACCGGGCCCCAGGTATAGGACGCACCGGCGAAGACCTCGCCCATCCTGCGCGTATCGACGGCGCCACGGACCAGCGGGGCGAAGCTGTTGTTGGCCTGGCCCCAGTAGTACTCGCCACCCAGCGTGAAGCCGTAGGCGGTCGCCTGCAGGCCGCCATAGCCCATCCACATCGGCTTGGCCGAGGTGACCGAGGAGGCGACGCCCGAGTTGATGACCTGCTGGCCCTTCGTGGCATCGGCGGTCATGCCGCCGATCGCGGCCTGCAGGCCGACGCCGCCGAAGGAACCGCGCCAGCGGGCGATGCCGAACACCTCGTTGCGGCGGCGCGGGGTGCCCGAATAGGCGTTCGCGCGGTCGCAGTCGGAGGTCACGGTGGACAGGATGCAGCCCGTGTCCTCGCCCTCGCCGGTGTTGAAGGCAAAGGAGGCGCCGACGTCGAAGCCGTAGAATTGCGGCGACAGGTAGATGACCTTGGTGTTGTCGCCCGAGTCGGAGGTGAAGGTGGTCGCAGCGCGGTGCGTCGCGGTCACGCTGTCGAACCAGTCACCGTCGGCGCCGCCTGTACCGAAGTTGGCGACGTGACCGACGCTCATCAGGTTCCAGGCGTTGTCTTCGTCACCGAAGCGGACCTGGCCGAAGCCGCCGGCCACGTACATCCACATCTCGTCGGTGTCGAGGCCGGTCTTGGGCGAGCGCACGCGCGAGCCCGAGTACGGCGAATAGGTGCCATCGTTGTAGTCGACCTCGAGCTCGATCGCGACACCGTAGCGCAGGCCGTTGGTGGCCTTGCCGTTGGCGACGATGTGGATCTCGGCGTCGGAGGCGAAGTCGGACTTGCCGAGACGCGCCGAGGTGTTCGGGGTGGTGGCGGCGCCGGCCACCGGCACGCCCGCGCCGCTGTCCTTGTTGGCGCTGTTCTGGCCCTGCTCGGTGAAGTTGTAGTTGAAGCGGAAATAGCCGCCGACGCGCACTTCAAGGGCGCGGTGGGACATCATCGGCGGGCCGGGCGGCAGGAACGGGTCGGCACCCTGCGCCAGAGCGCCCTGCGGGGCGAACAGAGCAGCAGCGGCGACGGCCGTGCTCCCCAGAAGAAGCTTACGCATCAAATCCCTCCTCACGCGCATGGGCCGCACCGCCCAGCGATCCCTTCAGCCCGCCTGCCCCCCTGACAGGGAGCTCCTCGTCCAGCGCACCACAGCGATGCGCCCGGCGTGGAGCCAGGCCCGGGCGGACTATGGTTCAGGCCATTCGGAAGGGGCAATGGCCCGGATCACGGGGCCGCGACTTCTGCGAAACACTGTGACCGGAGGGCAACAGCCCCTCCAGGGCAGAAATGCCACAGGCCCAGCCGGGAAGGCGCCGGGCACGGCGGGAATCCACGCCGCCCAGCGCCACGGCGCCGCAGGAGGCCCGCCGCGCCAGCGCCGCCCAGCGCAGCGGCCCCAGCGCCGGGGCGCCCGGATGGCTGGCCGTGGGAAAGGCGGGCGAGAGCAGCACGCCGTCCGCGCCGATTCGCCGGGCGCGGGCCAGGCCGGAGCGCCCATGCGCCGCCTGGCTCAGCCGCCACCGGCGCGGGTCCCGCCGCCGCGCCAGAAGATAAGGCAGCAGCCCCGTGGCGGGCCGGCGGTCCGGCAGGTGCAGCCCCGCCCGCAGCCGCAGCGCCGTGCGCCCGTCCCCCGCCAGCATCAGTACGAGGCCACGCGCCCGGCAGAGCCTCGCCAGGGCGGGCAGCAGCTCCGGCGCCAGGTCGCGCGCCAGCACCGCCGCGCCGCGCGGCAGGCCGAGGGCGGCCTCGCGCGGGTCGGGCAGGCGGCGGGCGTCGGAGACCAGCCAGAGCCGGGGCAGGCCGTCCCGCCCCGGACGCGGCCGGAAGCGGCGTGCCGCGGCGACGATCTCCTCCGCGGCTATCTTCTTCGGGCGCGGGCGTTTATCCCTCCCCTCCATGAGCGACGCCTCCTCCCTCGCTGATGCCCCCATCCCGGCCGCCCTGGCCCGGGTGAAGGCCGAGATCGCCGAAGCCTGCGCCAGGGCCGGCCGCTCCCCCGACTCGGTGCAACTGGTCGCGGTTTCCAAGACACATCCGGCGGAAAGCGTGGTCCAGGCCCTGGCAGCCGGCCAGACCGTCTTCGGCGAGAACCGCGTGCAGGAGGCCCAGGGCAAGTTCCCCGCCCTGCGCCCGGCCCATCCGGAGCTCCGCCTGCACATCATCGGCGGGTTGCAGACCAACAAGGCGCGCGACGCGGTGCGGGTGGCCGACGTGATCGAGAGCCTGGACCGGCCCAAGCTCGCCGAAGCCCTGGCCGCCGCCATGGCGAAGGAAGGCCGGCGGCCGGAGCTGCTGGTGCAGGTGAACACCGGGGAGGAGCCGCAGAAATCCGGCATCGCCCGCGCCGAGGCGGGGAATTTCCTGCGCGCCTGCCAGGAGAAGTACGGCCTCTCCATCTCCGGCCTGATGTGCATCCCGCCCGCCGGCGAGGACCCGGTGCCGCATTTCGCCTTCCTGGCGGAACTGGCGGCCCGGCACGGGCTGAAGCGCCTGTCGATGGGCATGAGCGGCGATTTCCCGCTGGCCATCGCCCAGGGTGCCACCCATGTGCGGGTGGGGACCGCGATCTTCGGCCACCGGCCCTATCCCGCCGCCTGACCACCGCAGCGCCACCTTTCCTGCCCCCGCCCAGGGGACATGCAGGGGGGCACGCGAATGGCGAGGCCGTCGCGCCGCATTCGCCTTCCGATGGCGGGACGCCCATGCTACCCGCCGCCTCACATCACCCAGCCCATCGCAGGTTTGCCATGTCCGATCCGATCCAGCCCGTCCTTCCCGGCGACAGCAACGCGCCGCCGGCCCCCCTGGTCGTCAACCTGCAATACGTGAAGGACCTGTCCTTCGAGGTGCCGGGGGCGCCGGAGGTCTTCACCCAGCTGCGCGAGCAGCCGCGCATCGATATCGGCCTGGACGTGCAGGCCCGGCCGCTGCAGCAGGACGGCAACACCTTCGAGGTCTCGCTGCAGATCCGCTGCGATGCCAAGTCGGGCGAGACCACCGCCTTCATCGCCGAGCTGGTCTATTGCGGCATCTTCACCGTGAACGTGCCGCAGGAAAGCCTGGAGCCGGTGCTGCTGGTGGAATGCCCGCGCCTGCTCTTCCCCTTCGCCCGCAACGTCCTGGCCGATGCGACGCGCGAGGGCGGCTTCATGCCCGTGCTGCTGACGCCGATCGACTTCGTGGCGCTGTGGCAGTCCCGCCGCGCCCAGGCCGGCCAGCCGCCCGTCGGCAACGCCTGAACCCGAACAGGCCGGCGGGGAGGGTCCGCCCTCCCCGTCACGTCACCCGGTCGAGCTCCTCGTAGCTCATGCCGCCCGGCACGATGGTGACGGGGCAGCGGAGCCGGTGGGAATGGCGGCTGGTCATCGCCGTGATCAGCGGCCCGGGATTGCCGCCGGAGGCGGAGGCGGCCAGCACCAGGATCGAGATGCGCGGATCGCTCTCGATGAGGCCCAGCACCTCCTCGATCAGGTCGCCCTCCCGGATGATGATCAGCGGCAGCCCGTCGGTGATCTCCTGCACCTCGGCGGCCAGGGCGGACAGCATCTGCTCCGCCTCCTCCCGCCGCTCCTGCTGCAGCAACTGGCCGACGCCGGCCCATTCCTGCAGCCCCACCGGCTCCGTCACCCGCAGCAGGGCCACCCGCCCGCCGGATTTCTTCACCCGCAGGCAGGCATAGCGCATCGCCAGCACCCGTTCCGGGCTGTCATCCACGACGACGAGAAAGACGCGGTCGCTCGGCAAGCCAGTTCTCCCGGAATCCGCATCGCGGCGATCCGCGCGGCGGTGTGGTCAGTGTTTCCCGAACGGGGCGAGGCCGGGCTCCGACCCCTTGCAGCCTGCCATCGCGGCCCCACGAAAGGCCAGGATTATAGGGAAGGCCACGGCGCTTGCCACGCCCGGGGGCCAGTCTCCCTGGAAGCAGGCCGCCGCGCTCACTTGCCGATGCAGAAGCTGCCGAAGACGACATCCAGCACCTGCTCGACCCCGACCCGGCCCGTGAGGCGCCCCAGGGCCAGCGACGCGGCGCGCAGTCCCTCGGAGGCCAGTTCCGGCACGGGCGCGGTCTCCGCCCCGGCCAGGTGCCGCGCCACCTCCTCCAGCGCGGCGCGATGGCGCGGGCGGGTCAGCAGCGCGGCGCCGCCGGCCCGCCGCTCCGCCTCCTCCTCCAGCCGGGCTCGCAGCGCCGCCAGCCCCGCCCCGGTCCGGGCCGAGACCCGCAGCGGCATCACGCCGGCGTAATCCGCCGCCGGCTCCGCGAGGTCGCAGCGGTTGGCCACCACCACGCAGTCCCGCCGCGCCAGCAGGGCCAGCGTCTCCGCATCCGGCGCCGCATCGGCCGCGAAGACCGCCAGCACGATATCGGCTTCCTCTCCCCGCCGGTGCGCGCGGCGGATGCCCTCGGCCTCGATCTCGTCGGCTCCTTCGCGCAGCCCGGCCGTGTCCGCCAGCGTCGCCGGCACCCCCGCCAGGTCGAAGCGCGCCTCCACCACGTCCCGCGTGGTGCCTGCCCGGGCCGAGACGATGGCCGCCTCCCGTCCCGTCAGCGCGTTCAGCAGCGAGGACTTGCCCACATTCGGCGCGCCCAGGATCGCCACGTCCAGCCCCTCGCGCAGCCGCTCCCCGCGCCCGCCATCCGCCAGCGCCGCGGCGATCTCCGCCCGCAGCGCCCCGGCCCCCGCCCGCACCACCTCGTCCAGGTCGGAGGGCAGCCCTTCCTCGGCGAATTCCAGCGCCGCCTCCTGCTGCGCCAGCAGCCGCGTCAGCTGCTCCGCCCAGCCCCGCGCCTCCCGCGCCAGCGCGCCCCCGGTCTGCCGCAGCGCCTGGCGCCGCTGCGCCTCGGTCTCGGCCTCGATCAGGTCGGCGATGCCCTCGGCCTCGGTCAGGTCCATCTTGCCGTGCAGGAAGGCCCGGCGCGTGAACTCCCCGGGCTCCGCCACCCGCGCCCCGGCCGCCACCAGCGCCTCCGACACCGCCGCCACCACGGCCCGCCCGCCATGCAGGTGCAGCTCCGCCGCATCCTCGCCCGTATAGGAACGCGGCCCCGGAAACCACAGCACCAGCGCCCGGTCCAGCGCCGCCCCCGCCGCATCCCGCAGCGTCCGCAGCGTGGCCATCCGCGCCGCCGGCCGCCGCCCGGCCAGCCGGTCCAGCACCGCCCCGCAGCCCGGCCCCGACAGCCGCAGCACCGCCACCGCCGAACGCCCGGCCCCCGTCGCCAGCGCAAAGATCGTGTCCGCCGTGCTCATGACTTCCTCAGGGGTTGCTCTTCGAGGATCTGGCCTGGGAACCGGGAGGCTCTGCCTCCCGGACCCTTTGCTGAAGGAGGGGCCGCTCAGGGGGATGGTATCCCCCCGAGACCCCGCCATGAGCGCTCCGCGAGGAGGGGGTTGTTCCGCCGGTATGCCATCAGGCGACCGGTGTCCTGTCCCCCCTCCTCGCGGAGCGCTCACAGGGTTCCAAGGGACTAACGTCCCTTGGCGGGGTGTCCAGAGGGGCGGAGCCCCTCTGGCCCCGGCCCGAAACCTCCGAGAGCCCCCTGGCGGGAAGGATGGGGGCACCTTAGGTGCGCTGGCATGGGCCAGACCTATCCGAGCGAGAACCTGCTGAGCCATGAGGCCAGCCCCTATCTGCTCCAGCATGCGGGAAACCCCGTGCACTGGCGGCCCTGGGGAGGGGCGGCGCTGGCGGAGGCGCGGGCGACGGGACGGCCGATCCTGCTCTCGGTGGGCTATGCCGCCTGCCACTGGTGCCATGTGATGGCCCATGAATCCTTCGAGGACCCCGAGACGGCGGCGCTGATGAACCAGCTCTTCGTCAATGTGAAGGTGGACCGCGAGGAACGGCCCGACATCGACGCCGCCTACATGAACGCGCTGCACCTGCTGGGCGAACAGGGCGGCTGGCCGCTGACCATGTTCCTGACGCCGGCGGGCGAGCCCTTCTGGGGCGGCACCTACTTTCCTCCCGAGCCGCGCTGGGGCCGCCCTTCCTTCCGCCAGGTGCTGCGCGGCGTCGCCGCCACCTATGCGCGGGAGCCGGAAAAGATCGCCCAGAACACCGCCGCGCTGGGCCAGGGCCTGGCGCAGCTCGCCGCCAGCCATCCCGGCGCCCTGCCGGACCGGGATCTGCTGGAACGCGTGACCGAGGCGCTGATGGGCATCCAGGACCCGGTGCAGGGCGGGCTGCGCGGCGCACCGAAATTCCCCAACGCGCCGATCTTCCGCTTCCTGCTGCAGATGGCGCAGCGGCTGGAACGCCCGGACTGCGCCGGGGCCGTGCATCTCCTCCTGCGGCGGATGAGCCAGGGCGGGATCTGGGACCATCTCGGCGGCGGCTATGCCCGCTATGCCGTGGATGGCGTCTGGCTGGTGCCGCATTTCGAGAAGATGCTCTACGACAACGCCCAGCTCCTGGAGCTCCTGGCGCTGGCCTATGCGCAGCAGCCGGACGCCCTCTACGCCCTCCGGGCGGAGGAGCTGGTGGGCTGGCTGGAGCGCGAGATGGTCGCCCCCAACGGCGCCTATGCCGCCGCGCTGGATGCCGACAGCGAGGGCGAGGAAGGCCGCTTCTATGTCTGGACCGCCGCCGAGGTGAACGCGGTGCTGGGCGAGGACGCCGAACTGTTCCGCGAGGTCTATGACGTCGGCAGCGAGGGCAACTGGGAGGGCAAGGTGGTGCTGAACCGCTCCGCCGATCCCGACCCCCTGCCGGAAGACCAGGAGAAGGCGCTCGCCGCGTCCCGCGCCCGGCTGCTGGAGGCCCGCGCGGCACGGGTGCGGCCGGGGCGGGACGACAAGGTGCTGGCCGACTGGAACGGGCTGATGGTTTCCGGACTGGTGCGCGCCGCCCTGGTCTTCGACCGGCCGGACTGGCTGGACCTCGCCCGCAGGGTCTTCGAGGCGGTGGCGCGCGACCTCGCGGCGCCGGATGGCAGGCTGCTGCATTCCTGGAAGGACGGGCAGTCCGGCGCCACCGGGCTGCTGGAGGACCATGCCGCCATGGCCCGCGCCGCGCTGGCGCTGCACGAGGCGACGGGCGAGGCCGGCTTCCTCGACCGCGCCGCCGGCTGGGCCGAGGCCGCGGAGCGCCACTTCGCCGCGCCGGACGGGGCCTATTTCAGCAGTGCCGGGGATGCCGCCGACGTCCCCTACCGGACCCGCAGCGCAGGCGACGGACCCAGCCCGAACGGCAACGGCATGCTGGCCGAGGCCCAGGCCCGGCTCTTCCACCTGACCGGCGAGGACCGCTGGGCCCGGCGGGCGGAGGCCACGGCCTCGGCCTTCACCGGGCTGGAAGGCGGCGTCACCGCCATGCCCACCCTGCTGGGCGCGGCGGACCTTCTGGTTTCCGGCCGGAGCGTGGTGGTGGCCGGGCCGCCGGGCGCGGCGCAGCCCCTGCTGCGCGCCGCGCTGCGGGCGCCGGACCCGGCCACGGTGGTGCTGCGCGCGCCGGAGCCGGACGCCCTGCCGCCCGGCCACCCCGCCGCCGGCAAGGACATGGTGGAGGGCGAGCCCGCCGCCTATCTCTGCGCCGCCGGGCGCTGCGGCCTGCCGGTGACGGAGGTGGCGGCGCTGGTCACGCAGTTGCACCGGGCCTGATCCCCTGCCCCAGCCTCCGGCGGCCGGGCCATGCCGCTTCCACTCCGACCGTGGGCCGGGCCCGGCGGCCCGCCTGCCGGGATGGGCGCCCGGCCGGCGCGCCCAGGCCGATCGTGCCTCGCCGCCCAGGACCTGCCCCCGGCTTTCCACGCCCGGTCCACGCGAATGATCCGGCCCGATTCCACCACGGCGCGTTCCCGCGCCGCAGCCATCCCGGCCAGGGAGCTTGACGATCGCGGGCAGGAGAGGGCCAATCCGCCCGACATGCCGCAACTCACGCTCCACTCGCCACTCGGCGAGCTCACCGTGTCGGAAGAGGATGGCCAGGTCGTCGCCCTCGACTGGGGGCGCGGCAGGGACCAGACCGTAACCCCCCTGCTGGCCGAGGCACGGGAACAGCTTCATGACTGGTTCGACGGCAAGCGGGGCGATTTCCGCCTGCCGCTCGCCCCCCATGGCACGGAGTTCCAGAAACGCGTCTGGCAGGCCATGCGGGAAATACCGCCCGGACGCACCGCCCGCTATGGCGAGATCGCCAGGACACTGAACTCCTCCGCACGGGCCGTGGGCATGGCCTGCGGCGCCAATCCGATCCCGATCATCATCCCCTGCCACCGTGTGGTCGCCGCCAGCGGCCGGCTCGGCGGCTATTCCGGCGAGGGAGGCGCGGAGACCAAGCGCTACCTCCTCCGCCTCGAAGCCGCCTTCGTTCAGGAACTCCTCCCATGAACCATGCCATCCGCATCCATGAATATGGCGGCCCCGAGAAGATGCTCTGGGAGGAGGTCCCGCTCCCCGCGCCCAAGCCCGGCGAGGCGCTGGTGCGCCACACCGCGGTCGGGCTGAACTACATCGACGTCTATTTCCGGACCGGGCTCTACAAGGCGCCCAGCCTGCCGGCGGTGATCGGGATGGAGGCGGCGGGCGTGGTCGAGGCGGTGGGCGATGGCGTCACCGACATCGCCCCCGGCGACCGCGTCGCCTATGGCACCGGCCCGATCGGCGCCTATTCCGAAGCCCGCGTGGTGCGCGCCGACCTGCTGGTGAAGCTGCCGCCGGCGATTGCGGACGAGACCGCCGCGGCCATGATGCTGCAGGGCATGACGGCGCAGTACCTGCTGCACCGGACCTTCCCGGTGAAGGCGGGGCAGACGATCCTTGTCCATGCCGCGGCGGGCGGGGTCGGGCTGATCCTGTGCCAATGGGCCAAGGCCCTGGGCTGCACCGTGATCGGCACGGTCGGCGCGCCGGAAAAGGCCGAGCTCGCCCGGGCGCATGGCGCGGCGCACGTGATCCTGCCGGACGAGGACCTGCCGCAGCGGGTCAAGGAGATCACCGGCGGCGCGATGCTGCCGGTCGTCTATGACAGCGTCGGCAAGGACAGTTTCATGGCTTCGCTGGACTGCCTGGCGCCGCTCGGCACCATGGTCACCTACGGCAATGCCTCCGGCCCCGTGCCGCCGGTCGATCCCGGCCTGCTGGCGGCCAAGGGATCGCTCTTCCTGACGCGGCCGACGCTGTCGACCTATACGGCGAAACGCGCCGACATGGTGGCCAGCGCGAACAGCCTTTTCGAGGCGGTGGAAACCGGCAAGGTCGAGATCGTGGTGAACCAGCACTGGCCGCTGCACGACGCGGCGGAGGCGCATCGCGCGCTGGAGGCCCGCCGCACCACCGGCAGCACCGTCTTCATCCCCGGCTGAACGCCGGCCCCGACCCCGCTCCCGGGGCCGGGCCAGGAGCGGTCAGGCCTCGACCTGCTCCACCGCCACAACCTCCGGCACATAATGCCGCAGCATCGTTTCGACGCCGTGCTTCAGCGTGGCGCGGGAAGACGGGCAGCCGGAGCAGGCGCCCTGCATGTGCAGGCGCACGATGCCGTCACGGAAGCCGCGGAACACGATGTCGCCGCCATCGCCGGCCACCGCCGGGCGGACGCGGGTGTCCAGCAGCTCCTTGATCTGGGCCACCACCTCGGCATCGGCGGGATCGGTGTCCTCCTCCTCGACGACCTCGATAGGCTCTCCGGCCAGGATCGGGCGGCCGGCCATCAGGTGCTCCATCAGCGCGCCCAGCACCTGCGGGCGCAGGCCCTGCCATTCGGCGTCCTCGCCCTTGGTGACGGTCACGAAATCGGCGCCCAGGAAGACCCGCGCCACGCCCTCCAGCCGGAAAAGCCGCTCCGCCAGCGGGGAACGGGCCGCCTGCTCCGCATCGGGGAAGTCGGCGGTGCCGCGCGCGCCCATCACGTCCTGGCCGGGCAGGAACTTCAGCGTGGCGGGATTCGGGGTGGATTCGGTCTCGATGAACATGGCGGCGGGTTCCCTTCGCGCGGCATGTGGCCCCGTCCGCCGCCCGGTGCAACATGGTTTCTCGGCGGATCGGATCGGCCATGCACGGCAAGGGGTGCTCCGTGGCGGCTCCCCGCCACCGGGAAACGGCGTTCAACGCCGGAAGATGACGCTGCCGATCCAGCCGGCGAAGGCAGCCAGGGCGATGCAGGCCAGGCCATAGAGCAGCGGCTGCTCGTGCGAGACGGTGGTGATCTCGGCTGCGGTGCCGACGCGCCGCACCTCGAAGGGCAGCTCCTGCCGCGCCACGACCCGTCCCTCGCGCACCAGCAGCACCTGCACGAAGTAGCTCCCGGGCGGCACGATGGAGGGCAGCGACAGCCGGGCGTGGAAAAGCCGGCCACCGGAGACCTGGACGGGTGCCTTGTCTTCCTGCCAGAGATTGGCCGCCACCTTGCGGTCCACCAGTGCCTGCCGGAAATCCGGGTCGCTGCTGCCCTGAACGCGACGGGCCAGGGCGTTCAGGCCGAGTTGCAGGGCGCGGCGCTCGTCCTGGCCCAACAGGCTCCGGAGCGGTTCCGTGCCGGTCAGCGCATACCAGGAGGGCACGTCGTCGAAGCGGGCGGAGCGGCCGTTGATCCAGGCCCCGAGCACGCGGGTCCGGCGACGAACGACCTGCGACTGCGCCGGGCCCTGTCCCACCACGATGACGTTGTCGCCCGAGGGGCCAATGGGACGCTCGGTGGCGCCGAAGACCAGCACGTCGGTGCCGGCGAAGGCGGTGGTGACCTCCACGCTGGGCTGGCCGAGTTGGGTGACCAGCGCCGGGGACCCTTGCAGCGGGGGGGGCGCCGGCGGCGGCGGCGGCAGGGGGGGCACCGGCTGGGCCGAAAGGGTGCCCGACAACAGGGCAGGCAGCAGAAAGGCCGCCAGCGCGCATGTCACGGCCACCCGGCGCGGGGCGGGCCCCTGCCGGGCCTTGCCTTGTTCCGAACCGCCGAATCTCACAACCCGCGCGCCACCGTCCAGCCCATCCTCCTGGCCGGCTTTCCCATCCCGCCGGCTTTCACCGCACGGGACCGATGGCATAGAGGCTGTCGGGCGTGCGCAGCAGTTCCCACAGCAGGCTGAGCGCCACCGTCAGCACCAGCGAGCCGAGCAGGGCCCGCATTTCCTCGCCCCGCAGCCGGTTGCCCCAGGCGGCCCCGAACTGCGCCCCGGCCACGCCGCCCAGAAGCAGCAGCAGCGTCAGCACGATATCCACCGAGCCGGTCTGCAACGCCTGCAGCAGCGTCACGCTGGCGGTGACGAAGGTGACCTGGAAGAGCGAGGTGCCGATGGTGACGGAGGTCGGGATGCCGAGCAGGTAGATCATCGCCGGCACCAGCATGAAGCCGCCGCCCACGCCCATGATGGCCGAGAGCAGGCCGATCCCCGCCCCCACGGCGAAGGGCGGGATGGCGGACATGTAGAGGCGCGACTTGCGGAAGCGGATCTTGAGCGGCAGGCCATGCGCCCAGGAATGCTGGTGCAGCCGCTTCGGCACGATGCCCGCGCGGCGGCGCAGGATGGCGCGCACGCTCTCGCGCACCATCAGCGCCCCGACCGAGCCCAGCACGACGATGTAGAAGAGCGACACGACCAGGTCCGCCTGGCCCATCCGCCGCAGCAGCACGAAGAGCTGCGTGCCGAGCGTGGAGCCGGTCAGGCCGCCCGCCAGCAGCACCAGCCCCATGCGGATATCGACATTGCCGCGCCGCCACTGCGCGATCAGGCCGGAGACGGAGGCGCCCAGCGTCTGGTTGGCGCCGGAGGCGACGGCGACGGGGGAGGGGATGCCGATCAGGATCAGGATCGGCGTCAGCAGGAAGCCGCCGCCCACGCCGAACAGCCCCGACAGAAAGCCGACGCCACCGCCGATCCCCAGCAGCAGAAGCGCATCCACCGACATTTCGGCGATCGGCAGATAGACCTGCATCCGATTCCCCGCATCCCCGCCCGGGGCATGACCCACAAGCCATAACCCAGAACCAGGCTCTGGTTGACACATGGCGACGGGAGGCCGGACGGAATCCTGCCCCCTGTGGCTTGCCGATCCAATCTTCGAATCGTGGCGGGTTTTCGGCTAAGGATCGGCAAAGACGGCCGCGTTGGCTTGCGGCCCGGAGGTTCCCTGGTGCCCCAAACCTTCTCCCTTTCCCGACGCCGCCTGCTCGGCGCCTCGCTGGCTCTCCCCGCCCTGGCCATGCCGGGCATCCGGCGGGCGCAGGCGGAGCCCGCCGGGCGCGTGTCGATCGTGCATTTCAACGATTTCCATTCGCACCACGATCCGATCGTGGCGGGCGGCGCGGCCTGCCGGGAAGGCAAGACCTGCTTCGGCGGCGCTGCCCGGCTGGCCACCGCGATCCGCGAGGCCCGGGCCGCCGCCACGGCGGATGGCTATGCGCCGCTGACGCTCGATGCCGGCGACGAGTTCACCGGCACGCTGTTCTATACCCTCCATCGCGGCGCGGCCGAGGCGGCGGTGCAGGTGGCCAACGGCGTCCAGGCCATGACCCTGGGCAACCACGAGTTCGACAACGGCCCGGCCAATCTCGCGCGCTACCTGGAGCGGCTGCCCTTTCCGGTCGTCTCCGCCAATCTCGACCTCGCGGACGAGCCGGCGCTGCGCGACCGCGTGATCCCCTGGACCATGCTGGAGGCCGGCGGGCGCAAGGTGGCGGTGATCGGCCTCACCACCCCGGAGACGGCGGTCACCTCCTCCGCCGGCCCCACGGTGCGCTTCGGCGACCCGGCCGCGGCGGTGGAGCGCGTTCTGCCGCAACTCCGTGCCCAAGGCGCCGCCACGGTGCTGGTGCTGTCGCATCTCGGCCTGGAATCCGACCGCAAGCTGGCGCGCGACGTGGCGGGCATCGACCTGATCGTCGGCGGCCATTCGCACACGCTGCTGGCCAATGGGCTGGACGGGGCGGAGGGCCCGGACCCGGTGATGGAGCAGGGGCCGGCGGGCCTCGTCCGCATCGTGCAGGCGGGCTGCTACAGCCGCTATCTCGGCCGGCTGGACCTCGACCTCTCGCCGGAGAGCCGCGTGCTGTCGCATCGCGGGCTGATGCGCGAGCTGACCATGGACGTCGCCCCCGACCCGGCGGTCGCCGCCATCGTCGCCACCTATGCCAGGCCGCTGGAGGAGCTACGCCGCAAGCCGGTGACCACGATGCCGGCGACGCTGAGCAACGAGAGCTGCCGCACCGGCGAATGCGCCCTGGGCAACCTGATGGCCGATGCCATGCTGGCCGCCATGCCGAAGGCCGATGCCGCCATCACCAATGGCGGCGGCATGCGCACCGGGCTGGTGGAGGGCACGGTGACCATGGGCGACATCCTGGCCATGCTGCCCTTCAACAACACCCTGGCCACCGCGACGCTGAAGGGGTCGGACATCAAGGCCGCGCTGGAGAATGGCCTTTCCCGCGCCCCGGAAAGCATCGGTCGCTTCCCGCAGGTGGCCGGGATGCGCGTGGTCTGGAACATCCAGCGCCCGCCCGGCGAACGCGTCGTGAGCCTGGAGATCGGCGGCAAGCCCTATGATCCCGAGAAGGCCTATCGCATCGTCACCAACAACTTCATGCGCCAGGGCGGTGACGGCTATGACAGCTTCCGCGACAAGGCGCTGGAACACTACGACAACGGTGCGCCGCTGGAGGATGCCCTGATCGACTACCTCTCCGCCGGCAAACCCCTCCCCGGCATCGACGGCCGCCTCGCCCGCGGGAGCTGAAGGGGGTCTGGCGTGGCGCTCCGGGAGGCTCGTCGGGGCAGTGCCCCGACCCCGGACCCTCCGCTCAGGGGGATTGTATCCCTCCGAAACCCCGCCATGAGCACTCCGCGAGGAGGGGCTGACCGCCGTTTCGCCAGATGGTGACCGGCATCCCGTTCCCCTCCTCGCGGAGCGCTCACAGGGTTCCCAGGGACTAACGTCCCTGGGCGGGGTGTCCAGAGGGGCAGAGCCCCTCTGGCCCCGGCCCGACCCTCTCTTCAGGACGCCGCGACGCGGGCGGTTTCGGCGGCTTCGGCGGTGGCGAATTCGCTGCTGACGGAGGCGTGCTGGCGGCGCTGGCGGTGGTTCTCGATGCCCAGGGCGGGGAAGAGGAGTTCGGCGACGCGGTAGGCTTCCTCCAGATGGGGGTAGCCGGAGCCGATCACCGTCTCGATGCCGACCTGCTGGTATTCGCGCAGGCGCTGGGCGACCTGGGCGGGGGTGCCGACCAGGGCGGTGCCGGCGCCGCCGCGGATCAGGCCGACGCCGGCCCAGAGGTTGGGCGCCACCACGAGGCGGTCGCGGCGGCCGCCATGGAGCTCGGCCATGCGGCGCTGGCCGACGCTGTCCATCTCCTTCAGGAAGCGCTGCTGCGCCACCTCGATGGCCTTGTCGGACACGCGGGAGATCAGCGTCTCGGCAGCCCTCCAGGCCTCGTCCTCGTTCTCGCGCACGATGAAGTGCAGGCGAATGCCGAAGCGGACCCTGCGGCCGCGCAAGGCGGCGCGGCGGCGCACGGCCTCGACCTTCTCGGCCACCTGGGCCACCGGCTCGCCCCAGGTGAGATAGGTCTCGACCTGCTCGGCGGCGAGATCCTGCCCGGCCTCGGAGGAGCCGCCGAACCAGAGCGGCGGATGGGGCTGCTGCAAGGCGGTCAGGTCGAGATGCCCGTCCTCCATGCGGAAGTACCGGCTGTCGTGGTTCACCCGCTCGCCGGACAGCAGCCCGCGCCAGATGCGCAGGAACTCGGCGGCCTGGGCATAGCGCTCGTCATGCGGCAGGAAGACGCCATCCGCCGCCAGCTCGCGCGGATTGCCGCCGACCACGACGTTGAGCAGCAGGCGCCCATCGGCCAGCCGGTCCAGCGCCGCGGTCTGGCGCGCGGCGAAGGCCGGGGTGGTGACGCCGGGGCGCAGCGCCACGAGGAACTTCAGCCGCTCCGTGGCCGGCGCCAGGCCGGCGGCGGTGATCCAGCTGTCCTCGCAGTTCTGGCCGGTGGGCAGCAGCACGCCCTCGTAGCCCAGGCGGTCCACGGCCTGGGCGACCTCGCGGAAATAGCGGAACTCGGGCGGGCGCTGCTGCTCCCCGGAGCCGAGATAGCGCCCGTCGCCATGGGTGGGGATGAACCAGAAGAAGCGGATCGGCGTGTCGGTCATGCGGGGTGCTCGTCGAAAGGGTGGTTCAGGCGCGGGGCGGCGTCCAGACGGCGTCGCGCACCCGGACGGGGCGGCGGATCAGGCCGAGCTTCAGGAAGCGGTCTGCGGTGGCCTGCTGGTGCGCGATGATCTCGTCGCTCAGCGGCAGGATGCCGAAATCGGTGCGTTCGGCGGCCACGGTCTGGGCCTTGATCTCGACGCCGGTCACTTCGGACAGGGCCGAGGCGACCTCGCCCCGGTGGCTCGCGGCCCAGGCGGCGGCCTGCTTCAGCCCTTCCAGCGCCTGCACGATCACCTGCGGGTGCTTCTCGGCGAAGGCGCGGCGGGCGAGCAGGAAGGAGTTGGTCGGGGCGATCTCCGGCGCCGTGGCCAGGACGCGCACCTTCTCCCGCGCCTGTGCCAGGGCCAGGAAGGGGTCCCAGATCGTCCAGGCATCGATGTCGCCGCGCCCGAAGGCGGCGGCGGCGTCGGCCGGGCTCAGCAGGACGGGCGTGATGTCGCCATAGGCGAGCCCCGCCTTCTCCAGAGCAGCGACGGTGAGGTTGTGCGCGCTGGAGCCACGGGTGAAGCCGACGCGCCGGCCGCGCAGCCCGGCCACGGAGCGGATCGGCGAGGCGTCCCGCACGATGATGGCCTCGCCCGCACCGCTGGGCGGGGTGGCGGCGACATAGACCAGCTCGGCCCCGGCGGATTGCGCGAAGATCGGCGGCGCGTCGCCGGTATAGCCGAAATCGATGCTGCCGGCGTTCAGCGCCTCCAGCAGCGGCGGGCCGGCGGCGAATTCGGACCAGGTGACGGGAATCCTGGGTTCGGCCAGCCGCTGCTCGATCAGGTGCTGCTGCCGCGCGACAACGAGGAGGCCGATCTTCTGGTAGCCGATATGGAATTCTGTCGGCGGCGCGGCCCAGGCGGCACGCGGCAGCCCGGCGCAGCCGAGGGCGGCCAGCGAGAGGAGCATGTGGCGGCGTGTCGGCGGCATGGCGGAACCCCCATCGGAAAGCCAGGGTGGCGGATCTGCCGCACCCGTTTCTTGGCTTCCGATGAAGCACGCCGTTCAAGCGTTGGTCAATTTTATGAACGTAGTTTTATCGTGCAATATTCCGGCGCGCGGGAGAATAAACATCTCCGCCCTTCGCAGCGGATGACGGCGGGGTCATGGACACCAGGGCGGGCGGGTGATGCACTCGTGCCGCTGGAAGAACCTGCTGGACTCCGCCGATGACCCTTTCCCGTCGCGCCGCCGCCTTGATGGCCGCAGCGCCCCTCGCCCTTTCCCTGGTCTTCCCCGCCCAGGCCCAGACCACGCCCGACAAGGTGCTGCGCGTGGCGCCGCATGCCGATCTGCGCACGCTGGACCCGGTGGTGGCCTCGATCCTCATCACCCGTATCCACGGGACGATGATCTACGAGACGCTCTTCTCCTGGGATTCGCAGCTCCAGCCGAAGCCGCAGATGGTGGATCGGTTCGAGACCTCGCCCGACAACCTGACCTGGAGCTTCCATCTCCGCGACGGGCTGAAGTTCCACGATGGGCAGCCGGTGACCTCGCGCGACGTGGTGGCCTCACTGAACCGCTGGATGGCGCGCGACACGGCGGGCGCCAAGCTGCGCGAATACACCGCCTCGCTGGAGGCGGTGGACGACCGCAGCTTCACGCTGAAGCTGAACAGGCCGACCGGCAGCGTGCCCTTCATGCTGGGCTCGGCGGTCGGGCAGATTCCCGCGATCATGCGCGAGGCCGATGCGCGGACCGATCCCACCACGCCGGTCACGACGGCGATCGGCTCCGGCCCCTTCCGCTTCAACAAGGAGGCCTGGCGGCCCGGGGCGCTGGTCGTCTACGACCGCAACCCGGACTACGTTCCCCGCGCCGAGCCGCCCGATGGGCTGGCCGGCGGCCGGGTGGTGAAGCTGGACCGCGTCGAATGGCACATCATGCCCGACCCGGCCACGGCAGCCTCGGCCCTGCGGACGGGCGAGATCGACGTCTGGGAGCAGCCGGCCCAGGACCTCCTGCCGATGCTGGAAGGCGCGCGGGGCATCGTGGTGGACAAGTACACCACCAACCAGGCGATGCTGCGCCCGAACCACCTCTTCCCGCCCTTCAACGACCCGCGGGCGCGGCTGGCCATGGCCTATCTGGTGAACCAGGAGGATGCGCTGGCGGCCGGGGTGGGCGACGAGAAATGGTGGAAGACCTGCGGCAGCTATTTCGTCTGCGGCAGCCCGAACGGTACGGAGGCCGGTTCCGAGCCCTATGCCAAGCCGAACGTCGCCCGGGCGAAGCAGCTCCTGGCCGAGGCTGGCTACAAGGGCGAGAAGGTGGTGCTGATCACCACCAACGACATTCCCGCCATCGGCCGCATGGCCGAGGTCGCCGCCGCCAACCTCAAGGAAGGCGGCATGAACGTGGATGTCCAGTTCCAGGACTGGGGCACCGTGACCTCCCGCCAGCCGAAGAAGGACCCGCCGGACCAGGGCGGCTGGAACCTCTTCGTCACCTTCGCCTCCGCCGCCACCATGCAGTCGCCGATCACCAATATCGGCACGAACATGGCCTGCGACCGCGCCTGGGCCGGCTGGCCCTGCGACGCGGAGGCCGAGCGCCTGCGCAACGCCTATGTCGAGGCGATCGGACCGGAGGCGCAGCAGAAGGCGGTGGTCGCCCTGCACAAGCGCCTGACCGAAGTGCAGCCCTACCGCCTCCTCGGCCAGTTCGACCAGCCCTACGCCCGCCGCAGCAACGTCTCCGGCTTCGTGCCGGGGCCGGTGCTGACCTTCTGGAACGTCGAGAAGAAATAAGGCTGGCGTCGCTCCTCCTCGGGGGACAAGGCTCCGCCTTTTCCCCCGGACCCCCTCATCCGCCAGGACGCTGCGCGGCCTGGACCCAGTGAGTTGGTTCTTCCGGTGATCGGACCGCGCCGCCAGCGCGGAGACGGTGTTTCTCTTCTTTTCGCGGGCCCCGCGTTGCCACCTGCTCCCAAGGATCAGGCCGCAGGGCAACAGCCACCACCAGAGCCAACGCAAGCCCCGGGGTCCGGGGAGCGGCTTCGGTCCCCGGCGGAGAGGGGTCCGGGCGGAGAGGCAGCGCCTCTCCCCCGGCGGGCAACCACCAGCCTTCCCCCTGCCAAGGAGGATGCACCGGCCCGGCCCTGGCGCTATACGGGCCCGCATGAGTGAGAGCTTCTGGGATGTTGTGGTGGTGGGTGGCGGCCATGCCGGCACCGAGGCCGCCGCCGCTGCCGCGCGCTGCGGGGCGCGCACGCTGCTGCTGACCCACCGGCTGGACCGGCTGGGAGAGATGTCCTGCAACCCGGCGATCGGCGGGGTTGGCAAAGGGCATCTGGTGCGCGAGGTCGATGCGCTGGACGGCATCATGGGCCGGGCCGCCGATGCGGCAGGCATCCATTTCAAGCTGCTGAACGCTAGCAAGGGACCAGCGGTGCGCGGGCCGCGCGCCCAGGCCGACCGGGCGCTCTACCGCACCGCCGTGCAGGGCCTGCTGCGAGCGGTGCCGGGCCTCACCCTGCGCGAAGGCGCGGCGGAGGGGCTGGAACGCGATGCCTCCGGCGCCGTCTCGGCCGTGCTGCTGGCGGATGGCGCGCGGCTGCGCTGCGGCGCGCTGGTGGTGACGGCCGGGACCTTCCTGCGCGGGGAGATCCACGTCGGGCGGCGCCGCGAGGCCGCCGGCCGGGTCGGCGATGCGCCCTCGGTCGGGCTGGCCCTGGCGCTGGAGGCGCTGGGCCTGCCGACCGCCCGGCTGAAGACCGGCACGCCGCCACGCCTGGACGGGCGGACGATCGACTGGGCCGCGCTGGAGATGCAGCCGGGCGACGCGGTGCCCGAACCGCTGTCCTGGATGACGGAGCGGATCGCGAACCGGCAGGTGGAATGCGGCATCACTGCCACCACCCCGGAAACCCATGCGTTGATCCGCGCCAGGCTGCACGAGGCACCGATCCATTCCGGCCAGATCACCGGCCGCGGCCCGCGCTACTGCCCCTCCATCGAGGACAAGGTGGTACGCTTCGCGGAGCGGGAGCGGCACCAGATCTTCCTGGAGCCGGAGGGGCTGGACGACCCGACCATCTATCCCAACGGCATCTCCACCAGCCTGCCGGCGGAAGTCCAGGCGGCGATGATCGCGACCATCCCAGGGCTGGAGCGGGCGGTGATCCTGCGCCCGGGCTATGCGGTGGAATACGATTTTTTCGACCCGCGTGCCCTGCGCCCGACGCTGGAGGCCAAGTCGGTGCCCGGTCTCTTCCTGGCGGGGCAGGTCAACGGCACCACCGGCTATGAGGAAGCGGCCGCGCAGGGGCTGCTGGCCGGGCTCAACGCCGCCGCCCGGGCCGGGGGGCTCCGGGAGGACCGCCTGCTGCTCCGCTCCGAAGCCTATCTCGGCGTGCTGGTGGACGACCTGACCACCCAGGGGGTGAGCGAGCCCTACCGCATGCTGACGGCGCGGGCCGAGCACCGCCTCTCGCTGCGGGCCGACAATGCCGGGCTGCGGCTGACCGCGCTCGGCCTGAGCTGGGGCTGCGTCGGGCCGGAACGCGCCGCCCGCTTCGCCGGCTTCGGCCGGGCGGTCGAGGCGGCGCTGCAACGCGCCCGCACCGAGAGCGCCACGCCCAGCGCCCTGAACGCCGCCGGCATCCCGGTGAACGAGGACGGCAAGCGGCGCACGGTGCTGGAGGTGCTCGCCCTGCCCGGCACGGATGCCGGCCTCGCCTTCCCCTGGCTGCGCGGTCTCGCTCCGGCCGTGCTGGCTCAGATGGAGGCCGAGGCGCTCTATGCCCCCTATCTGCGTCGGCAGGAGGCCGAGATGCGCCTGCTGGAACGGGAGGAGCGTCTCCGTATTCCCGAAGGGCTGGATTTCGCCATGGTCCCTGGCCTTTCCACCGAAATGCGCCAGCGGCTCGACGCCGCCCGTCCCGCCACGCTGGGCATCGCCGGGCGCGTGCCGGGCATCACCCCGGCGGGCGTCGCCGCGCTGGCCGGGCATCTGCGGCGCTTGTCCGAGAAGCCGCGCGGGGTGGCGGCATGATCCCGGTTCCACGTGAAACGCGGGAACGGCTGGATGCCTATGCCGCGATGCTGCTGCGCTGGAACGAGCGGATCAACCTGATCGCCCCGCGCGACGCCGCTGCCTTCCGCACCCGGCATATCGAGGATTCGCTCCAGCTCCTCCCCCTCCTTCCCGGCAACCAGGCCCCCGCTGCCGATCTGGGATCGGGCGGCGGGCTGCCGGGGATGGTGCTGGCCCTGGCCGAGCCCGGGCGACTCTGGAACCTCGTGGAGTCGGACAAGCGCAAATCCGCCTTCCTCCAGGCCGTGGCGGGAGAGCTGGGCGCCACCAACGTCACCGTGCACCCACGCCGGATCGAGGACACCACCCTCCCCCCGCTGGGCGTTCTGACCGCCCGCGCACTGGCGCCGCTCAGGCTGCTGCTGCCCTATGCCGCGCGCTTCCTGGCGCCGGAGGGCATTGCCTTGTTTCCGAAAGGCAAAACCGCCGAGGCCGAGTTGACCGAGGCCACCCCCTCATGGTCCATGGCGGTGGAACGGTTCCCCAGCGGGACCGACCCTTCCGCCACTCTTCTCCGCATCTCCGGGATACGACGTGCCGGCCTCTGATACCTCTCCCCGGCGGCGTGGCCCCGGCTCCTCCCGACCGGCCCACCGCCTCGCCCTCGCCAACCAGAAGGGTGGCGTGGGCAAGACCACGACCGCGGTGAACCTCGCCACCGCCTTGGCCTCCACCGAACGGGTGCTGCTGATCGACCTCGATCCGCAGGGCAACGCCTCCACCGGCCTCGGCAGCCCGCGCGCCCAGCGCGGCGCCGGCACCTATGCGCTGCTCACCGGCCAGAAGACCCTCGCCGAGGTGATCGCCCCGACGCAGATCCCCAACCTCTCCCTCCTCCCCGCCGATGCCGATCTCGCGGCGGCGGAGGTCGAGCTGGTGAACGAGGAGAAGCGCGAGCGCCGCCTCGTCGATGCGCTCGATGCCGGAGGCGAGGTGCTGAAGGACTACGACCGCATCATCTTCGACTGTCCGCCCTCGCTGGGGCTAGTGACGCTGAACGCGCTGGTCGCCGCGCATTCCGTGCTGGTGCCGCTGCAGGCCGAGTTCTTCGCGCTGGAAGGCGTCTCCCAGATCGCCCGCACGCTGGACCGCGTCCGGCGCGGCCTGAACCCGGCGCTGGAGCTGGAAGGCATCGTCCTGACCATGGTGGATCGGCGCAACAACCTGTCCGAACTGGTCGGTGCCGATGTGCGCTCCTTCTTCAAGGACAAGGTCTTCGAGACCACCATTCCCCGCAATGTCCGGGTCAGCGAGGCGCCCTCCCACGGGTTGCCGGTGATCCTCTACGATTCCCGCTCGGCGGGCGCACAGGCCTATATCCGCCTTGCCGCCGAGCTGCTGAAGCGCGAACGCGCCCGCAAGCGCACGGCAGGCCCTGCTCCCGAGGAGGAAAAAGCCGCCGAGAAGGAGACCCCGTGAAGAAGCCTGCCCGTCTCGGCATGGGCCTGTCGGCCCTGCTGGGTGATGCCCCCGTCGCCGTCGCCGCCACCGCCTCCCCCAGCGACCACCAGCGCATGCTGCCGATCGAGGCGCTGGAGCCCGGCCCCTTCCAGCCGCGCGGCCCGATGGAACAGGAGGCTCTGCAGGAGCTGGCGGAATCCATCCGGGAGCACGGCATCCTGCAGCCGATCCTGGTGCGGCCGAAGCCCGGGACAAGCGGCGTCTGGCAGATCATCGGCGGCGAGCGCCGCTGGCGCGCGGCGCAGCTCGCCAGGCAGCACGAGGTGCCGGTCGTCGTCCGCGACTTCGACGACCGCACCGCCATGGCGGCCGGCCTCGTGGAGAACCTGCAGCGCGAGGATCTGAACCCGCTGGAGGAGGCGATCGGCTACCAGCGCCTGCTCGACGATTTCGGCCTGAAGCAGGAAACGCTGGGCCAGGCGGTGGGCAAGAGCCGCAGCCATGTCGCCAACACGCTGCGCCTGCTGAACCTGCCGGACAAGGTGCGCGCCCTGCTCTCCTCCGGCTCCCTCACCGCCGGCCACGCCCGCGCCCTGCTGACCGCCGACGACCCCGTGGCCCTGGCCGAACAGGTGGTGACCCGGGGGCTGAACGTCCGCCAGACCGAGGCCCTGGCCGCCGCCACCCCGGCCAGGCCCAATGCCGCCCGCACAGTGTCGGACCCGGAAACCAAGGCGCTGGAAAAGGACCTGGGCGAGCGCCTCGGCCTCGGCGTGGCCATCCGGCGTTCCGGCAAGGGCGGCAAGCTCGTCCTGTCCTGGCGGGACCTCGACCAGCTCGAAAGCGTCCTGCGCCTGCTGAAACCAGGCACGGCACCGCATCCGGGCGACGCCTGACGTTGCACCCTCCCAGGGGAAAGGCGCCGCCTTTCCCCCGGACCCCCTATCCGCCAGGACCCTGCGGGCCCTGGACCCATTTTCGTTGGTTCTGTCTGACGCCGGATCGCGCCGGAGAGCATCGCTCTCCGGCGGACTGCCGGTGCCACAGGCGCGGACACGGTATCTTTCTTTTCGGGAGCCCCGCCTCTCCACCTGCTCCCAGGGATCAGGCCGCAGGGTAACGGTTACCACCAGCGCCAACGCAAGCCCGGGGTCCGGGGACCGGCTTCGGTCCCTGGCGGAGAGGGGGTCCGGGGCGAGAGGCAGAGCCTCTCCCCCGGCGGTCAGCCACGAAGCGCAACACTCACCAGCAGGGGTCAGATGAGCGGGGGCCGGACGCGTGGGGCCTGTGCCGCCCGTCCCCTGCCCCGGGGCCGGACGCCTTCCGCTTTCCGCGCCGCCAGGGGTTCCGGCAGGCGCGGTCCGGTGGAGCGGGTGCGGAGATCGCGGGCCGCCTGTTCCAGCACATCCCCGAAGAGCTCCAGCATATCCGGATGCAGCTCCTCCAGGAGCCGCTGGATGCCTTCGACCACCAGCCAGTCCCGGACCAGCCTGGCCTCTGCCTCCTCCGCGGAGGGCAGGACAGTGGCTCCCCTGACGGCCAGGGCCGGAACCGGCCCTTCAGGCTCCAGGGGGACCGGCTGGGAATGCGTCAGGGCTTCGCGCATGTCTGGCTCCGGGCTCGGCAGGGATGACCGAACGTGCCGGGCAGGATGCAGGCTTTCTCCGGGCGCGACTGTATCGGACCGCACAGAATGGTCATCTTCCGGCCATCCTTCCGACCGGTTCGGCGGCTGGGCGCCTAACGCCGTGCCAGCGTGGCCGCCCTGCGGGCCAGGGCCATCACCGCCTCGCGCGCCACGGCGCGGTCGGGCACGGGCTTGCCGGTGCCGCCGGATTTCACCCGCGCCTCGGCCCGCAGCAGCATGGCGCCCATCTCGGCCAGGGCGGCCGGGCGCCAGATCCGCAGCGCCCGCTCGAAGCCCGGCTTGTCGCGGAAGAAGACGGGGGGACGCAGCGCCTGCATCGCCGTGCCGGGCGGCTGCCCTGCCGCGACAGCCAGCGCGGCCAGATGCAGCCGCTGCACATGACGCAGCGCAGCGCGGATCGCTGCCACCGGGTTGATCCCCTCGGAAAAGGCGCCTTCCAGCAGGGCATCCGTGCGCGGCACCTCGCCCGCCGTGGCGCTCAGCAACGCCTCGCCGATCTCGGCGCTGATCCCCTCTTCGAGGCAGGCGAGGACATCCTCCTCCCCCACCGTGCCGCCGGGCCCGACATAGAGGGCGAGCTTTTCCAGGCTGCGGCGCATCAGGCGGCGGTCCTCGCCCAGCCGCTCGCTCAGCCAGCCCAGGGCGGAAGGCTCCACCTTTACCCCTTCCTCGCGCAGGATCTCGCCGATGCTGGCGGTCAGCGCCTCGCCGCGCTCGCGCCAGCATTCCACCGCCACCGCCTCGCCTGGCCCTTCGGCCAGGGCGCGCAGGCGGGAGGACTTCGGCAGTTCGCCCGCCTCCAGCACCACCAGCGCCTCGCCGCGCCCGGCCAGAACCTCGCGCGCCGCCGGGGCCAGGGCATCCGTGGCATCGCGAACACGCACGAAGCGCCGTCCGCCGGTCATGGCCAGGGCCGCCGCCTCGCCTGCCAGGGCACCGCCCCGCTGCGCCTGGTCGCGCGCCAGCTCCGCCACACGGAAGGGATCGTCGCCACCGACCACGGCGCGCAGCAGCGCATCGGAACGCTCCCGCACCAGGCCGGGGTCGTCGCCATAGAGCAGCACGAGCCGTGCCGCGCCGGGATCGCGCAGGAAGGCGGCGACGCGGCGCGCCTCGATCTTGGGCATGGCGCCGCTCCTTCAGCTCGGTCCGCGGGGCGGCCGGGTCAGGCGCTCCGGCCCGCCGCCTGCGAGGACAGGGCGATGGCGACCTTCTCCACGATATCGTTGGAGATCAGGTCGATCAGCCGGCGCTGCGCCGCCTCGGAGGCGACATCGGCCGCGAAGAACTGGTTGTCCGGCAGGTTCCAGGCATCGGCGCTCGTCTCCGCGCCGCTGGCGACCAGCACCGGCGGCACCGCGGCCGTGTAGAGCTGCCAGGGGGCCGTGACGACATAGCGGGAGCGGGTGGCCGCGCCATCCCGGCGGAAGCCCTCCTGCTCCACGCCGATCTGCAGCGCGGCCCGCAGGTCGTAGCGTGGCGTCACGCCATAGCCGGAGCCCAGCCGGTGCTGCAGCGTCCGGCGCAGGAGCTGCCCGCTGCGCTCCGGGATCAGGGCGACCTGCACCGAGGCCAGTTCCTCCCGCGTGGCGCCGGCGGCGGCCGACTGGCCGCCCGGCGCATAGAGCGGCCGGAAGCCGCAACCGCCGAGCAGCCCCGCCATGCCACCTGCCGTCACGCCCAGAAGGGCCCGCCTGCTCCAGCGCTCGCGCAAGTCTTTCCCCCTCAAACGACGAAGTTGACGATACGGCCGGGCACGTAGATGCGCTTGCGCACCGGCTTGCCGGCGATGGCGCGCTGCACGTTCTCCTCCGCCTCCGCCGCCGCGACCACCGCGGCCTCGTCGGCCCCGACCGGCACCTGGATCGTGGCGCGCAGCTTGCCCAGCACCTGCACGGCGATGGTCATGCTTTCCGCCACCAGCAACGTCGGATCGGCCTCGGGCCAGTCCAGCTCCGCCACCAGCCTCTCCCCGCCGGGGCGCAGCATCGACCACAGCTCCTCCGCCAGATGCGGCATGGCCGGGGCGATCAGCCGGGCCAGCGCCTCCAGCCCCTCGCGCCGCGCGGCGCCGTCGGCGTCCTTCGCCGCTTCCAGCGTATTGGCGAACTCGTGGATGCGGGCCACGCCGACATTGAAGGCGAAGCTCTGCCAGGCCTCGCTCACCGCCGCGATGGTGCGGTGGGTCGCCTGGCGCAGCGCCCGGCCCGCCTCGCCCGGCCCGGTGCCGGGCGCGGGCAGGTCCGCCACGGCATTGCTCACCAGCCGCCACAGGCGCTGCACGAAGCGGTGCGCGCCGGTGACGCCGCCCTCGGACCATTCCATGTCGCGGTCCGGCGGGTTGTCGGAGAGGATGAACCAGCGCGCCGTGTCGGCGCCGAAGCGGTCGATGATCGCGCCCGGATCGACCGTGTTGTTCTTCGACTTCGACATCTTCTCGCCGCGGCCGATGGTCACGGCCTCGCCCGTCGCCTTTGCCGTGGCGGTCCCGTCGGGGGCGATCTCCACCTCCTCCGGATAGAGCCAACGGCCGTCCGCGGCGCGATAGGAGGCGTGCGTCACCATGCCCTGGGTGAACAGTCCGGCGAAGGGCTCGGGCGTGGCCACCTTCCCCATGCCGTGCAGCGCGCGGGTGAAGAAGCGCGAATAGAGCAGGTGCAGGATCGCGTGCTCGATGCCGCCGATGTACTGGTCCACCGGCATCCAGTGGTTCACCGCCTCCGCCACCAGCGGCGTCGATGCGCGCGGCGCGGTGAAGCGGGCGAAGTACCAGGAACTGTCCACGAAGGTGTCGAAGGTGTCCGTCTCGCGCCGCGCCTTCGCGCCGCATCGCGGGCAGTCGACGTGCTTCCAGGTCGGGTGGTGGTCCAGCGGGTTGCCGGGTTTCGAGAAGTCCACGTCCTCCGGCAGCCGCACCGGAAGCTGCTCCGCCGGCACCGGCACGACGCCGCAGGCCTCGCAATGGATCGCCGGGATCGGGCAGCCCCAGTAGCGCTGGCGCGACACGCCCCAGTCGCGCAGGCGCCAGTTCACCACGCCGCGGCCGGCGCCCTTCTCCTCCAGCGCGTCGATGGCGGCGCGCTTGGCGGAGGCGGTGTCCCTGCCGTCCAGGAAGCCGGAGTTGATCATCACGCCGTCCTCGGTGAAGGCGATGTCGCCCACCGTGAAGGTGGCGGCGTCCCCACCTTTCGGCAGCACCACCGGCGTCACGTCCAGCCCGTATTTCCGCGCGAAGTCCAGGTCGCGCTGGTCATGCGCCGGGCAGCCGAAGAGCGAGCCTGTGCCGTATTCCATCAGCACGAAGTTGGCGATCCAGACGGGAAACGTCGCGCCCTCGATGAAGGGGTGCCGCACGCGGAAGCCGGTGTCGAAGCCGCGCTTCTCCGCCTGCTCGATCGCCGCCTCGGAGGTGCCGGCGGAGCGGCACTCGGCGATGAAACCCGCGGCCCCCGGATCGCGCGCGGCGGCCGCGGCGGCCAGCGGATGCTCGGCGGCGACCGCCAGGAAGCTCATGCCGAAGAGCGTGTCCGGCCGGGTGGTGAAGACCTCCACCTCCGGGATGCCGTCCACCGGCTGCTCCAGCGCGAAGCGCACCCGCGCACCCTCGCTGCGGCCGATCCAGTTCGCCTGCATCGTCCGCACGCGCTCGGGCCAGCGCTCCAACCCGTCCAGCGCCTCCAGCAGCTCCGGCGCGAAGCGGGTGATGGACAGGAACCACTGGCTCAGCGACTTCTTCTCGACCATGGCGCCGGAACGCCAGCCGCGCCCGTCGATCACCTGCTCGTTGGCCAGGACGGTGCCGTCCACAGGGTCCCAGTTGACCCAGCTCTCCTTGCGCTCGACCAGCCCGGCCTTCCAGAAATCCAGGAACAGCGCCTGTTGCTGGCCATAGTATTCCGGGTCGCAGGTGGCGAGCTCCCGGCTCCAGTCCAGGCTCAGCCCCATGCGCTTCAGCTCGGCGCGCATGGCGCTGATGTTGGCGTAGGTCCACTTCGCCGGATGCACGCCGCGGTCGCGCGCCGCGTTCTCCGCCGGCAGGCCGAAGGCGTCCCAGCCCATCGGGTGCAGCACGGCATGGCCGGTGGCGCGCTTGTGCCGCGCGATCACGTCGCCCAGCGTGTAGTTCCGCACATGCCCCATATGGATCTTGCCGGAGGGGTAGGGGAACATCTCCAGCACATAGGCCTTGGGCTTCGTGCCGTCGGGCACGTCGGGAACGGCGAAGCAGCCACGCGCCTCCCATTCCGCCTGCCAGCGCGGTTCGGCAGCGGCGAAGTCGTAGCGGGCAGGCGTGGCGGCGTCAGTCATCTCGTTCCGGCTGTCTCAGCAGAGGCGCGGCCGGGGCGGCCCGGCCTTTCCGGAAGCCGCCGCCGGGCTGCGAAGCCCATGGGAAACCCTGGAAGAGCCCGGCATCCGGCCGGAATTGCCGCCAGGATTAAGCCGCCTGGATGGCGGTGGGAAGGGCGGGGATCGGGAAGCAGAGTTAACCTTTCGGATTGCATCCTCTAGGATGAAGGACGAAAACCGAAACACGTCTCAGTTGTGGAACCTGAATGACCTCTGTCACCGCGTGCCGGGCCCAGCCGGCATGCACCGGCATGGCGGATGACGCGGCCGGCCGTCCGGGGGAAGCCCAGGACGCCGGAACCGTCCCGCACGGCCTGGCGGGGGCCGCGGCATCGCCCCCGGCCGCCACACACCCCTCGCCGCCCGCCGACGAGGACCACGCGGCGGCCCATCGCTTCCAGGCGGTGGTGGACAATGTCGCCGAGGGCATCGTGGTGGCCGACGCGACCGGCCGGATCACCTATGCCAACCGCAAGATGTTCGGCATCCTGGGCTGGGCGCCGGAGGAGCTGCTGTGCCGCAACGTCGCCATCCTGGTGAATTCCCAGGAAGCAGGCCAGCACCACGGCTACATGGCGCGCTACCGGGAAAGCAGGACGCCGCGCGTCGTCGGCATCGGGCGGGAAACCATCGCCCGGCACCGCGACGGCCGCCCGGTGCCGATCCATCTGAGCCTGTCCGACGTGGAGATGGACGGAGGGCAGCACTTCGTCGCGGTGATCCGCGACAACACGGCCTTGCATGCCGCCGCCGCCCGCATCGAGCGCCTCGCCTATGTGGACGAGCTGACGGGGCTGCCCAACCACAGCCGGCTGCGGGAGGTGCTGGCCGCACATCTCGGCCAGCCGGACGCCACCGCCACGCTGCTGCGGCTGCGGATGGAAGGGCTGGACAAGATCGTCGCCGCCACCGGCCGGCCGACCGGCCAGGAGGCCGTGCGCGCCGTGGCCAGGCGCATCGCGCCGCTGCTGCCCGGCGATGCCCTGCTGGCCCGCTCGGAGGAGGAAGGCTTCGACATCCTGCTGACCGACCCCGCCGCCCAGACCCGGGCCGAGGCCCTGGCGGCGCGGATCGGCGAGGCGATGGAAGGCATGGCCCTGGCGCCGGGCGGCACGCCGCTGCCCGCCCTCGCCATCGGCCTGGCCCGGGCGCCGGAGGACGGTCCCTCGGCCGAGGCGCTGCTGGAAGCCGCCACGGTGGCGCTGCTGGAGGCCCGGCCGCAGACGCCGCAGGGAACCTCCGGCCAGGTCCGGCGCTTCGCCGCGCCGATGCGCACGGCGACCCGGCACCGCTTCGCCCTGTTCCAGGACCTGCACCGGATGCTCGATGGCGGGCCGGAAAGCGGCCTCTTCGTCGAGATCCAGCCCCGCTACACCGCCGCCGGCAAGGTGCTGACCGGCGGCGAGGCCCTGATGCGCTGGCGCCGGGCCGATGGCCGCCTCGTCCCGCCCGCCGAGTTCATCCCGGTGGCCGAGGAGACCGGGATGATCCGCGGCCTGACCGACCGGCTGCTGGAACAGGTCGCCCCGTTGCTGCCGAAGCTCGCGCCCGGGCAGAGGATCGGCATCAACCTGCCGCCCGTCTGTCTCGCCAACGGCCATTTCGCGGCGCGGCTGGAGGAAAGGCTGGCGCATTGCCGCACCTCCGGCGACCGGCTGGTGATCGAGGTGACCGAGGGCGCGCTGGCCGGGGAGGCCGCGCCGGTGGAACGCAACCTGATGGCGCTGCGCCGGATCGGCTGCCACATCGCCATCGACGATTTCGGCACGGGCTATTCCTCCCTGTCGCGGCTGCGCGAGCTGCCGATCGACGAGCTGAAGATCGACCGCTCCTTCGTCCGGGCCGCCGCCACCAGTCCGCGCGGGGCCGATTTCCTGCGGGCCATCGCCGCCATGGGTCAGGCGCTCGGCCTGCACCTGGTGGCCGAAGGCGTGGAGACGGAGGCCGAGCTCGCCATGGTGCGGCAGGTCGGCTGCCACGAGGTCCAGGGCTGGCTCTGGGGCCGCGCCATGCCGGTGGAACACTTCCTGGCCCTGCCCGCGGCATGATCCGGGCGGCCGCTTTCCCGGATGTTCCGTCGTTGCGCTTCGTGGCGGCCCGCCGGGGGAGAGGCGCCGCCTTTCCCGCCGGACCCCCTCTCCGCCGGGGACCGGAGCCGGCTCCGGCCGGCAGCGAAGAGCCAACGAACGGGAGGTCCAGGAACCTCAGGTTCCTGGCGGATAAGGGGGACGGGGAAAAGGCGGAGCCTTGTCCCCCGGGAAGCGCGGCGCCGAAGGTGAAGCATGACCGATGACCGGCCGTCGCTCGCCGTTCCGCCGATCCGGGGCACCACGGCGGTCATGAACAGCCATCCTCCCTTCGGCGTGCCCTGGTCCAGCCCTGCCGCGGCCGGCTTCGATCCCACCCGCTTCGCCCGGGTGCTGAACCGGGCACAATCGCTGGGCAGCGAGGGGCTGCTGGTGCTGCGGGAGGGCCGCGCGGTCGGCGGCATGGGCAATCCGGCCTGGAAGGCGAATATCCGCTCGATCCGGAAGTCCATCCTCTGCGCCCTGATCGGCATGGCGGTGGCGGAGGGGCGGATGGACCTGTCGGCGACGCTGGAATCCCTCGGCATCGACGATCGCGAGGGGCTCTCGCCGATGGAGCGCGGCGCCACGGTGTACGACCTGCTCACCGCGCGTTCCGGGATCATGCATCCGGCCGGCTATGAGAGCGACTGGATGAAGCAGATCAAGCCGCCGCGCCACGCCCATCCGCCCGGCACGCGCTGGACCTACAACAACTGGGACTTCAACGCCCTCGGCACGATCTACGAGCGCGCGACCGGCCAGGGCATCCCGGAAGCCTTCGCCGGGCGGCTGGCCGCGCCGCTGGGGATGGAGGATTTCGCGGCCGGCGACGCCTTCCATGTGCCATCGCCCGAAAGCCTCCATCCGGCCTATCCGATCCGGCTTTCCGCTCGCGACCTCGCCCGCTTCGGCCAGCTCTGGCTGCAGGAAGGGCGCTGGGGGGAGGAACAGCTCGTGCCGGCGGACTGGGTGCGCGCCTCGGTGCGGCCGGTCTCGGATGCCGGGGATGACGGCGCCTACGGCTACATGTGGTGGCTCTGCCGCGACGGCATCCACCTGCCCGGCGTGATCCTGCCCCGCGATGCCTGTTCGGCGCGCGGCTGGGGCGGGCATTTCCTGCTGGTGGTGCCGAGCCTCGACCTGGTCGTGGTCCATCGCGCGCAGACCGAAACCGAACCCTTCCGCACCGTGAGCAAGCCGGCGATGGGCCTTCTCACCGCCGCGCTGCTCGACTCCCTGGTCTGAGGAAACGCCCCATGGAACTGGATTCGCTGCTGCTGGAACGCCGGGTGGACGCGCTGCTCGCCCCCTGGACGGAGCGCAAGGGGCCCGGCGTGGCGCTGGGCGTGGTGCGGAAGGGGGAGCTGGTGCTGCACCGGGGCGCCGGGCTCGCCAGCATCGAGCACGGCGTGCCGGCCGGGCCGGGCACGCGCTTCCGCATCGCCTCGGTCAGCAAGCAGTTCACCTGCGCCGCGATCCTGATGCTGCGGGAGGAAGGGAAGCTCTCGCTGGACGACCCGGCGCGGCGGCACCTGCCGGAACTGCCCGATCTCGACCCCGGGATCACCGTCGCGCACCTGATGCACAACACCTCCGGCATCCGCGACATGCTGGAGATCCAGCGCCTGGGCGGCGCGGATCTCGGCACGGCGGTCGATTCCGCCACGCTGCTGGAGGGCATCCGCCGCCAGCGCCGGCTGAACTTCGCCCCCGGGTCGCGCTTCCTCTACAGCAACAGCAACTTCCTGCTGCTGGGCCGCATCGCCGAGCACCTGTCCGGCGAGCCGCTGCCCGGCTTCCTGGAACGGCGGATCTTCGCGCCGCTGGGCATGAGCGACACGCGGATGGTGGAGGACCCCTACGAGGCGGTGCCGCGGCTGGCCACCGGCTATCGTCCCGGGGAGGGCGGCGGCTGGGCGCGCGCGCCGCACGGCTTCCGCATCGGCGGCGAGGGCGGGCTGGTCTCCAGCGTCGAGGACCTGGCGCTGTGGGACCGCAACTTCACCACCCGGCGGATCGGCGCGGACTGGCTGGACGCGCTTTCGGAGCAGACGCCCTTCAACAACGGGCGGGAGAACTTCTATGCCCGCGGCCTGATCGTGCGCGGCTATCGCGGCGTGCGGACGGTCAGCCATTCCGGCCTCTGGCCCGGCTACCGCACCGAGTTCCTGCGCGTGCCCGGCCACGAGGTGACGGTGATCGCCATCACCAACGACAGCACCGCCGATCCCGGCGCCCTGGCGAAGCGGGTGCTGGACGTGATCCTGGAGGAACGGCCGGGCATCCGCCCGGCGCGGGCCCTGCCCCCGCCTGGCGAGCTGGAGGCGCTGGCCGGCCGCTACCTGGACCCGGACAGCACCACGACGCTGGACATCGCGGCGACCGGGGATGGCGGGGCCATGCTGTCGCTGAACGGCCTCTCCGTGAAGGCCGTGGTGGCACCGGACGGGCGGCTGATGTCGCCCGCCAGCAGCACCGCGCTCTTCATCCGGCCGCTGGGGCCGGAGCTGATCGAGGTGGAGCAGGATGCCGGGCATGTCGCGCGCTGGCACCGCGTGGCCCCCGGCGGCGCCCTGCCGCCCGGCCTCGCCGGCACCTGGCGCAGCGAGGAGATGGACGCGGTCTGGACCATCGCACCGGAAGAGGACTGGCTGGCGGTGCGGGTGCGCGGTCCGGTGGTCTCGGCCGGCCCCTGGCGGGTCGAGGCGGTGGAGGGCGACGTGGTGCGCGTGCATGTGCCCGGCACGCTGATGAATGGCTGGCTGGACGTGCGGCTGCTGCGCGACGCGGCCGGGGCGCCCACGGGGCTGGAGGTCCATGGCGGCCGGGCGAAGCGCGTGGCCTATCAGCGACTCGGCTGAGGTCCCGCGTGGGGATCGTGGCGCCGGAGACTGAAAAGGGGGAAAGGCATGGCCTTTCCCCCCGAAGCAGGAAGAGATTTCCGCGGCCGGGGCTCGTCTCAGCCCTTGCCCGCCTTGGCCTTGGCCAGTTCCTCCTTCACCGCGGCCAGTTCCTCGCGCAGCAGGTCGACCTCGCTCGGCGGGGCGGAGCCTTCGCGGCGCGTGGCGCTGAAGGGGCTGAAGAGGGTCATGGCGCGTTCCATCATCGCCATGTTCTGCTTGCCCAGCTCCTCGAAGCCGGCGAAGGGCGTGGGGAACGGGGTCAGGCCGCCCATCGCCTCCACGGAACGGCGGATCTGCTCCTGCTGCTGGGCGAAGCCGGTCATCACCGTTTCCAGGTAGCGCGGCACCACGGTCTGCATGTTGCCGCCATAGAGGCCGATCAGTTGCCGCAGGAAGGAGGTCGGCAGCATGGCGCTGCCCTTCGATTCCTCCTCGACGATGATCTGCGTCAGCACCGAGCGGGTGATGTCGTCGCCCGACTTGGCATCGTAGACGACGAAGTCGCGCCCGGCGCGGACCATCTGGGCGAGGTCCTCGAGGGTGACGTAGGAGCTGCTCTCGGTGTTATAGAGACGCCGGTTGGCGTATTTCTTCACCACCACCGGTGGCTTGGCCGGCTGGGAAGTTCCCTGGCCGGTCGCCTGACCGGAACCGGCGGTGTCGTCGTCCGGCATTTCGCGGAGCCTCGTGGGTTCGACCATGTGGGCACCCTCCCTGTTCTTTGGGCTTCATGCTAGCCCCACTATGCGGCGGCGCGAAAGGGTTGTGCGCAGGAGGATGGATGTCGCACCCCGATGAGGGGGATCGGGAGCATGAGGCGCGGACGCTGGAACAGCTGGCCGAGGACTGGATCACCCTGTGGCAGACGGAAATCGCCGGATGGATGACCGACCCGGAGCTGGCACGGATGCTGGCCGCCTGGATGTCGCAGGGCGCGGCAGGCTGGGGCGGGGCGGCGCCCGGCGCCCCAGGGGGATTATCCGGGGGATTACCAGGGGGATTACCCGGCGGGAGCCCCAACGGCCCCATGGGCATGCCCGGCGCCGGGTGGCCCGCAGGCGGGTGGCCCACGGGATGGCCCGCCGGGCCTACGCCTCATGAGTTCGGCCCCTTCGCCGCCTTCTTCCGCACCCCGCCGGGGGCCACGCCCCCTGCCCCTCCACCTTCTGCTGGCGGGGTGGCGGGCGCAGCTGGCACTGGCGATGCTTCCGCCGCGCTCGTCGAGATCCTCCTGCGACGCGTGGCAGAGCTGGAGCGGCGCCTGGCCGGTCTCGGCCCGGACGCGGCGGGAGGCGTTGCGCCTGCTGCGCGACCTCGACGCGTCCGGGTCAAGCGCCGATGAGCTGCGGGCCGCGGTGGCACGGCGCCTCCTCGACCTCGATTCGGGGCTGATCGGCGGGCTCGCGGCCTATCGCCGGCACGAACCCCGCCCGGAACGCCCGGAGCATCCCGTCCTCTGGCAGGAAGGCGCCAGCCGGCTGCTGGACCATGCGCCGCCCGGCCAGGACCAGGCCGCCGGCCCTACCCTGCTCTTCGTGCCATCCCTGGTGAACCGCGCCTGGGTGCTGGACCTGATGCCAGGACATTCGATCCTGGCCTGGCTGGCGGAACAGGGCGCGCGCCCGCTGCTGCTGGACTGGGGCTATCCCGGCGCGACGGAGCGGGGGATGGACCTGACCGGCTTCATCGCCGGGCGGCTGGAGCGCGCCCTGGCGGCACTGCCCGGGCCGGTCGTGCTGGTGGGCTATTGCATGGGCGGGCTGCTGGCCCTGGCGGCGGCGCTGCGGCGGCCGGACCGGGTGCGGGCCCTGGCCCTGCTGGCCACGCCCTGGGACTTCCATGCCGGGGAGCAGGCCGGGCGCGCCACCAGCCTGGCCGCGCTGCTGCCGGTGCTGGAGCCGATGCTCGCCACCACGGGCACGCTGCCGGTCGAGGTGATCCAGGCCCTCTTCGCCCAGCTCGATCCGTTCGGCGTGGCGCGCAAGTTCCGTGCCTTCGCCCGGCTGAAGCCGGGCTCCGCGCGGGCGGCGCATTTCGTGGCGCTGGAGGACTGGCTGAACGACGGCGTCCCCCTGCCCGCCCCGGTGGCGCGGGAATGCCTGGGCGGCTGGTACGGGCAGAACACGCCCGCCCGCCTGCAATGGCGCGTGGCGGGCGAGGCCGTCGATCCCGCGCGCTGGCAGGGCCCGGCCTTTGTCGCCATCCCGCACCGCGACCGCATCGTGCCGCCCGACAGCGCCCGCGCCCTGGCCGAGGCCCTGCCCGGCGCCGTGCGGCACGAGGCGGCGGCAGGCCATATCGGCATGGTCGCCGGGCGCACGGCGGAAACGGCGCTGTGGCGGCCGCTGCTGGACTGGGTGCGCGGGCCGGGGTGACGGGGACCGGGGCGCCGCGCGGCGCCTTCAGGAAGGCTCGCGCCGGCCCCGTTCCCGCAGGGCCTGGACGATGCCGAGCAGGCTGATGCCGATCCAGAAGAACTCCATCAGCGCCGAGGCGAGGTTGAAGTTCCGCGACAGGGACAGGGCGATCAGTCCCGAGCCGCAGAGGTTGACGAGCGGGAAGGCCAGGCCGGTCGCGGCCAGCAGGCGGGCCTGGGTCAGGAAATAGGCCGTCACCACCATCAGCGTCCCGATGGAGCCCACCAGATCCACCAGGGTCAGCCGTTGCAGAAGCTCCGCCATCCCGCCCCGTCATCCGCCTCGCATCCGGCGCCCTCTACAACAAGGACGGATCGCCGTGCAGCCCGCCGCCCATCCCGGGCATGGCTCCCAGGACGAGTTCGGGAGCAACTCCGTGTCCGCTGCGGCGTCCTGCCCCTGGTGCAACCCGCCGAAGAGGTCTCCCATGCCCGCCCGCCAGCACTATGCCCCGCCCGGTCCCCTTGGCTTCGGCGGCGCCCCCCTGGGCAACATGTTCGAGCGTGTCTCCGATGCCGATGCCGCCGCCACGCTCCAGGCGGCCTGGGACTGCGGCATCCGCTACTTCGACACCGCGCCGGAATACGGGCCCGGCATTTCCGAGCACCGATTCGGGGAGTTCCTGCGCAACCGGCCGCGCGACGAGTTCGTGCTTTCCACCAAGGTCGGGCGGCTGCTGCGGGCCGATGCCGGCAAGGGCGGGCAGCACGGGCCCTTTGTCGCCGGCCTGCCCTTCCGGGTGGACTACGACTACACCGCCGACGACGTCCGCCGCTCCATCGAGGACAGCCTGCAGCGCCTGGGCCTGGCCCGCATCGACGTGGCCTATATCCATGACTGCGCCGAGGACGCGCACGGGCCGCGCTGGCACGAGGTCTTCGATACCGCGATGAAGGGCGCCGCCGTGGCGCTGACGAAGCTGCGGGAGGAAGGGGTGATTCGCGCCTGGGGCCTGGGGGTGAACCGGGTCGAACCCTGCGTCATGGCGCTGGAGCAGGCCGATCCGGATGTCTTCCTGCTCGCCGGCCGCTACAGCCTGCTGAACCAGCCGGCGCTGGAGGAGCTTTTCCCCCGCTGCGCCGAACGGGGCGCGCATGTGGTGGTGGGCGGCCCGTACAATTCCGGCCTGATCGCCGGCGGCCGGAACTTCGAGTACCAGGAGGCTTCCGCCGAGAAGGTCGCCGCGCGCGACCGCCTCGCCGCCATCGCGAAGCAGCACGGCGTGGACCTGCGTGCCGCCGCGCTGCAGTTCTGCGCCGCGCCGTCGGTGGTCTGCTCCGTGATCCCCGGCACCAAGAACCCGCAGCGTGTGCGGGAGAATGTGGAGCTGATGCGCCAGCCGATCCCGGCCGGTTTCTGGCAGGCGTTGAAGCAGGAGGGAGTCCTTCCCGAAGCGGCGCCCGTTCCGGGTGGATAGTCCAGCCACGGCCTTTCCGGCACGCCCGTGGCCCTGGGGGAAGGCGCCGCCGGCCTTCGGCACCGAAGCAGTGCTTCGCCCCCCGAGCCTCATCCGCCAGGATCCTGAGGTCCCTGGAACTCCCTTTCGCTGGCTCTCCGGCGATGGCGGGTGCCATGGGCGCGGGCATGGTATTCCTTTCCTGGTCCCCCGCTCGCCCGCCGCACTTCCGGATGAAGCCGTGGGGCTGACGGCAACCGCCCGAAGCCGACTCATCGGGTCCAGGGCGCGCAGCGTCCTGGTGGAGAGGGGGTCCGGGGCGAGAGGCAACGCCTCTCCCCCGGGGGCCGGAGGAAACGAGCCACGGGGTTTTCCCGCAGCCGTGATCGCGCGCTAACCTCCCGCCCCTGGACAGGGCTGGAGGTAGGACTGGCGTGGATCTCGGGCTCAAGGACAAGCAGGCGATCGTGTGCGGCGCGAGCCGCGGCATGGGGCGGGCCATCGCCCTGACCCTGGCGCGGGAGGGCATGGCGCTGACCATCGCCGCCCGCACCCCGGACACCATCCAGGCCGCCGCCGCCGCCATCGCGGCCGAAACCGGCGCCCGCGTCACCCCCGTCGCCGCGGACCTGACCACCGAGGCCGGGCGGGCCGCCGTGCTGGCGGCCTGTCCGGCGCCGGACGTGCTGGTGAACAACGGCGACGGCATGCCGCCCGGCGACTTCCGCGACTGGGACCGCGATATCTGGATGCGGGCGCTGGACATGATGATGCTCTCGCCGATCCAGATGATCCGCGGCGTGGTGGACGGCATGATGGCGCGCGGCTTCGGGCGGATCGTGAACCTCGCCTCCCGCAGCGTGAAGTCGCCGCATGCGGAACTGGGCCTTTCCAATGGCGCGCGGGCCGGGCTGGTGAATTTCTGCGCCGGCCTGTCGCGGCAGACCGTGGCGCGGGGCGTGACCATCAACAACGTCCTGCCCGGCATCGTGGCGACGGAGGCGCAGGAGGCGCATGTGCGCGGCCTCGTCGCCATGACCGGCCGCCCCTATGAGGAGATCTGGGCCGAGCGCGCCGCCGCCAACCCGGCGAAACGCTACGGCACGGCGGAGGAGATCGCAGCGGCGGTCGCCTTCCTCTGCTCCGCCCAGGCGGGCTTCATCACCGGCCAGAGCCTGCTGGCCGATGGAGGACAGTTCCCGGGCAGCTTCTGAGCCCTTCCGGCCGCCGGGCAGGGCGTCCTCGCTCCTTTCCGGCGGGGAGTTCTTCTCGGCTTCCGAACAAATCACCCCCCTGTCATGGGAGGGTGCCTTGCCGCCCTTCCAGGGGCGGCCCAAGATCATCCGTAAACCTTGGGGAAGGACCGCTACCATGGACGATATCGTCATCGCCTCCGCCATGCGCACGCCCGTCGGGGCGTTCAACGGCGCCTTCGCCAGCCTTCCGGCCCATGCGCTGGGCGCCATCGCCATCAAGGCGGCGCTGGAGAAGGCCGGCATCCGGCCGGAGGAAGTGGACGAGGTGATCCTGGGCCAGGTGCTCACCGCCGGCGCCGGGCAGAACCCCCCGCGCCAGGCCGCCGTGCATGCCGGTATTCCGGTCGAGCGCACGGCCTTCGGGATCAATCAGGTCTGCGGCTCCGGCCTGCGCAGCGTGGCGCTGGCGGCGCAGCAGATCGCGACGGGGGATGCCAGCATCGTCCTCGCGGGCGGGCAGGAGAGCATGACCCAGTCGCCGCACTGCGCGAACCTGCGCGCCGGGCAGAAGATGGGCGACCTGTCGCTGGTGGACACGATGATCCGCGACGGGCTGTGGGAAGCCTTCAACGGCTACCACATGGGCAACACCGCCGAGAACGTGGCGCAGAAGTTCCAGATCACGCGCGAGCAGCAGGACGAGCTCGCCTACAACAGCCAGCGCAAGGCGGGCGAGGCGCAGAAGGCCGGCCGCTTCGCCGACGAGATCGCGCCCGTCACCGTGAAGGGGCGCAAGGGCGACACGGTGGTGGAGAAGGACGAGTACCCCAAGCCCGAGACGACGATGGAGATCCTGGCCAAGCTGCGCCCGGCCTTCTCCAAGGACGGCACGGTCACGGCGGGCAATGCCTCCGGCATCAATGACGGCGCCGCGGCCATCGTCGTGATGAGCGCCTCCGAGGCGGCGAAGCGCGGGCTGACGCCGCTGGCGCGCATCGCCTCCTGGGCCACGGCGGGGGTGGACCCGACCATCATGGGCACCGGGCCGATCCCCTCCTCCCGCCGCGCGCTGGAGAAGGCGGGCTGGAGCATCCAGGACCTCGACCTCATCGAGGCGAACGAGGCCTTCGCCGCCCAGGCCTGCGCGGTGAACAAGGACATGGGCTGGGACCCGGACAAGGTGAACGTCAATGGCGGCGCCATCGCCATCGGCCATCCGATCGGCGCCTCGGGCGCCCGGGTGCTGACCACCCTGTTGCACGAGATGAAGCGGCGCGGCGCGAAGAAGGGCCTCGCCACCCTCTGCATCGGGGGCGGCATGGGCGTCGCCATGTGTGTCGAGGCCCCCTGAGCGGGACCTGATCCAGCGTTCCGCTTTCCCGGGGAACAAGGCTCCGCCCTTGCCCCGATCTGCCAGGACCCCGCAGGGTCCTGGCTCCCTCACCGGGTTCCCTCGCCTCCCGGGTCCGCCTCGCGCGCCAGGACCTCATCCGCCGGCCGGACATGGCCCTGTCCCCGGGCCGCCGGTGCCAGGCCACGCCCCACCCAGGCCGGAACGTTGACACGCCTTCCGCTCGGCTGGGTCCGGAGCGAAAGCGCCCCGAAGACCTCCTTGCGCGCCTCGATGATCGTCACGCCCGACAGTTTCGGCGAAACCGCATGGCCGGCGCCTTCCCAAAGCCGTGCGGTCCGCAGCAGCAGCCGGGAACGGAAGGGCGGCACGAAGAGCGCGCCATCGCGGCGTTCCACGTGGAACATGCCGCGTTCCAGCAACCGCGCGAGCTGGAGCGGCGTATAGGGTTGGCCATGGCCCAGCGGCGTATGGTCCAGATGCGCCCAGATGCTGCGCCGGTTCGGCACCACGACCAGGAGCCGCCCTTCGTCGCGCAGCACGCGCCAGACCTCCCGCAACATGCGCCGCGCATGGTCGGCATGCTCCAGCCCGTGCACCATCAGCACGTTGTCGAAGCTGAGATCCGCGAAGGGCAGGTTCTCCTCCTCGGCCAGTGCAAGGGCACCGGGACCGTCCGCCGGCCAGCGGGACAGCCGCCCCGGGGGCGGGCCCTGCACGGGCATGATCGAGATCAGCCGCGCGGCACGGCGGCGCCAGAGCCGCAGATAGGGACCGGCATAGCCGATGCCGAGGACCTCGCTCCCCGCCAGCTCGGGCCAGACGGCCCGCAACCTGGCACGCAGCAATCGCTTGGCAACGATCCCGGTGGGCGATGCGTAGAATTGGTCGAGTCCATGGACCTCGGCGCTCATGGGACGAATATAGGCCGCTCGTCGAAGGGAGACACTGCCAATGGCACTGACGGTTCGGGCGATTCCTTGCCTGTCGGACAATTATGCTTGGGTGGTGGCCGACGCGGTGACCGGCACCGTGGCTGTCTGCGACCCGGGCGAGGCCCGGCCGGTCCTGGCCGACCTGCCGGACGGGCGGTGCGACTTCATCCTGCTCACCCATCACCACCAGGACCATATCGGCGGCGTGGCGGAACTGGTCGCCGCCACCGGCGCCAAGGTTGTCGGCGCCAAGGCCGATGCCTATCGCCTGCCGCCGCTCGACCACGCCCTTGCACCGGGGGACGGGATGGCCATCGGTTCGGCGCGGGCCGTGGTGATCGACACGCCCGGCCATACGCGCGGGCATATCGCCTTCCACATCCAGGCCCCCCGCCCCCAGGACAAGGAGCAGAGCCGCAGCCCGGATGTTCTGCTCTGCGGCGACACGCTCTTCTCGCTCGGCTGCGGGCGGCTGCTGGAAGGCACGGCGGAGGAGATGTTCGCCTCGCTGCAACGGCTCCGCACCCTGCCGCCGGACACGCTGGTCTGCTGCGGCCATGAATACACCCTGTCCAACGCCCGCTTCGCCCTGACTGTGGAGCCCGACAACAAGGCGCTGCAGGACCGGGCGCAGCAGGCACGCGAGCAGCGCGGCCGGGGCGAGCCGACCGTCCCGACCCGGCTGGAGGAGGAGATGGCCACCAACCCCTTCCTGCGCGCACCCGACGTGGCGGCGCTGGCCGCGATGCGGAAGGCCAAGGACGAGTTCCGGTGAACCCATGGGGAGGCCAGCCATGAACATCGACCTGCGCGACACGCGGCTTTCCGCCGATGCGGTGGCCGAGGCGCTGGAGCTGACGCCCCATCCGGAAGGCGGCCGCTACCGCGAAACCTGGCGCGACGAGCCCGGCGACGGCACGCGCGGGGCCGGGACCTCGATCCTCTTCCTGCTTTCGGCCGGCGAACGGAGCCACTGGCACCGGGTGGACGCGGCCGAGGGTTGGCACTGGCATGCCGGGGCGCCGCTCCAGCTCAGCCTCTGCTGGGAGGGTTCGGACCCCCTGGAGATCGTGCTCGGCCCCCATCTTTCCGCCGGGCAGCGCCTGTCCGCCGTGGTCCCCCGGCACTGGTGGCAGGCGGCGGTCCCCCTGCCCCCGGCGGCGGGCCAGGGCTGGAGCCTCGTGACCTGCACCGTGTCCCCGGCCTTTTCCTTCGCGGGCTTCGAGCTGGCCCCGCCGGGCTGGACGCCGCGCCGGTCGTGAGCGACGCCCCCGCCTGGGACGCGCGCTATGACGCGGAGGGCTTCACCTTCGGCGAGCAGCCGAACCGCTACCTGGAAAGCATGCTGCCGCGCCTGCGCCCCGGCCAGTCCGCCCTGGCGCTGGGCGATGGCGAGGGCCGCAACGGCGTCTGGCTGGCCCGGCAAGGGCTGAACGTCACCAGCCTGGACTGGTCGGCCACGGGTCTCGCCAAGGCGCGGGCGCTCGCCGGCCGGCACGGTGTCGCGCTGGAAACGGTGGCTGCCGACCTGACGCGCTGGAACTGGCCGCAGCGGCGCTTCGATCTCGTGGCCTGGATCTTTGTCCATCTGCCGCCCGAGGACCGCGCCCTGGTGGCGCAACGGGCCGTGGCCGCCCTGGCCCCCGGCGGGCTGCTGGTGCTGGAAGGCTTCTCGCCCGCCCAGGAAGGCCGCCGCTCCGGCGGGCCGCGCGACCCGGCCCTGCTCTGGACCGCCACGGAAGCCCGGCGCCTCTTCGGCGGGATGCGCCTGCTCGAATGCCTCGACGGCACCGTCCTGCTCGACGAAGGCCCAAGGCACCAGGGCGAGGCCGAGGTCGTCCGCGGCCTGTGGCGGCAGGCCGGGTGATCGGGACGAAGCCAGTGGGTCCGGGGTCGGGGCACCGCCCCGATGGGCCTCCCGGAGCGCCACGCCCGATCCTCCACGAACTGCTCTACACTGCGCCGGCCACAGGATAAGGAATCGGGCGGATGGGTTTCCTGCTTCGGACGGTCATCACCGCCATCGCCTTCTGGGTTGCCTCGCAGGTGGTGCCGGGCATCCACCTGCCGGGGCTGGTGGGCACGCTCTTCGCCGCGGTGGTCTTCGGGTTGATCAATGCCGTGATCCGGCCGGTGGTCGCGCTGCTGTCCCTGCCGCTGACCATCCTGACGCTCGGCCTGTTCTCGCTGGTGATCAACGCGGCGATGTTCGGGCTGACCAGCCTCTTCTCACCTCTCAGCATCGACGGCTTCTGGGCTGCCTTCTGGGGCGCCATCATCGTCGCGCTCGTGTCCTGGTTCGCCAGCAGCCTCGTCCGCGACCGGACCTGATGCCGGCGGGGCCTCAGCCGGCGGACAGGGGCCGGTATTTCAGGGGCGCGACCTGGAAGGGCAGGACGCTGATGTCCTTCCAGACCTCCTGCCGCACATAGGGGTCGTCCGCCAGCCAGGCATGCACGGCAGCCTCATTCGGCAGGTCCAGCACCATCATGGAACCGATCATCCGGCCGTCCGCATCGGTCAGCGGGCCGCCGATCAGCAGGCGGCCGGATTCGGCCTCCGGCGCCACGCGGGCGAAATGGGCCGGGCGGGCAGCCTGCCGGCGGGCGGGGGCCTCCGCATCCTTGCCGTCATAGGCGAGCACCATGAAGGGCATGGGTTCCTCCTCTCATCCACTGTCCCGGCCGCTGTCGTCCGGGGGATGGAGGAGGAACGAGGTGGCCCGGGCCGTCAACCACCCGGACGCGCCGGTGGCGCCAACCCGGCGGAACCGGCCCGGCGCCCCCTGAGCGGTTCCGGTTCAGTACATGTGCTGTCCACCGTTGATGGACATGGTCGAGCCTGTGATGAACTCGGCATCGTCGGCGGTGAGGAAGCAGACGCCGCGCGCGATGTCGTCGGCCCGGCCCAGCCGGCCGACGGGGATGCGGGCGATGATCTTCTCCAGCACGTCGGGCGGCACCGCGCGCACCATCTCGGTGTCCACATAGCCCGGCGCGATCGCGTTCACCGTGATGTTGAACCGCGCCCCTTCCTGCGCCAGCGCCTTGGTGAAGCCGTGGATGCCCGACTTGGCGGCGGCGTAGTTCACCTGCCCGTACTGGCCCGCCTGGCCGTTGATCGAGCCGATGTTGACGATGCGGCCGAACTTCCGGCCCGACATGTCCTCCCAGACCAGCTTGCACAGGTTGAAGCAGGAGCCGAGGTTCGTGTCGATCACCTCGTCCCACATCCTGCGGTCCATGCGCTTCATGGTGCCGTCGCGCGTGATGCCGGCATTGTTCACCAGGATCTCGATCGGGCCGTACTTCTCCCGGATCCCGGCCACCGCGGCCTTGCACTGCTCGAAATCGCCGACATCGAAGCGGATGCAGGGAATGCCCGTGCGCTCCGTGAAGGCCTTCGCGGCCTCCTCGTTGCCCGCATAGGAGGCCACCACCGTGCGGCCATGGTCCTTCAGTCTCTCGCTGATGGTTGCCCCGATGCCGCGCTGACCACCGGTGACAAGTGCGACGCGTGCCATGCTCTGGCGCTCCTCCTGGCAGAACGGACCCTTGCGATCTTTGTCGCTCCGGCCGGTCTTAACAAGCGTAGGCAAGAAACGAAGTTACGCAAAGCCAAGGATCGCCATTCGTTTTGATACCCGGGCCGGAAATCGAGGATGGCGGCCAGAGGGGAAGGCCTTGCCCCTCCCCACCCCGGCATGCGGCAGCCCGGCTCCCAGCCCGCAGGACGGGCGTGTGCGAAACGGGGGCGAGCCACGCGAGAAGAGCGTGACAGGGCGCCGGGCCCGGATGCTAAGCGCCGCGCCGCAGACCGCCTTTGCCCTGGAGCTCTTTCGATCATGAACATGCCCGTCGTCGCCCTCCTCTGGCCGGACCACGCGAAGCGCGAGCCCGACACCGTGCTGCGCATGCTGGAGGTGCTGGAGCGCCGCTGCCTCGAAATGGGCGCCGACGAAGCGGCCGGGCATCTCGCCGAGGCGATGGAAGCGCTGCGCCGCGAGACCACTGAGCGCCGCCTCGCCGCCTGATACTGGCGGCAGCCTTCGCGGTCCGCGTCCGGCGTCGCCCTGTCCCCGGGGGAAAGGCGCTGCCTTTCGCCCCGGACCCCCTATCCGCCAGGACCCTGCGGGCCCTGGACCCGATGAGTGGGCTCTCCCTGTGGCCGGATCGCGCCGGAGAGCATGGCTCTCCGGCGGACTGCCCGTGCCACCAGCGCGGACATGGTGTCTTTCCTCTTTTCGGGAGCCCCGCCTTTCCACCTGCTCCCAGGGGTCGGACGCCGGGCTGACGGCCATCACGCGGAGCCCACGAAATCCCGGGGTCCGGGGACCGGTTTCGGTCCCCGGCGGAGTGGGGGTCCGGGTGGAGAGGCAGAGCCTCTCCCCCGGCGGCCAGCCACGAAGCGCCGCCGCTACCGTTTCCATGCGTCCCGGGGAACAGTCTTCGGTCCGCTCCCCTTCGAGTCGCGCTCAGGGCGCCGGCGGCAGCGAGCCCGCCTGCAGCCCCCGCGCCACCTGCCCCGCCAGCCGCAGATATCCATCCGGCGGCAGGTCGCAGCCATCGGCAGCGCGCGACAGGAAGGCACCGCCCGCATCCACCGCCGAGGGGCGCGGCACGTCCCGCAGATAGGGCAGAATGGCCGTCCCCTCGTCGAATTCGTCGAGATTGGCCGTCTGCATCATCCGCACGCCCGCGCCGATCAGGTTCCGTGCCTGCTGCCAGTAGAAGGCACCGCAGCGGCGCGGGATCTGGTTCAGCGGGCCGGAACGCCCGTCATGCCGCTTCAGGTTGGTGGCGGAGAAGCCCGGCCAGGCCACGGGCAGGTAGCCGATGCCCAGGCGCCGCGTCTCCGCGAGGTCGGGCAGGACGTGGCTGCGCAGGAAGGCATCCGCCCCGGCCTCGTCCGCATAGGCACCGATCGGCCAGGGGCTGATGATGTCGAGGCTGCGGTAGATCGCCGCCCATTCCGGCTCCCGCCGGGAGGCGCCGGTCAGCGTCCGCCAGTCCGCCGCCACGCCGCCCATCACCGTCAGCGGCCCGATGGCGCGCAGCCCGTCCAGCAGGGCCTTCGCATGCGCCGCGTCGAAGCCGATCCCCACCGTGCCCAGGCCGAAGAGGCTCACCACGGGCCGTCCGCGATGATGCTGCCAGGCGGGCCGGTCGAGCAGCCCGGCGGCCCGCATCCGGCGCAGGTCCTCCACCACCTCGCGGTAGCGGTCCTGCGGAAAGCCGGTGAGGTCATAGACGATGAAGACCTGCCCTTCCTGCGAGGCGGCCGCCGCCAGCGCCAGGTCCAGGGTGCGGTCGGCCATGGCCTGGAGCGGCGTGCCCAGCGCGCTGGCGAAGCGGGCGAGCAGCATGCTGTGCAGCCCGTGCTGCCGCATCCAGCGGAAATGCGTCTCCAGCGTCGCGGCGCGCTGTGCCGAATAGACCCGCATCGGCTTTCCCGAGGCATCGCGCAGCGGCGTGTCGCAGAGCGCCTCGGCCGGCATGGCGGAAACGTCGGGCCAGAGGTCGAAGGTCGGCTCCAGCCCGCCGCCGCGATGGGGGGCGAACCAGTGGAACCAGCCGCCACCCGGCGCCTCCCCCGGGCAGGCGAACCAGCCCTGGTAGCCGACGACCATGCGGCCATCGAGGCCTTCGGCCCGCGCCGCCGGCGCCGTGGCGAGAGGGCCCAGGCAGCAGGCGAGCAGCAGGCCCCGCCGCAGCCGGGCCGCGATCCCGGTGGTCGTCATGGCATCCCTTCCCTCATCCCCGCCGAAGGGGAACGGAGCGCGGAGGAAAGATCAACCGGTGGTGGAGCGGATCGCCGCTTCCCGGGCCGCTGTCAGCGGGCCGGCGTGTCCGCCCGGCGCAGCACGAAGAGCGCCTGTTCCCCGAACAGGTTGGCCAGGCGCAGGCTGCGCCGCCAGGGCGCGCGCAGCCCGTGTTCGTCCACCGCCAGCCACTGTTCGACGATGTAGCCCTCCATCTCGCAGAGGGCGATGAAGTCCAGCATGGTGCAGGGATGGATGTTCGGCGTCTCGTACCAGGGGCGGTTCCAGGTCTCGGTATCCGGCATCCGGCCCTTGACCAGCAGCTTCCAGCGCAACAGCCAGTGCCCGAAATTGGGAAAGGAGACCACGGCGCGGCTGCCGATGCGCAGCATCTGCGCCAGCACCTCGCGCGGCTTCTCCACCGCCTGGAAGGTGCGGGACAGCACCACGTAGTCGAAGGCCCGGTCCGGATAGAAGGCGAGGTCGTTGTCGGCATCGCCATGGATCACGGCGAGGCCTTGCCCCACCGCGCGCGCCACCTCGGCCATATCGATCTCGATGCCGCGGGCATCGGCCCCCTTCTCGCGCGTCAGGTGGTCGAGCAGCGCGCCGTCGCCGCAGCCGATGTCGAGGACCCTGGCGTCCTCCGGGATCATCTCCGCGATCAGGCGCAGGTCGAGCCGCATGTTCTTGGCGACGAAGCGGACCGGCGGCACGTTGTCGGGCAAGGCGTTCCATCCCAGAAACCAGATCGCGGAAGACGGATCGTGCCCGGATGTAGGGCAGATCGGGGCCGAAGTCACATGCCGCGCCGCATCCTGGGCCAGCCATGCCCCGGGCCTGGGGAAAGCCGGCCCGCCTGGATCCTTTGCCCGCCCCCGCCGTTCTCCCTGCAACGCGCCACGCCGAGGCGGGCGCGAACCCGACAGGAGAAGGAAGCGGCCGATGTCCGACCCGATCACGCCGAGCCAGCCGACGCAGCCGACCCCGACCATCCCGAACGACCCGGCCACCCCGCCCGCCACGCCGGAGGTGCCGCAGCCCCCCGCCACGCCACCCTCGGCGCCGCCCGCCCCGACGCCGCAGGTGCCCTCCACCCCGGGGCCGGGCGTGCCGGAGATCACGCCGGACAGCGCGCCCGAGATCGCTCCGTCTTCGCCGCCGGAGGTGACGCCGCCCTCGCCATCGCCTATCCCTCCCAGCGTCAACCCCACGGCACGCCTTTGATCCAGTCCGAGAACCCCGCCGTCGTCCTGGCCAGCGCCTCGGCCTCCCGCACCGCCCTCCTCCGGGCGGCCGGGCTGCGCTTCGAGGCGGTGGCCGCCGCCGTGGACGAGGAAAGCATCAAGCTCAGCTGCCAGGCCGAGGGCATTCCGCCCGGCGAGGCGGCGATGATGCTGGCCGAGGCCAAGGCCCGCCGCGTCGCCGAGAGGCTGGCGCGGCAAGGCGCGCCGGACGTCCTGGTGATCGGCGGCGACCAGCTCCTCACCTGCCGGATGGAGGACGGGGAGCGCTGGTTCGACAAGCCGCGCGACCCGGGCGAGGTCCGCACCCATCTGGAGGCGCTGCGGAACCGCGAGCACCGGCTGCACACGGCGGTGCTGTGCTGGCGCAACGGGGTGCGGGTCTGGCAGCACCTCGCGGTCTCGCGCCTGACCATGCGGGATTTCTCGGATGCCTTCCTCGATGCCTATGTGGCGGAGGAAGGAGCCCAGGCCATGGCCTCGGTCGGCGCCTACCGGCTTGAAGGGCCGGGCATCCAGCTCTTCCGCAAGGTGGAGGGCGAGCACAGCGCCATCCTCGGCCTGCCTCTGCTCCCCCTGCTCGACTTCCTGCGCCAGCACGGCGTCCTGGGGCGCTGAGCCGGAGCCGGTTCGCCGGCCCGGGTTGGAAACCCCCGCCCCGCCTGTCATCGTTCTGTCATCTTGTGCCGTGAGACACCACCTCTCCCGGCCCCGGAGGACATGGAGGTGAAAGACAGGGATTGTATGGACTGAGCCTGCTGATCCAGCTCGCCGGCGAGGCGGCCCTGCTTCTCTACGGGCTGAGCCTCGTGCAGCGGGGGGTCGATCGCGCCTATGGCGCCCAGCTCCGCGAGGGACTGGGCCGCGCCCTGAGGGACCGCTGGCGGGCCTTCGCCGCCGGGCTGCTGGCCACCACCGCGCTGCAATCCTCCACCGCCGCCGGGCTGATGGTGGGCGGGCTGCACGCCGCCGGGGCGCTGGGGCTGGTGCCCGCCCTGGGCGCGATGCTGGGGGCCAATGTCGGCACGGCGCTGATCGCGCAGGTCCTGTCCTTCGACCTCCGTCCCGTCTTCCCGCTGGTCATCCTGCTCGGGTGGATGGCGTTCAAGCGCGGGAAGAAGGCGCGCACCCGCGATCTCGGCCGGGCCGCCATCGGGCTCGGCCTGATGCTCTGCGCCCTGTTCCTGCTGCTTTCCTCCATGCAGCCGGTGGAACATTCCGAGGGGCTGCGCCAGCTCCTCCACCTGCTGGAGGGTTCGCCGCCCGCCGCCGCCCTGCTGGCCGCGCTTCTGGCCTGGGCGACGCATTCCTCGCTGGCCGCCGTGCTGCTGGTGGGCTCGCTGGCCTCCACCGGCGTCATCGGCGCGGAAGCGGCGGTGGCCATGGTGGCCGGCGCCAACCTGGGCGGGTCCGTGCCGCCGCTCCTCGCCGCCCGCCATGGCGCCCGCGGCGGCGGCACGGACCCGGCCGGCTTGCGCCTGCCGGTGGGCAACCTGTTGAACCGCCTCGCCGGGGCGGTGCTGGTGCTGGCGCTGCTGCCGCAGGTCACGGCCCTGCTTTCCGCCGCGCCGGGCCGGCTGGTGGCGGACGCGCATCTCGGCTTCAACCTCGTGATGGCGGCACTGTTCCTGCCGCTGCTGGACCCGCTGTCGAGGCTGCTGCGCCGGATGCTTCCGGACCTGCCGCCGGAGCGCAATCCCGGCGCGCCGCGCTACCTCGACGAAGGGGCGCTCGCCACGCCGCCGGTCGCGCTCGCCAATGCGGCGCGGGAGGTGCTGCGCATGGCCGATACGCTGGAGACCATGCTGCGCGATGCCGGGGAGGCGCTGCGCCGCGCCGACCGGGACGAGGCCCGGGCGGTGGGGCGGCTGGACGATGTGCTGGACCGGCTGCACGGCGCCGTCCACGCCTATCTCGCCCGGCTGCCGCAGGAGGACCTGCCGGAGGCGGAAGCCCGGCGCCTCGCCGAGATCCGCGCCTTCGCCATCGCGCTGGAACATGCGGGCGATGCCGTCTCCCGCAACCTGTCCAAGCACGCCGCCCGTCGTGCCCGCCGGGGCATCCCGCTCTCGCCGGAGGATCTCCGGGTGCTGGAGGCGCAGACCGGCCGCCTGCTGGCGCAGCTCCGCCTCGCCGTCGCCGTCTTCCTGCACGAGGATGCGGAGGCGGCCCGGCAGCTGGTGCGCGAGAAGGAGGCCTGGCGTTCGGCGGAACGGGAGGCCACCGACCATCTGGTGGAGGCCAGCCCCGCCGGTTCCGTCGCGGCCAGCCTGGTGCTGGACGTGACGCGCGACCTGAAGCGGATCGGCGCGCACCTGGCCGGCATCGCCTATCCCCTGCTGGAGCGTCAGGGCGAGTTGCGTTCCACCCGCCTCCGCGCCCCATCTGTGACGGCAGGGGAGTAGCAGCGCCTCGCGGCCCGTCCCCCGGGTGGGCGGATCGCGGGTCCGGGGAGGCCGGTGCGGTCCCTCCCCGGCAGCCTGCCCGTCGGCCGCGCGCCTCTCATGCCCCCCGAGCAAGGGGAGGGCCATGGAACCACGCTTTCCATTCGCTTATATGTGGAAAATACCGTCACGCCGCGTTCTTGCGCGGTTCGACGCCTCCATTTCGCGGAACCCCCCGATGTCCGCCACGACCCTGGCACCCTCCGCCGGCCTCGGCATCCAGCGCCCGGCAGCCCTGCTGGCCGGTGCCGCGCTCCTCCTCGGTGCGCTGCTGATCGGACAGGCCGTCAGCCCGCACCAAGCCCTGCTCTACCTGCTCGGCGCCGCGCTGGGGCTGGTGCTCTACCATGCCGCCTTCGGCTTCACCTCCGCCTGGAGGGTCTTCATCGCCGACCGGCGTGGCGAAGGGCTGCGCGCCCAGATGGTCATGCTGGCCCTGGCAACGGTCCTGTTCTTCCCCGTCCTGGCCTCCGGCAGCCTGTTCGGACAGCCCGTCTCCGGCCTGGTCTCCCCGGCCGGGACCTCGGTGGTGGTGGGCGCCTTCCTCTTCGGCATCGGCATGCAGATGGGCGGCGGCTGCGCCTCCGGCACGCTCTACACCGTGGGCGGCGGCTCCATGCGCATGGTGATCACCCTCGCCGCCTTCATCGCCGGCTCCGCCATCGGCGCGGCGCATCTCCACTGGTGGGCGGCGCTGCCCAGCCTGCCGCGCCTCTCCATCGTCCAGCTCTGGGGCCCCTGGGCCGCCATGGCGGTGCAGCTCGCAGCCTTCGCCGCCATCGCCGCCGTGACGGTGGTACTGGAGCGGCGGCGCCACGGCGTCCTGGCCACCCGTCCGGCCGCGCCGCGCCAAGGGCTGGCCCGCTTCACCCGTGGTCCCTGGCCGCTGCTGGCCGGGGCGGTGGCGCTGGCCCTGCTGAACTTCGCGACCCTGGCCCTGGCCGGGCGTCCCTGGGGCATCACCTCCGCCTTCGCGCTCTGGGGCTCCAAGGCGGCGCTCGCCCTGGGCTTCGGCGTGGATGCCTGGCCCTTCTGGTCCACGCCCGCGGCCCAGGCGCAGTTGCATGGCAGCGTGCTGGCCGAGGTCACCTCGGTGATGGACTTCGGCATCATCCTGGGCGCCCTGCTCGCGGCTGCCCTGGCCGGGCGCTTCGCCCCCACCTGGCGCGTGCCGCTGCGCTCCGCCCTGGCGGCGGTGGTGGGCGGGCTGCTGCTCGGCTACGGCGCGCGCCTGGCCTATGGCTGCAACATCGGCGCCTACTTCTCCGGCATCGCCTCCGGCAGCCTGCATGGCTGGGTCTGGCTCGTCGCCGCCTTCGCCGGCAACGTCCTCGGCACCCGGCTACGGCCGCTTTTCGGCCTGGAGGTCGAGCGGACGCCGCGCCTCGCCGGCTGCTGAGAGGGTACTTCCGCCGTCCCGCGTCCCGGGGGAAAGGCGCTGCCTTTCCCCCGAACCCCCACTCCGCCAGGACCCTGCGGGCCCTGGACCCGATGGGTTGGCTCTGGCTGCCGACCGGATCGCGCCGGAGAGCATGGCTCTCCGGCGGACTGCCCGTGCCACCAGCGCGGACAAGGTGTCTTTTCTTCTTCCGGGAGCCCCGCGTCTCCACCTGCTCCCGGGGATCAGGCCGGAAACCAACGGCAGCCACCGGCACCCACTCAAGCCCGGGGTCCGGGGACCGGCTTCGGTCCCCGGCGGAGAGGGGGTCCGGGGCGAGAGGCGGCGCCTCTCCCCCGGGGCCGGCCATTGGAGCGGAACGGCCAAGGGAAACCGCCGGGGCGCATGGGACGGAGATGCGCGAGAGCATCCATTCCGCCGCCCGGCGATCTGGTCTAATCCATCGGCCGTGAGCGACACCCTGGCCCCTCTCCCGAGCGTGGAACACCAGCGCGCCGTCTTCGCGGACGGGCTGGCGCTGGATTGCGGCATGACCATCGCGCCCATGGCGGTGGCCTATCGCACCTATGGGCGGCTGAATGCCGACGCTTCCAACGCGATCCTGATCTGCCATGCCCTGACCGGCGACCAGTACGTGGCCGAGCCGCATCCGGTGACCGGCCGCGACGGCTGGTGGAAGGGCGTGGTCGGGCCGGGCGACGCGATCGACACGGACCGCTTCTTCGTCATCTGCGCCAATGTGCTGGGCGGCTGCATGGGCTCCACCGGCCCGCGCGAGGAGATGACGGATGCCGAGGGGCGTGGGCTGGGCCGGCCCTGGGGCACGGATTTTCCCGCCGTCACCATCCGCGACATGGTGCGGGCCCAGGCCAGGCTGGTCGAGCATCTGGGGATCACCCGCCTCCTCGCCGTGGTCGGCGGCTCGATGGGCGGGATGCAGGCGCTGGAATGGGCGGCGACCTTCCCCGGGCGCGTCTTCGCCTGCGTGGCCATCGCCACCGCCGCGCACCACTCGGCGCAGAACATCGCCTTCGACGAGGTGGGCCGCGCCGCCATCCATTCCGACCCGGACTGGAAGGGCGGCCGCTACTGGGAGGATGGCCGGATTCCGGCGCGTGGCCTGAGCGTGGCGCGCATGGTGGCGCACATCACCTATCTGTCCGAGGCCGCGCTGGCCCGGAAGTTCGGCCGCCGCCTCCAGGGCGCCAAGGCGCTGACCTTTCTGGAGGACGTGTTCCAGGTGGAAAGCTACCTGCGACACCAGGGTTCGACCTTCGTGCGCCGCTTCGACGCCAATTCCTACCTGACCATCACCCGGGCGATGGACTACTTCGACCTTTCCGCGGAACATGGCGGGGACCTGTCGCTCGCCTTCCAGGGCACGCAGACGCGCTTCCTGCTCACCTCCTTCACCTCCGACTGGCTCTTCCCGACCGAGGAAGCGCGCGAGATCGTGCGGGCGCTGAACAAGGCGGCGGCCAATGTCTCCTTTCTGGAGATCGCCTCCGACAAGGGCCACGACGCCTTCCTGCTGGACGAGCCCGAGTTCCGCCACACGCTGCGCGGCTTCCTCCGCGGCGCGGCGGAGCGGCTCGGCGTCTGATACGCCCGGCGGCCATCGCCTGCTGGCTTTGGCGTTGTACCCGTGGCGACCCCCGGGGGAGGCTCCGCCTGCCCCCGGAACCCCTACCGCTGGGGGAATAGTATTCCCCCAGACCCCGCCTTGGGTTGGCCCGGGGTGGCAAGGTGAGCCTTCCGCCCAATCCGTTGGCGCAGGTGGATCGGCGGGGCTCCCGAAAAGAGGAAAAGACACCGTGTCCGCGCTGGTGACACCGGCGTCAGACAGAACCAACGAAAACGGGTCCAGGGCACGCAGTGTCCTGGCGGAGTGGGGGTTTGGGGGCGAGGCGGAGCCTTGCCCCCGAAGGACGCCGGAACCCATGGCGAACCGGCCGAGGTTCAGCCTCCCGGCCGGCCCATGACCTCCGCCGCCGGGTCCTGCGGCTTGGGGGGCGTGGCGGCGGCCCGGGCGCGGCGGGTGTGCCAGGCTTCCATGAGCTGCATCACCGTGGCGGCGGTTTCCTCGATGGAGCGGCGGGTGACATCGATCACCGGCCAGCCGCGCGAGGTGCAGAGGCGGCGCGCCGCCAGGATCTCGGCCTTCACCGCCTCCTGGTCCACATAGTCCGTGCTGTCCTGCCGCACCCCGGCGCCGCCGATCAGCTTGAGGCGGTGGCGGCGGATCTCGATCAGCGAATGCACGTCTATGGTCAGGCCGATCACCGGGCAGGGCGGGTCGCCCAGCTCCTCCGGCAGGGGCGCGCCGGGGACGATGGGAACGTTGGCGGCCTTGATGCCCCGGTTGGCGAGGTAGAAACAGGTCGGGGTCTTGGAGGAGCGGGAAACGCCCACGAGGCAGACATCGGCCTCGTGGATGCCCGCCGTGCCCTGCCCGTCATCATGCGCCAGCACGTAGTGCATCGCGTCGATGCGGCGGAAATAATCCGCGTCCAGCACGTGCTGGGCGGCCCGCTTCTCCCGCGCGTGCTCGCCGATCTCCGTCTGCAGGAGCTCCAGCGTCTGGTCCAGCACGGACAGGCTGCGCACTCCCAGCCGACCGCAGAACTCCTCCAGGCTGTGCCGGATGGAACGGTCGGCGATGGTGAAGAGCACCGGGCCGGGCTCGGCCTGGATGCCTTCCAGCACCTGTTCGAGCTGGAAGCGGGACCGGACCAGGAACCAGCGGTGCTGGAGGCAATGGGGATCCTCGAAGCGTGCCAAGGTGGCGCGGGCCATGGAGGCCAGCGTCTCGCCGGTGCTGTCGGAAACCAGGTGCAGGTTGATGGCGCGGGTGGGCATGGACCCCACTGTGAAGCGGTGGAGGGAAGCGGGGAAGATGGTGCATCCGGTGGAAAACTTTCCGTTCCGACTCATGCCCTGGGAGAGTCGGGGATGGCGAGTCACATTCCATGCCGGGGAGGACGAATGAGTCATAGGCATGGTGTGACTCCGGGACCGAGTCAGCGACTCGCCCTGACTCGGCGAGTCACGCTGACTCGGCGGCTGTGGAAAACTCCGCCGTGAGTCTGTGGACGCCCTGCATCCCCTTTATCCACAGGCCCTACAGACCACCTCATCTCTTCTCTGACTCCTATTTTCGAGTGAGAAGGAGCCATGGACATGCCGGACAAGCCCTTCCTCCGAGCCCTGGCTGGCGAAGCCGTCTGGCCGCCCCCGCTCTGGCTGATGCGCCAGGCCGGCCGCTACCTGCCCGAATACCGGGAGGTCCGGGCCCTGGCCGGGGACTTCGTGAGTCTCTGCACCAACCCTGAACTGGCGACGGAGGTGACCCTCCAGCCGCTCCGGCGCTATGGCTTCGACGCGGCCATCCTATTCAGCGATATCCTGATGGTGCCCTGGGCGCTGGGGCAGCCGCTGCGCTTCGCCGAGGGCGAGGGCCCGCTGCTGGAACCGCTGCGCGATGCCGAGGCGATCGCCGGGCTGCGGCCGGAAGGCTTCCTGGAGCGGGCGAGGCCCATCTTCGAGACGGTCGCGCTGCTCAGCGCCACCCTGGCGGTGCAGCACCAGCGCACCGCCCTGATCGGCTTCGCCGGGGCGCCCTGGACGGTGGCCTGCTACATGGTGGAGGGCCGCGGCGGCGGCGAGTTCGTCCATGCACGCCGCATGGCCTTCGGCGATCCGCTGCTGTTCGGGCGACTCATCCGCACCCTGACCGAGGCGACGGCGGAATACCTGCTGGCCCAGGTCCGGGCCGGGGCCGAGGCGCTCATGCTCTTCGACAGCTGGGCCGGCCTGCTGCCGCCCTCGCAGTTCCGCCGCTGGGTGATCGAGCCGACGGGCGAGCTGGTGCGGCGCCTGCGCAAGCAGCTTCCGCCCGGCTTCCCGATCATCGGCTTTCCGCGCATGGCCGGGCCGATGCTGGTGGAATACGCCGCGCGGGCCGGGGTGCAGGCGGTCGGGATGGACACGGCCATGGACCCGCGCTGGGCGGCGGCGAACCTGCCGCCGGGGCTGGCGCTGCAAGGCAATCTCGACCCGCAGGCCCTGGTCGCGGGCGGGGCGGCGCTGGAGGCGGAGGCGCGCTCCCTGATGGCGGCGATGCGGAACAGGCCCTACGTCTTCAACCTCGGACATGGGATCGTGCCGCAGACGCCGCCGGAGAACGTGGCCGCCCTGGTGCGCATGGTGCGCGCCGCCGTCTGATGCCCGAACGGCTCCTTGTCCTGGAACGCTGGGTGCTGGAGCGCTGGCGTGGCCGGCCCCTGCTGGTCTGGGGCACCAGCCTGCTGCTCGTCGCGGCCGGGCTGGGGCTGCGGCTGGCGCTGAACGGCGTCATGACGCCGGGCAGCTATCCGCTCGTCACCTTCCTGCCGGCGGTGCTGATCGCCGCCATGATGGGCGGCTTCTGGCCCGGCCTGACCGCCACGGTGCTGTCCTGCCTGCTATCCTGGTTCTTCCTGCTGGACCCGGTGGGCAGTTTCCGGATCCTGGACACCGAGCACGTGCTGGGGCTGGTGCTGTTCTTCGCTGTTTCCCTGCTGAACAGCATTCTCGTCGAGCTGCTGCACCAGAGCCTGAGGACCGCGCAGGCGGCGCGGCGGAAGGCCGAGGCACTGGCGGCGGAACTGGAGCGCCGCCTCGCGGAACGGACACAGGCGCTGGAGGCCGAGCAGCAGGACAGGCGGCGTGCCGAGGAGGCTCTGGCCCAGGCGCGGCACATGGAGTCCCTGGGCCGGCTGACCGGCGGGATCGCGCACGACTTCAACAACCTGCTGACCGTGGTGATCGGACAGGCGGACCGGATCATCGCCGCGACGCCCGACGAGCGGCTGCGCGGCATGGCCCGCCTGGCCCGCCGGGCAGCCGAGCGCGGGGCGGATCTGACGCGGCAGCTCCTGGCCTTCTCGCGTCGGCAGGTGCTGCAGCCGCGTTCCCTCGACATGGCACAGGTCCTGCCGGCGCTGCGGGAACTGATCGCCCGCACCATCGGCGATACCATCGCCGTGACAGCGGAGGCGGCACCCGGACTCTGGATGGTGCGGACCGACCCGGCGCAGTTCGAGAGCGCGATCCTGAACCTCGCCATCAATGCCCGCGACGCTATGCCGGAGGGCGGCACTCTGCGCCTGCGGGCCGCCAACCTGCCGCTCGCCGCGCCGCAGGCACGGGAGCTCCGGCTGGAGCCCGGCAACTACGTGGCGCTGCAGGTGACGGATACGGGGCATGGCATGGACGAGACGACCCTCGCCCATGCCTTCGAGCCCTTCTTCACGACCAGGCCGGTCGGAAGCGGCAGCGGCCTCGGGCTGGCGCAGGCCTATGGCTTCGTGCGCCAGTCGGGCGGGTCGATCACCATCGAAAGCCTGCCCGGGCGCGGCACCAGCCTGACCCTCTACCTGCCGTGGGCGGACGGAACGGAGACAGCGGAACCTCCGTCCGGACCAGGCGAGGCCGGCCCGGCCCCAGCTGGGGAACAGGTGCCTGCCGCATCCCTCCAGCCCATGCGCGGCGGGCGCACCGTCCTGCTGGTCGAGGACCAGTCCGACCTGCGCCGGATGATGGAGGAGACCCTGCACGAGGCCGGGTGGCGGGTACGGGCCGTGGCCGATGGCGCCGGGGCGCTGGAAGCCCTGCGCTCCTTTCTCCCCGACCTGCTGCTGACCGATATGGCCCTGCCCGGCGGCGTCAGCGGGACCGAGCTGGGGCGCTATCTCTGCGGCCGCTGTCCCGGGGCCCGGGTGCTGCTGATGTCGGGCCTCCAGGACCGTGACGTGGAGGGCACGGGCTTCCCCTTCCTCCGGAAGCCTTTCGGCCGTGATGAACTACTCAGGGTTGTTTCTATTGTCTTGAATGACGCATTGCGGGAAACTCCCCCCAATGGGGATTTCTCTGCCACGACAGCCGATTGACCGTCCGGGCGGCGTGGATGACATCCTCGTCGCCATGCGAAACACCCTGCTCCTTTCCCTGGCGGGACTGGCCCTCCTCCTGTCCCCCGCCAATGCCCAGACGGGGTCCCAGCCGGCGGCCCCGGCCGAGGCCGGCTCTCCCTTCCGCATCGTCAACCGCACCGGCGCGGAGGCCACGCAGCTCTTCGCCGTCCGCTCCGGCCGTCCCGACTGGGGCGGCAACCTGCTGAAGGGGCCCCTGGCACCCGAGGCCGCCTATACGCTGCGCCCTGCCGCCGCTGCGGGCTGCCGCTTCGACATCCGGCTGGTGGCGCCCGATGGCCGGGAAGCGGTCCAGCGCGGCCAGGACATCTGCGCCGGCGACCGCACCGTCACCCTGTCCGGCCTCGCCAGGCCCGCCGCCCCGACCCCGCCCGAGGCACAGCCCAAACCCGGCGCACGGGCCTCCTCCGGCACGGGCTTCCTGGTGGCACGGGAGCGGGTGATGACCAACCGCCACGTCATCAACGGCTGCGACCGCGTGCTGGTGCGCGCCCCCGACGGCCGCAACTTCGCCGCGGTGCCGCCAGCCAAGGTGGATGCGAAGCTGGACCTCGCGCTGATCGCCGTGCCGGGACTGGACGGTCCCCCCATACGCTTCCGCACCGAGCCGGTGCGGCGGGGGGATGGCGTCGTCGCCTACGGCTTCCCGCTGACCGGCCTACTGTCCTCCGACCCCAAGCTCACGCGCGGCGAGGTCAACGGGCTGAACGGCCTGGGCAACGACCCGAACCAGTTCCAGATCAGCGCGCCGGTGCAGCCGGGCAATTCCGGCGGGCCGCTGCTGGACATGCGGGGCGAGCTGCTGGGCGTCGTCGTCTCCAAGCTGAACGCCGAGGTCGTGGCCAAGCGCACCGGCGACATCGCGCAGAACATCAACTTCGCCGTGAAGGGGGAGCGGGCGGCCGCCTTCCTCCAGGCTTCCGGCATCGAGCCCCTGCGCGGCGAGGGTGGCCCCGACCGCGGCGTCGCGGATGTGGGCGAGATCGCCAACCGTTCCACCGTCTTCATCCGCTGCGAGAAAGGCTAGAGGCAAGATGCCCCATGTGCTGATCATGCGTCCCATCCACGACGATGCCATCGCGCTGCTGGAAGCGGCGCCGGGCGTGACCGTGGAGGTCGTCCACAAGCTGACGAAGGAAGCCATGGACGCGGCGCTGCCGCGGGCCAACGGCATCATCGTCCGCACCAACGTGGTCGACGGGGCCATGGCGGCGCAGGCGCCGGGGCTGCGGATCGTGGCCCGCCACGGCGTGGGCTACGACCTGATCGACATCCCCGGCATGACCCAGCGCGGCGTGGTGGTCACCATCACGCCGGAGGCCAATGCCGGCAGCGTGGCCGAGCATACGCTGATGCTCATGCTCGCCTGCGCCCGCCGCACCGTGCAGTACGATGCCCGGGTGCGCGACCTGAACTGGGGCGTGGTGCCGGAACTGCCGACGCATGACATCGCCGGGCGCACCGTGCTGATCCTGGGCTTCGGCCGCATCGGCACCCGCGTGGCGCGGCTCTGCGCCGCCTTCGGCCTGAACGTGCTGGTCTACGATCCCTTCATCCCCGTCGGCACCATCCGGGGCTCCGGCTACGAGGCGGTGGTGGACCTCCGCGACGGGCTGGCCGTGGCGGATATCGTCACGCTGCACTGCCCTTCCTCCGCCGAGACGCGGGGCCTGGTGAATGCGGATTTCCTTGGCGCCATGAAGCGCGGCGCCTTCTTCATCAACGCCGCGCGCGGCAAGCTGGTGGAGGAAGCGGCCCTGGCCGAGGCCCTGCGCAGCGGCCAGGTCGCCATGGCCGGCATCGACGTGCTCTACGACGAGCCCGTCTCGGCCACCAACCCGTTGCTGGACGCGCCGAACTGCATCTTCTCGCCCCACACCGCCGCCAGCAGCCACGAAGGCACCCGCCGCATGGCCCTCTCGGCCGCCCAGAGCGTGCTCGACTGCTTCCACGACCGCCTGCCCGCCGACGTCATCGTCAACCCCGAGGCCCTGCAACGCCGCCCGGCCCTGGCGGTCGCGGGCTGAATGATCGGACCGGGGCCAGAGGGGCTCTGCCCCTCTGGACACCCCGCCAAGGGACATCAGTCCCTTGGCACCCTGTGAGCGCTCCGCGAGGAGGGGGAACAGGAGCCGGTCGCCGGATGGTACGACGGCGGTCGAAGCCCCCTCCTTCAGCAAAGGGTCCGGGAGGCAGCGCCCCCCGGTTCCCAGCTCCGATCACCCCAGCCCGAGCGTGCCGCGAAGGCGGGACAGGTCCTCGGCCAGGGTGGTGATGGGGGCCTGGAGGGCGTTGCGGTCGGCGGGGGTGAGTTTCTCGTAGTTCTCGAAGCCGCCATCCTTGGTGCGGTACTTGGCGAGGATGGCTTCCACCTGCGTGAAGTTGGCATCGACCTTGGACAGCAGGGCGGGGTCGGCCTTCTTCAGCTGCGGCGTCAGCAGCTCCACGATCTTGCGGGCGCCTTCGACATTGGCGTTGAAGTCCCACAGGTCCGTGCCGCTGTAGCGGTCCTCCTCGCCGGAAATCTTGGTGGCCGCGACCTCCTCGATCAGCGCAGCGGCGCCGCCCACCACTTTCTCGGGCGGGGTGGTCAGGCCGCGGATGCGGGTTTCCAGCTCCTGCACATCGGCGAGCAGCTTGTCGGCGAAGGGCGCCAGCCCCTCGGTCGAGTTCTTCGCGAAGAGGCCGTATTCCAGGCGGTGGAAGCCGGTGAAGCCCGTGTCCTTTTCGCCCTCGTCATGGTCGTCGGCACGGGAATCGATGCTCTTGTCGAGGTCGTCGAAAAGCTCCGCGATCGGCTCGATGCGCTCGTAATGCGCGCGGGCCGGCGCATAGAGGGCGCGGGCCTTGGCGAGGTCCCCGGCCTTGATCGCCTCGGTGAAGCTGCGTGTCTGGCGGATGAGCTGCCGCACCTCGCCCAGCACATAGATCTTGTACTGCGCGATCGGCTCGGCGAGGTCGAGCGGCGAGGCCGGCGGGGCTGCCCGGGCGGCGCGCGACAGGCCCGGCAGCGCCAGGGGCAGGGCCAGGGGCAGGGCCAGCGCCATGGCGTTGGCAAGGAGGCGGCGCCGGGTGGGAACGGCGATGGGCGGCATGGTCCGGAATTCCTCGGTTGAGCGGGGGATGGATGGCGGCGTCAGGCAGCTTCGATCAGCCCCTGGCCGAGATACCGGCCGGGGTCCGGCACGCCGGGCAGGGCGAAGAAATAGCCGCCGCCGGTGGGCTTGATGTATTCCTCCAACGGCTCGCCGTTCAGGCGTTCCTGCACGGCGATGAAGCCGCGCCTGAGGTTGCGCTGGAAGCAGATGAAGAGCAGCCCCATGTCGAGCTGCCCGGCGCGCGTGACCCCCCGGTCATAGTTGAAGGGCCGGCGCAGGATCAGGCTGTCGGCGGTTTCCGGCGTGCGCGGATTGGCCAGCCGGATATGGGCATCGAGGGGGATGCGCTTCCCCTCGGCATCGGCGGCGTAGTCGGGGATGTCATGCTCCCGCTCCAGGCCGAGTGGCGCGCCCTCCCGCTTGTCGCGGCCGAAGATCTGCTGCTGTTCCTGCAAGGGGGTGCGGTCCCAGCGCTCCACGAAGTTCCGGATGATCCGCACCACCTGGTAGCTGCCGCCCCGTGCCCAGGCAGGCTCGCCATCCTCCGGCCCCACCCAGATATGGCGCTCCATGAGGGCGGGGTCGGTGGGATCGAGGTTGGCGGTGCCGTCCTTGAAACCCAGCAGGTTGCGCGGCGTCTGGCGTGGGGCCTGGCCACCGCTGGCGGGCGGCAGCGTGCCGTCGAGCCTCCAACGCAGGCGCAGCAGGTCGGGCGCCGCCTTGATGATGTCGCGCAGGGCGTGGATCGTGCTCTGCGGCGTGTTGGCGCAGACCTGGAGGAGCAGGTCGCCATGGCACCAGTCGCGTTCCAGCGCGTCATTGGGGAAGCGCCGCATGACCTCCAGATGCACGGGCTTCCGCGCGGCGAGGCCATAGCGGCCGTCGAAGAGCGAGGCACCCAGCGCCACGGTGACGGTCAGCCCATCCGGAACGATCTCCGGTCCCAGGATTCCGGAATCCGCCGGCGGAAAGCGCGGGTCGGCCTCAGGCGGCGTGCCGCCTGCCATCAGGAAGGCGATCCGTCCCGTCAGCAGGCGGAAAAGGCGCTCCAGCCCGGCGCGGTCGGGTGCGAGCACGTCGAAGGCGGCAACCATGCCGGCGGCAGGCGGCGGGTTGAGGATGCCCGGCTGGTGCGACCCGTGGAAGGCGACGGCCTGCCGTGCCTCGGCCGCGTCGCGCCCGGGCGGCTCCTGCATCAGCGGTGCCGCGACAGCCGTGGTCGCGAGCCCGGCACCGCCCGCCAGCCCCAGAAGCAGGCCGCGCCGCCCGGCGGCAAAGGGGCAGGAATTCCGTGTCATGCCGGTCCCATCCGGTCTGCGTGAAACTGCATCTCAGTCGGTCTCCAACTGCCGGCCCAGCCTTTCGAGATCTGCGGCCAGAATGGGAAAGGCGCTCCGGTTCCCCTTCCCCGCCTCGGCAAGCGAGCGGTCGAGGCTGGCCTGTAGCTCCGGGTCCAGCCGGATGGCGAGCGACCGCAGCAGGGAAACGACGCGCCCGACACCATCCAGCGAGGCGGGTGTGATGGCGTCCGGACCGCGCAGCGACCGTGATGCTCCCGCCGCCATGGACGCGGGCGTGATGCGGGCGTCGCCGATCCGTGCGAAGAGGGCCCCGCTATCCGCTCGCAGGCGCGCCAGTGTTTCCAGTGTTTCACGTGGGACATCGGCGCCGCCCGATCCGGCAACCGGCAGTGAGGCCGTCAGCCGGGCAAGCCCGCTCGACACCGAGGCCAGAGCTTCCCGGGCCTCGGGCAGAAGCTGGAGGGCCGGCAGGAGCTGGTCGCGGGCCTGGCCTGCCTCGGCGATCAGCCGCCCGGCCTGCGCCGTGTCGCCCTTGTCCAGCGCCTCGCCCAGGTCCTCCACAGCCTCCTGCATGGCCATGACCTGGAGGGTGACATGGACCTTGTACTCGGCCATGGGGGCGAGCAGGTCGCGGGGCTCCGGGCGCCAGGGTGCGCTGGCCGCGGCGGGCAGCACGGTCAGCCGGCCGCGCGGATTGCTGAGGCGGCCGCAGGTGATGGCATAGGTGCCCGGCTCCAGCCGCGCCGTCAGCCCCTGGGTGAGCCCGGGAGCGATGTTCTCCCGCTCCTCCAACACCATCACGCCGTCCAGGATCTCCCATTCCAGGGCACGGTCGCTGCGGTTGACGATGCGGAAGGCAGTGCGTCCGGCGGGAATGCTGAACTCGCCGGGCTCGCAGCCCCGCTCCGTGATGGCCACGGTGATGCTGTGCGCCTCCCCTGCCCCGGCCTCGCGGCGTTCCAGCCGCAGCGAGGCGGCGCCGAGGCCCAGCACCGCCAGGGCCAGCAGGGCCATGAGGCCCAGCACGGGCTTCAGCCGTGGCGGCGCCGGGGCCACGCCGGCCGGCACGGCCTGCCGCGCCGGCGAGGGAATGGCGGAAGCACCGGCCATGGGCCTCAGGAAGAGCGGCAGGGTGACAGCGAGGAAGACCAGATAGACCAGCACCTCTCCCAGGGCCGGGCGGTCGCTGTAGCCGAGCAGACCGGCCAGCACCGACCCTGCCACGCCATCGGCGGGCAGGATGTCGCTCAGATCGAAGACCGTCGCCTGGAGGCCGTTCCACAGCCCGGCCTCGTGCAGCGCGCGCAGCGAGCCCGCCAGGAGCCCGGCCGCCACCAGCAGGATCAGCACGCCGCTCCAGCGGAAGAAGCGCCGCAGGTCGAGCCTCAGTCCGCCCCAGGTGATGGCGACGCCCACCGCGACGGCGAGCAGCAGCCCGGCCAGGGCGCCGAGGGGCGCGGCCGGGCCGGGGCTCTGCCGCATGACGGCGAGCAGGAAGACCGCCGCCTCCAGCCCTTCACGCGCCACGGCCAGGAAGACCATGGCCAGCAAAGCGAAGCCACGCTTTTCCCCCATCAGCGCGGCGTCGATGCGATCCTGCATCTCCGCCTTCACCGAACGGGCGGCCCGCCTCATCCAGAAGACCATGGCGGTGAGCATGCCGACGGCGGCCAGGCCCACCACGGCCTCGAAGATCTCCTGACCGCGCTGCGGGAACTCGGCGCTCAGCAGCTCCAGCGCCAGGCCCGCTCCCAGGCTGACCAGCACCCCTGCCCCGATGCCGAGCCAGACCAGGGGCAGCCATTCCCGCCGCCCGGTACGGCCGAGATAGCCCGCGACGAGGCCGATGATCAGGGCGGCTTCCAGCCCTTCCCGGAACATGATGAGGAATGGAACAAGCATGATGGTGCAGTCGAGCCCGGCGGAATGGCATCAGTTATCCGGCGCGGCAGGTGCCTCGCATAGGGCCTGTCAGGCTCGGTTGCGCCGGATTATGCCATGATAAGAATGCAATTCATTATCATGTACGCATTTTAATCTTGGCGGCCCGCCGGCACCGGATCTCAGACCCGGATGCGGTTGGTCGGAACGACCCGCTTCCAGGCGGGCAGGAAGCGGCGCCACAGCAGCGCGTCGTGCTGGCGCTCCGGCAGGCCGGAAGCGATCCGCGCGATCTGCGCCCGGGTGAGCGGCGAACGCTCGCAGAAGAAGGGTGTCGGCGTGAAGCGTGAGAAGTAGCCGTAGTAGAGCGCCGAACGGTCGCTGCGCACCGGCGGGCGGCCGCGATGGTAGTTCTCCGCCGTCTCCGCGATCACCACCGTGCCGCGGCGGCCGGTGCAGGTGCGGATCGCCTTCTCCATCCCTTCCGGGCCGATACGGCGCTCCAGCTCCGCCTGGGGCAGGATGGCGGCCTGCCTGGGGCCACCCAGGCGCTCGCGGAAATCGGGGTGGACGATCTCGAAGGGGCCGTCCTGGGGGCCGACATCGCTGATGTAGACGGCGATCTTCAGCATGCGCCGGTCCTCGCGGTCGCGGTGCCAGATGCGCGGCCCGGCCTCGCGCCCATCGGCGGGGCTGTAGAAGTGGTCCGGCCCGTCATAGGCCACCGGGAGGCCCAGGTAGTTCTCCACCAGGTCCAGCAGGCGCGTGCCGAGTCCCCATTCCAGGATCGCCGGGAAATCCAGCAGGTCCTGCGCCGTCGCGGTGACGGTATGGCGGTGTGCATGTTCCGGCTGGCGGCGCCGTGCCGCGAGCCGGTCGGTCAGGGATGTGGCGCTGGCCAGCATCGCAGCCGTGCCTGGCAGGCCCAGTTCCTCCAGTGAGGTGACGCAGACGCCGTCCCGCAGGAGGGTTCGGAGAAGGGCCGCGTCCGCTGCGGAAAGCGCGGGAAGCTCGGGGAGATGAGCGGCACGCGCCCTGGCCTGCGCATCGCCCACGAGGCGGTCGGTCCAGGGCAGGCGCAACGCGCGGGCGGCGAGGTTGGAAGGCAGGCTCAGGCCGTGCTGCCGTGCCTTGTCCAGCCACCGGTGGATCCGGCCATGACCCCAGGGGCGGGAAATGCCGGCCTCTGCGGCACCGTTGGGGGCGGGGCTGAAATCCGCGTTCGGAAAGGCATGGCGCGGGCTCTGGACGAAACCCATTGTGGCAACCCCTGGTTGAAGCCTTTTGGCTTAGGAACTGCCTACTGATATACGATGTCCGAGATTTATATCAATATTTATACTATGTAATAAAATTCATACGAACCTGAAAGAAGGCATGGAAATCCTCGGAAAGCGGCACGTCCACCGTTCGGAACACGTGTCACTTTCCCGCGATGAACCACAGGCAAGCTCCTAAAGCCTTCTCCGGACCCCATCCAGGGCCGGCGGAGGGGGCCAGCCTGCACGCCGTGTCCCGGGAATTCCCCGTGTCCCGGGAAGCGGGGTGCCGTTCCATCATGGCCGGAAAGACGGATCGCCCCTGCCGCCCTTGGCCAGGGACGGCTACAGAGCCGGCATGTCCGAACCCCGCCTCCCCCTTCTCGTCACCCATAGTGGCAGCTTCCATTGCGACGAGGCCTTCGCCTATGTCGCGCTGCGCCTCGCGCTGGGGCTGCATGCTCCGGGCCACGACCATGTCCTGTTGCGCACCCGCGATGCGGGCCGCATCGCCGAAGGCGACGTGGTCTGGGATGTGGGGCTGGTCTATGACACGGCGGCGCAGCGGTTCGACCACCACCAGCGCGGTGCCCCGGTGCGGCCGGACGGCACGCCCTTCAGCTCCGCCGGGCTGGTCTGGCAGACCCATGGTGAGGCGGCGGTGCGCGCCCTGTTGCGGCCGGAGGATTCCGGCTTCGCCAAGGCCATCACGGCGGATCTCGATGCTTCCATGGTCCGCTTCATCGACGAGGTGGACAACGGCGTCGCCACCTCGCGCGGCAGCATGGACCTCGCCAGCCTGGTGAGCGACTGCAACCCGGCCTGGGACACGCCGGGCGCGGAGGACCAGGGTGCCGAGGACGCCGCCTTCCTGGAGGCCGTCGCCCTGGTCGAGGCAGTGCTGCGCCGCCGGGTCGAGGCCCAGCGCGCCCGCCTCGCCGCCGATGCCCAGGTCGTGGCGGCGCATGCGGCCTCCACCGACCGGCGCATCCTGGAACTCGACCGTCGCATGCCCTGGAAGAGCGCCGTCTTCCACCACGACCTGCCGGTGCTCTACGCCATCTATCCGGTGAACAACGGCAACTGGATGGTGGACACCATGCCGCCGGAGCCGAAATCCTTCGCCCAGCGCCTGCCCCTACCCGAGGCCTGGGCCGGGCTGCAGGACAAGGATCTCGCCGAAGCCTCGGGCGTGCCTGATGCCGTCTTCGTCCACCTGCGCCGCTTCATCGGCGCCGCCCGCTCCCGCCCCGGCGCCCTCGCCATGGCCCGCCGCGCCGTGGCCCTCGGGATGCCGGATGTCTGAATGGATCAGGCGTGTCGCTCCGGGAGGCTCTGCCTCCCGGACCCTTTGCTGAAGGAGGGGCCGCTCAGGGGATGGTATCCCCCCGAGACCCCGCCATGAGCGCTCCGCGAGGAGGGGGTTGTTCCGCCGGTATGCCATCCGGCGACCGGTGTCCTGTCCCCCCTCCTCGCGGAGCGCTCACAGGGTTCCAAGGGACTAACGTCCCTTGGCGGGGTGTCCAGAGGGGCAGAGCCCCTCTGCCCCCGGCCTGATCATCCATATCCCGCCAGGGAGCACCGGGTGGTTTCACGGGAAACAGCGGCACGCTTCCGGCCGGCTGGAAGGCGGCGCTGCCGTCTGTTCAGGGCGCGGTGAACATGGGAGTGGATGCATCATGTCCCGTCCCGTGATCCGCCGCTGGCGCCCCCTGGTCCTGATTCTTCTGCCTGCGCTAGTGCTGCTGCTTGGCGCGCCATCGGCCCATGCATCCGAGGCCTGTACGCGGCATCACCCCGATGGCATCGCGCCGTCGGTCACGCGCCCGGCGCTGGAGCGGGACACCAGCCGCCTCTGTTTCGAGGGTTTCGCCGTCCTCTACAGCGGCGTCTCGCGCACGCCGCTGGCGGTGTCCGAACATCTGACCCGCGACCGCATCCAGCAGGCGCGCCGGGTGCCACGCGACGACGCCTTCCATGCCGAGGACCAGTTGCCGGAAGAGCAGCGGTCACGGCTGTCGGATTACGCACGCTCCGGCTTCGACAGGGGGCATATGGCACCCTCAGGCGACATGGCCACGCCCAGCTCGCAGCATGAGAGCTTCTCGCTGGCCAATATCGTGCCCCAGGCGCCGGAATCGAATCGCTGTCTCTGGGAGGGGGTCGAGAGCACGGTGCGCGACCTTGCCACGGAGGATGGCGAGGTCTGGGTGGTGACCGGACCGGTCTTCCAGGGTGAGAACCTGCGCCGCCTGAACCGGCGCGTGCTGGTGCCGACCTCGCTCTACAAGGCCATCTACCTGCCGGATCGGGGGGTGGCCGGGGCCTATCTGGCGCCGAACGGGCCGGGCCTGTCCTGGCGGGCCGTGTCGCTGGACGAGTTGCGCGACATCGCCGGGATCAACGCCTTCCCCTCCCTCGCCCCCGCGATCCGCGCCCGGGCCATGGCTCTGCCGGAGCCGACGCCGAACAACATCCGCGGCAGTTGCGAAGGTCAGACCGGCGGACAGGTGGCGAGCAGCGGCACGGCATCGAACCGCAGCGTCGCCCGCCGCGACACGTCCGTGGCATCCCCGGCCGGCCCGGGCATCATGGGCAGCCGCATGGCGCTGGTCATCGCGGCGGTGGTGGCCGTGGTGGTCATCCTGCTGCTGCTCCGCGTGCTGGGACGCCGCTGATGGCCGGCCGCGCCGGCGGGCCACCGGGAACACTCGCCCGTGCCGCTGAAAGGAGTTGCCGCATGACGAAGCTCAAGCCCTTCGCCGACGATGCCGCCGCCGCCGAGATCGGCGGCCTGAAGGTCGAGAACGGCCAGGACCGTATCGCCCTCTATGGCAGCCTGGACCTGACCCGGGACAAGCAGGGGCTGGCCCTGGCGAAGGAACTGCACGCGCTGCTTTCCGCCGCCCTGGCGGTGCTGGAGAGCGAGGCGGAGAAGCTCCCGGACAAGGTCGCCACCGGGGGGAATGTGGACGAAACGAAGAACCCCTTCGCCTGATCGCCGGACCGGCCCTGCCGGACCCATGGAAAAGGTTGATTTGACCGGCTGGCTGGTCAATTCTTTTCTCCGATCACCGTTCCGCCGCTGCCTGCTTCCGTCAGGGCCGGGTCCGGCGTAGGGACGGGAATGACGAGGCACGGGACCAGAGAATCCCGGCCACAGGGAGCGTAAACGATGTGGAAATATGCCGCCGGCCTCGCGCTGGTGCTCGGAGCTTCCCTTTCCGCCGCCTCGCCCGCCTCGGCGGCCGATCCCGTCCGCATCGGCGTCACCCTGTCGGAGACAGGGCCGGGTGCCTCGCTGGGCATCCCCGAGGGCAAGTCAGTGCGCCTGCTGCCCAAGGAGTTCGGCGGCCAGCCGGTGGAATGGATCATCCTCGACGACGGGTCCGACACCACCCGCGCGGTCGCCAACATGCGCAAGCTGATCGCCGAGAACCGGGTGGATGCGGTGGTGGGCTCCAGCGTCACCCCGGCCTCCATCGCCATGGTCGAGGTCGCGGCGGAGCAGAAGGTGCCGATGATCTCGCTCGCCGGCTCCTCCGCCATCGTCTCCCCGGTGGATGAGCGGCGCCGCTGGGTCTTCAAGACCGCGCAGAACGATGCGCTGATGGCCCAGGCCGTGGCCGACCACATGGCCAAGGCGGGGGTGAAGACGCTGGGCGTGGTGGCCTTCAGCGATTCCTACGGCGATGGCTGGATGGGCGTGATGAAGCCCCTGCTGGAGGAGCGGAAGATCCGCGTCGTGGCGGAGGAACGCTATGCCCGCTCCGACACCAGCGTCACCGGGCAGGTGCTCAAGGTGGTCTCCGCGAAGCCGGACGCCGTCTTCATCATCGCCGCGGGCACGCCGGCGGCGCTGCCGGCGCGCGGGCTGAAGGAGCGCGGCTTCCGCGGCGCGGTGTACCAGACGCATGGCGTGGCCAATGCCGACTTCCTGCGCGTGGGCGGCAAGGACGTGGAGGGCGAGATCCTCCCCGTCGGCCCGGTGGTGGTGGTGGACCAGCTCCCCGACAGCCATCCCTCGCGCGAAACGGCGCGCAAGTACCGCGACGCCTACGAGGCGGAGAACGGCAAGGGCAGCGTCTCCACCTTCGGCGCGCATGCCTACGATGCCGGCATCCTGCTGAGCCACGCCATCCCCGTCGCCGCCGACAAGGCGAAGCCCGGCACGCCCGAGTTCCGCGCCGCGCTGCGCGATGCGCTGGAGGGGCTGAAGGGCGTCGTCTACGTGAACGGCACCGCGACCATGTCGCCGACCGACCATGTCGGCCAGGGCGAGCCCTCGCGCGTGATGGTCACCATCCAGAACGGCACCTGGAAGCTCCTGCCGCAGTAGCGGCACGCGGCCCTTCCCTGCCCCGCCGGGCATGGCCCAAATGGGCGGGGAAGGGCCGGTCCTCCCTCTGACGGAACACGGTCGTGGATCTCTCCATCCTCCTGGTGCTGCTGCAGGACGGGGTCGTGAGCGGCGCCATCTACGCGCTGATCGCCCTTTCCCTGGTGATCGTCTTCACCGTGACGCGCATCGTCTTCGTGCCGATCGGGGAATTCGTGAGCTTCGGGGCGCTGACGCTCGCGGTGCTGGAGGCCGGGCAGATGCCGGGCACGGTCTGGCTGCTGATGCTGCTGGGCCTCGCCACCGCCCTGCTGCGGCTCTGGACCGGGCGCGGCCTGCCCCCGGCGCAGCAGGCGCGGCGCCTCGCCATGCCCGTACTGCTGCCGCTGCTGGCCTGGGGGCTGGCGCGCGCCGCCCTCGCGCTGGGCGCGCCGCCGCTGGCGATGGTGGCGCTGACATTGCTGATCGTCGTGCCGATGGGCGTCTTCCTCTACGACATCGTCTATCGCCCGATGATCCAGGCCAGCGTGCTGGTGCTGCTGATCGTTTCCGTCGCCCTTCACCTGGCGCTCACCGGGCTCGGCCTGGTCTTCTTCGGCGCCGAGGGCTTCCGCACCGAGGCGCTGTCCGACGCGGTGATCGAGATCGGGCCGCTCCTGGTTTCCGGCCAGTCCATCGCCGTGGTGCTGATGACGCTGCTGCTGATCGCGGCGCTGTTCCTGTTCTTCGAGCAGAGCCTGCTGGGCAAGGCGCTGCGCGCCACGGCGGTGAACCCGCTTGGCGCCCGGCTGGTGGCGATCTCGCCCGATCTCTGCGGCCGCACCGCCCTGGGCCTCGCCGCCGCGATCGGCACGGTGAGCGGCATCCTGGTCTCGGCACTCACCACGATCTACTACGACACCGGCTTCCTGATCGGGCTCAAGGGCTTCGTCGCCGCCATCGTCGGCGGGCTGGCCAGCTATCCCCTCGCCGCGGCGGGGGCGCTGCTGATCGGGCTGGTGGAAAGCTTCGCCAGCTTCCAGGCCAGCGCCTTCAAGGAGGTGCTGGTCTTCATGATCATCATCCCCGTGCTGCTCTGGCGTTCCTGGCGCATGCCGCAGAGCCTGGACGAGGAGCACTGAGCATGGCCTCGCGCCTCCTTCCCCTCGCCGCCCTGCTGCTCGCCGCCGCGCTGCTGCTCTGGCCCGGCCTGCCGGGCTTCTGGGCGGTGCTGGCAGGCTATATCGGCATCGCCTCGCTCACCGTGCTGGGCCTCGTCGTGCTGTCCGGCATCGGCGGGCTGATCTCCTTCGGCCAGGCGATGTTCGTCGGCATCGGCGCCTACACCACCGCGATCCTGACCACGGAACACGGCGTCTCGCCCTGGCTCACCCTGCCGCTCTCGGTGCTGGCGGCCGGGCTGCTGGCCTGGGGGATCGGCGCGATCACGCTGCGGCTGCGGGGCCATTACCTCGCCGTCGCGACCATCGCCTGGAACGTCTCCTTCTTCTACCTGATCGGCAATCTCGACATCTTCCACCGCTATGACGGCATCAGCGGCATCCCGCCGGTCTCCCTGTTCGGCGTCCCGCTGATCGAGGCGCGGCATTTCGCGCTGCTGGTGCTGCTCTTCCTGGCGGCGGCCATGCTGCTGACCCGCAACCTGCTGCGCTCCCGCGCCGGGCGCACCATCCGGGCGCTGCGCGGCGGCGCCATGGCGGCGGAATCCTGCGGCGTGAACACGCTGAACGCGCGCATCCTGGCCTTCGTCTATGCCGGGCTGCTGGCGGGTCTCGCGGGCTGGCTCTACGCGCATTTCCAGCGCACGGTGAACCCCTCCCCCTTCGGCCTGAACACCAGCATCGACTACCTGCTGATGGCCGTGACGGGTGGGGTGCAGCATATCGGCGGCGCGGTGCTGGGCGCCGCCATCGTCACCCTGCTGCGCGACCAGTTGCAGACGCTGCTGCCCGCGCTCATCGGCGCCCAGGGGAATTTCGAGACCATCGTCTTCGGCGCGCTGCTGATCCTGCTGCTGCAATTCGCGCCGGACGGTCTCTGGCCCCGCTTCGCGCGCCTCTTCCGCCTCGCCGCGCGCCGGGCCCCCGCCCCTGTCCCGCTTCCCACGGAGGCCGGACCCCTGCCGGTGCGGCAGCAGCCGCGCCAGGGCGAGGAGGTGCTGCGCGCCGAGGGGCTGCGCAAGGTCTTCGGCGGGCTGGTGGCGGTGAACGATGTCGGCTTCGCCCTGCGCGCCGGGGAGATCACCGGGCTGATCGGCCCGAACGGCGCCGGCAAGAGCACCACCTTCAACCTGCTGACCGGCGTGCTGGCCGCGACGGGCGGCCGCGTCGCCTTCCTGGGCCGCGAGATCGGCGGCCTGCCGGCGCGCGGCGTCGCGCGGCTCGGCATCGCCCGCACCTTCCAGCACGTGAAGCTGGTGCACGGCATGACCGTGCTGGACAACGTGGCGCTCGGCGTCCACCTGCGCGGCGCCGCCGGGGCGCTGCGCGGCGCGCTGGCGCTGGACGGGGCGGAGGAGGCGCGGATCTTCGCCGAGGCGCGGCGGCAGATCGAGCGTGTCGGCCTCGGCGCCGTCGCGCACCTGGTGGCGAGCGAGCTTTCCCTCGGCCAGCAGCGGCTGGTGGAGATCGCCCGCGCGCTCTGCCTCGATCCCGTGGTCCTCCTCCTCGACGAACCCGCCGCCGGGCTGCGCCACATGGAGAAGGAGGCGCTGGCACAGCTGCTGGACGGGCTGCGCGACGAGGGCATGACCATCCTGCTGGTGGAGCACGACATGGATTTCGTGATGAACCTCACCGACCGGCTGGTGGTGATGAGCTTCGGCGCCGAGCTGGCGCAGGGACGCCCCCGGGAGATCCAGGACAACCCGGCGGTGATCGACGCCTATCTGGGCAGCGCGGCATGACGCCCATTCTCGCGGTGCGCGACCTGCACGTCGCCTATGACAGCGTGCCCGCCGTGTCCGGCGTGTCGCTGGCCGTGCCGCAGGCCAGCATCGTCACCATCCTGGGCCCGAACGGCGCGGGCAAGAGCACGCTGCTGAACGCCATCATGGGCGTGCTGCCGTCGCGCGGCGAGGTCGCCTTCGCCGGGCACAGCCTCGCCCGGCAGGGCATCGAGGAACGCGTGCGCGACGGCATCAGCCTCGTGCCGGAGAAGCGCGAGCTCTTCACCAGCATGACGGTGGAGGACAACCTCCGCCTCGGCCGCTTCCGCCTGCGCCGTTCCGGCAGCGCCGAGCCCATGCTGGAGGAGGTCTTCCGCCTCTTCCCGCGCCTGAAGGAGCGGCGGCGGCAGGAGGCCGGCACGCTGTCCGGCGGCGAGCGCCAGATGCTGGCCATGGGCCGCGCCCTGATGGGCGAGCCGCGCCTGCTGATGCTCGACGAGCCCAGCCTCGGCCTCGCCCCCCTGGTGGTGCGGGAGATCCTGCAGAGCGTCGCCGACCTGCGCGGCAACGGCGTCTCCATCCTGCTGGTGGAACAGAATGCCCGCGCCGCGCTGCGCATCGCCGATTACGGCTACGTGCTGGAAAACGGCTCCGTCGTGCTGGAAGGCGACCCGGGCGCGCTCCAGGCCGACCGGCGCATCGTCGAGGCCTATCTCGGCATCCGCTCGGCCTCCGCCGCCGCGGCGGCGTGATCGGCGCCCCTCAGCCCATGATGTTGTAGCCGCCGTCGATGTAGAGCGTCTGCCCGGTGACGAGCTTCGCGGCATCGGTGGCGAGATAGGCGGTGGCGAGGCCAACATCCTCGATGGAGACGAGGCTGCGGGCGGGGGCGGTGCTCTGGGCGCGTTCCAGCATCTCGTCGAAGTCGTTGATGCCGGAAGCGGCGCGGGTCTTGAGCGGGCCGGGCGAGATGGCGTGGACGCGGATACCCTGGGGCCCGAGTTCGGCGGCGAGGTAGCGCGTGGCGCTTTCCAGCGCGGCCTTCACCGGCCCCATCATGTTGTAGTGCTCCACCACGCGCTGGGAGCCGTAGTAGCTCATGCAGAAGAGCGCGCCGCCGCGCATCATCAGCGGCTCGGCGAGCTTTGCCATGCGCAGAAAGGACCAGCAGGAGATGTCCATGGCGCGCAGGAAGCCGTCGCGCGAGCAGTCCACCACGCGCCCGTGCAGATCCTCGCGGGGGGCGAAGGCGATGGAATGCAGCAGGAAGTCGAGCTGCCCCCAGTCCCGCCCGATGCGCTCGAAAACGGCTTCGAGCTGGCCCGGCTGCTCCAGGTCCAGCGGCATGAGGATGGGCGCCTCCAGCTCCCGCGCCAGCGGCTCCACATGCGGCCTCGCCTTGTCGTTCAGATAGGTGACGGCGAGCTCCGCGCCCAGGCCACGGAAGGCGCGGGCGCAGCCCCAGGCGATGGAACTGTCATTGGCGATGCCGGTGACGAGGCCGCGCCGGCCTTCCAGCGTGACGCGTTCGCGCGGGATCATGCCGCTGTTCCCCCGGCGCGGCCCCGCAGCACGTCCAGCGTGTGGCGGGCGATCATGCGTTCCTCGTTGGTCGGGATGACATAGGCGCGCAGCCAGCTGTCCCCGGTGGAGATCAGCGGGCCATGCGCGGCGTTGCGGACGGGGTCGGGTTCCACCCCCATCCAGGCGCAGTGGTGCAGGATCGCCTCGCGCACCGGGGCCGCGTTCTCGCCCACGCCGGCGGTGAAGACGATGCCGTCGATCCCCCCCATGGCGGTGGCCAGCGCGGCAATCGCCTTGGCGGTGTGGTAGCAGAAATAGTCGATGGCCAGCCGGGCGGAGGGCACGTCGCTCGCCAGCAGCTCCCGCATGTCGCTGCTGAAGCCGGACAGGCCCTTCAGCCCGCAGTCATGGTAGAGGAAGTCCTGCAACGCCGCCGCATCCATGCCCTGGGAGGCGAGGTGGACGACGACCCCGGCATCGAGGTTGCCGGGGCGCGTGCCCATGGGCAGGCCGTCCAGCGCGGTGAAGCCCATGGTGCTGTCCATGCTGCGCCCGTCCGCGATGGCGCAGGCGGAAGCGCCGTTGCCCAGATGCGCCACCACGACGCGGCCCTGCGCGATCTCCGGCGCCACCTCCGGCAGGCGCCTGGCGATGTATTCGTAGGACAGGCCGTGGAAGCCGTAGCGCCGCACACCCTGCCGGTAGAGGGATTCCGGAATGGCGAAGCGTTCCGCCACCTCCGGATGGCCACGGTGGAAGGCGGTGTCGAAACAGGCGACCTGCGGCAGGTCCGGCCGCCGCGCGCGGATGGAGCGGATCGGCGCGAGGTTGAAGGGCTGGTGCAGCGGCGCCAGCGGCACCAGCGCCTCCAGCGCCGCCAGCACCGCGTCGTCCACCAGCACGGGCGCGGCGAAATCCGGGCCGCCATGCACCACGCGATGCCCGACGGCGACGGGCGGGGTGCCCAGATGCGCCATCAGCCAGCCGCCCAGCGCCGCTTGGCCTTCCTCCATCGTGTCGGCGGCCTCGGCCTCCATCGCCTCGTCCACCAGCACGCGGTCTTCCGCGTCCACGGCGTGGAGGCGCGGCGCCGCGCTGCCGATGCCGCCCATCTGCCCCTTGAAGCGGCGCCGCAGGCTCTCGCTCTCGCCGATCTCGTAGAGCTGGAACTTGATCGAGGAACTGCCGGCGTTCAGGACAAGGACGGTCTCGCTCATGCGGGGGCTCCGGTCGCGGCGGGCTTCTTGGCCAGGGCCTGGGCATAGAGCGCCGCCACGGCGCAGGAGGCCAGCCGCGCCCGCACGCTGTCGGCCCGGCTGGTCAGGATGATGGGCACGCGGGCGCCGAGCACGATGCCCGCGGCCTCCGCCCCGGCCAGGAAGGTCAGGTTCTTGGCCAGCATGTTGCCCGCCTCCAGGTCCGGCACCACCAGCACCTGGGCACGGCCCGCGACCTCGGACCGGATGCCCTTGATGCGCGCGGCCTCCATGCTGATGGCATTGTCCATGGCCAGCGGCCCGTCCAGCAGCGCGCCGGTGATCTGGCCGCGATCGGCCATCTTGCACAGCGCCGCCGCGTCCAGCGTGCCGGGGATGGCCGGGTTCACCGTTTCCACCGCCGAGAGGATGGCCACGCGCGGCGCGCCGAGGCCCAGGCCGCGATGCAGGTCGGCGACGTTCTGCACGATGTCGGCCTTGGTCTTCAGGTCCGGCACGATGTTGATCGCGGCATCGGTGATGAAGAGCGGCTCCGGATAGGTCGGCACGTCCATGATGAAGACATGGCTGAGCCGGCGGGCGGTGCGCAGCCCGGCCTCCTTGTCCAGCACGGCGTGCAGCAGCTCGTCCGTATGCAGGCTGCCCTTCATCAGCAGCGCCGCCTGCCCGCCGCGCACCAGCGCCACGGCCTGGGCGGCGGCGGCATGGCTGTGGGGCGCGTCCTGGATCTCCACGCCGCCGAGGTCGAGCCCCGCCTCCTCCGCCACGGCGCGGATCTTCGCCACCGGTCCGACCAGGATCGGGCGGATGATGCCCTCCCGCCCCGCATCCAGCGGCCCCTCGAGTGCCGTATGCTCGCAAGGATGGGCCACGGCGCAGGGGATCGGCGTGCCATGGCCGGCGACGCGGCGGATCAGCGCCTCGTAGTGCCGCGCGCGCTTCAGGATCAGCGCCGGCGTCTCGCTCATGCCCGGGCTGCTGGCGCGCTCGGCGGGGGCGGAAACGGTGGCCGTGCCGGTCAGCACCACCTCGCCATCGCCGCGCCGGCAGTCGCAGTCGAGCAGCACCAGCCGATGGGCGGGCTGCTTGTCCTTCACCGTCACCCGCAGCACCAGCGTGTCGCCGGCCAGGACCGGCGCGCCGAAGCGCATCTCCTGGCCGAGATAGACGGTGCCCGCGCCGGGCAGCTCGTTGCCCAGCAGGTTGGCGATCAGCGCCCCGGCCAGCATGCCGTGCGCCACCGGCTTGCCCCCCTGCCTCGGCGCGCCGGAGGCCGCGGCATAGAGCGCGACCACCTCCGGCGAGACCGTGCGCGTCAGGCTGGCGCTGTCGCCGACGACGATCTCGTCGAAGAGCCGGTTCTGGATCGGGCCGCCCCCGGCCGCGGATTCCACGGTCACGGGCTCAATCCCCTCTGGGGCGCCGCCGCCGCGCGGAGGCCGCTTCCCTGTGCCCCTCCGGATGTCCCTCCGGGCGCCTTTCCGCCGGGCGCTCCTTTTCCGGGGAGGCCGCGACGGTGTCCTTGTCGGGTGCCTGCTCCGCGATCCCGGTGCTGTCCTCGATCGCCCGCGCGGTCTCGTCGGGCGAGGGCAGGGCATGGCGCCCCTCCCCCGCCGCCGTGCGGAAGATCCGCTCGATCGTTTCCAGCCGCCCCGCCGCGCGGCTGGACAGCGGCTCGCCCGCGGTCAGCACCGCGCGCAGCTTCTCCATCGCCTGCTCCACCACGTCGCCGGGCGTGCCGGAAAGCATGCGCGGCAGGGCGGCCAGCGCCTCCTCGGGGTCCAGCAGCAGCATGAAGAACTGCATCCGCACCACGGCCTTGAAGGTCGGCAGGTCCATGCCGGAACCGTTCTCCCGCCGCATCTGCCGCAGCAGCTCGAAGCTGCGCTGGTCGGCGGCGCGCTCCGCCAGGCCGACATAGAGCATGGAGCGGATCAGCGCCTCCGGCAGTCCGCCCTCGGCGATGCGATCGTGCAGCGCCGCCGCGCGCTGGCGCACCAGTTGCCGGCGTTCCGGCTCCAGCCCCGGCCGGCGGCGCGGCGGGCGGTTGTCGGCGCGCATGCCCAGCGCCGCCTGCACGGCAGCGGAGCCGTAGAAGCCCTCGAAGAAGCGCTCGCAGGCCGTGTCGCGCATCTCCCGGTACAGGTCGAGCGAGCGCACGACCTCGTCGGAGAAGCGCTGCTGCATCGCCAGGAAGGGATTGTCCGGCGTGGCGGGCCGGCGGTTCTCCCGCACCTGCTCCGCCAGCGGCTCCAGCATTCGCAGGAAGGGATTGTGGTCGGAGAACATCTCGTAGCCGAGGCGCAGCGGGTGCATCCGGCGCAGCCAGTCCGCCGTGGCCTCGTTGCTCGCGGCCCGCATGGCGGGCTGCACATAGGTCCGGTACAGGCCGAGATTGACGCGTGAGAGCTGATCCACCGCGGCGAAGCGCCGGTCCTCCTCCTCGCCGCCGCCGACGATCGCGCGGATGTCGTCCAGGTCGCGGCCGGCGAAGCGCGAGATGTAGTCCGTCCGCACCAGCTCCGCCCCCGGCTCCTCCGGCAGCCGCTGCTCCAGCTCGGCCTCGTAGAGCCCGGGCGGCAGCACGTCGATCAGGTCGATATTGGTGGCGAACTGCTGGTGCTCCTTGCGCGCCACCGAGCCGGACACGAAGATCCCCAGATGCCCGATGCTCTCGTGCACGGCATAGACGATGGTCTGACCGTTGGCGCGGATCTCCTCCAGGCTGCCATAGAGATCGGTGATCCAGCCCAGCGCCTGCTGCGGCGGGGTGATGTTGTCGCCCTTGGAGCAGAAGACGATGACCGGCGAGCGGATGTTGCGCAGGTCGAGCACCGTGCCGTCGCCGGTGGTGATCTCGGCCGTGGAAAGCTTGTTGCCGACGAAGAGATCGTCGACGATCGTCTGCATCTCGCCCGCGTTCATCATCACGTGGCTGCCCCACCAGCGCTCGAACTCCAGGTAGCGCGCCGGCTCCGTGTCGATGTTGGCGTAGACGTGGTACTGCTTGGTCCAGAGCGTGTTGGCGGGGTTCAGCGCCTCGAAGTTCTGCACCAGATAGGCGCCGTCGAAGATGCCGTTGCCGAGGTCGCCCGCCAGCGCCGTCATCCAGGTGCCGCCCAGCAGCCCGCCCAGATAGCGCATCGGGCTGCCGCCCTGCGTGCCGGCCCAGTAGGAGAGCGGCGTGCCGGCGATGATGATCGGGCCGAACAGCTCGGGCCGCATCGCCGCCGCCATCATCACCTGCCAGCCCGCCTGGCAGTTGCCGATCACCACCGGCTTGCCGTCGCTCTCGCTATGCATCTCGCCCACCCGCTCCACGAAGAGCGTCCCGGCGACGACCACGTCCTCGATCGTCTGGCCCGGCAGCGGCCAGGGCAGGAAGCCGACGAAGTAGCAGGGGTGGCCCGCGCGCATCGCCACGCCGAGTTCGCTGTCCGCCTTGAAGCCGCCAATGCCGGGCCCGTTGCCGGCGCGCGGGTCGAAGACGATGAAGGGGCGCTTCAGCGGGTCGATCTCGACGCCTTCCGGCGGCAGGACGCGCGTCAGACCGTAATTCACCGGGCGTTCCAGCTTGTGCCCGTCCAGCAACAGCTCGGTCTCGTAGCGGAGCACATTGGGCGCCTGCTGGGCCATGTGCTCATGGTACTGGTTGCCGCGTTGGCGCAGCACGTCCAGGAACAGCACGCCGCGTTGCCAGGCATCCACCGCGTAGTCGACGGCGAGCGAATAAGGCGCCGGAAGAAGGTCCAGACCCGTTGGGGATTGATCGGTACGCATCATGAGGGGCCCTTCTCTCTCGCTTGCGGTAACGCTGCACCGTGAAAAGCCTGCCCTCCGGCCAAGAAGAGACATCCGTCTGCCGGAGAGTGGGCCCTGGCGATTTCCGCCCTACTGTTCCGTGGGCTGCACTGAGGCCCCTGCCGTGGTCATGGTCAACATCCGAATACCCGTGTTCTGCAGCCGCTCGGCCAGGTCCAGCATGTTCCGGGCGCGAAGCTCCAGGCTGTGAAGGATCGCCAGCGTGATGTTGGACTGTATCTGAGGAAGCTGGCCAGCCTCCGGGCTCGTATGCAGCTTCTGCAATGCCGTGCCGACCTGCTGCTGCGCGTCCATGGCGATCCTCATCTCACAGCGGATCGCGTCATGGATGGCCCGGTTCCCTTCCTGTGCTGCCTGGAGCATGACCTTGCAGCCGGGTGTCAACAGTTCGTGAAACATGCCCGGTGTCGGCAGGGTATCCGTGAAAGAAGACGAGGACATTTCAGATTTCCTTCAAGCTGTGGTCACGCTCCACGGGCCAGGGAACATCTCCGACGGAGCGTGCCGGGGGGGGATCGCCGGTGGCTAACCACGTGAATCCGCTTCCAGGCGGACCTGTGCGGCTGCGGGAGCATCCATACAAACCGTCTGGTCGGTTTGTAAAGCCGCCGGGCCCGTGATATGCGCCCGGGCTTGAGGAAAGTGAGGAGCGCCAGAGCATGGCACGCGTCGCACTTGTCACCGGTGGTCAGCGCGGCATCGGGGCAACCATCAGCGAGAGACTGAAGGACCATGGCCGCACGGTGGTGGCCTCCTATGCGGGCAACGAGGAGGCTGCGAAGGCCTTCACGGAGCGCACGGGCATTCCCTGCATCCGCTTCGATGTCGGCGATTTCGAGCAGTGCAAGGCCGCGGTGGCCGGGATCCGGGAGAAGTACGGCCCGATCGAGATCCTGGTGAACAACGCCGGCATCACGCGCGACGGCACCATGAAGCGCATGGACCGCAGGATGTGGGACGAGGTGATCGACACGAACCTCGGCTCCTGCTTCAACCTGTGCAAGCTGGTCTGGGAGGACATGTCGGGCCGGAAGTTCGGCCGCATCGTCAACATCGGCTCGATCAACGGCCAGGCGGGCCAGTACGGGCAGGTGAACTACGCCGCCGCCAAGTCGGGCATCCACGGCTTCACCAAGGCGCTGGCGCAGGAAGGGGCGCGGTTCAACATCACGGTGAACGCGATCGCGCCGGGCTATGTGGACACCGAGATGGTGCGCGCGGTGCCGCCCGACGTGCTGGAGAAGATCATCGCCCGCATCCCCGTCGGCCGGCTGGGCCGGGCCGACGACATCGCGCGCGGCGTCTGCTTCCTCACCGCCGACGATGCCGAGTTCATCACAGGCTCGACCATATCCATCAACGGTGGACAGCATATGTACTGAACCGCTCAGGGGACACAGGCCCGGCGGTGCGGCCGAGGGGACTCTTCCTTCCTCCGGATGCCAGGATCCGGAATCCGGCAGGTGAAGTGGAATCAGGAGGCTGGGTTGATCGACAACCGCACGCGTTCACATCGTTCCAGGGTCGCTATCATCGAGGCAGCCCTTCATGTCCTGGCGCGCAACGGCGCCGGGCAACTGACGCTCGATGCCGTGGCGCGGGAGGCCGGGATCAGCAAGGGTGGGCTCATGCACCAGTTCAGGACAAAGGAAGCGATCATCAAGGCCCTGCTGGAGCACCACATCACCTATATCGAGACGTTCCAGAAGGACTACCTCCTGGAGAATGGCGACGGCCTTCCCCAGCCCGAGCTCAGCGCCGAAATCGCCGGCGACCGCGAGGCGACGACGATGCCCCACTCGATCGCCCTGGCGGTCTTCGGCGCGATGGCCGAGGACCAGCATCTTCTCGCACCCGTGCGGGAACACGCGAAATGCCGGACAGCGCTGCTGCGATCCGAGGCGGAAGACCCCGACGAGGCGATGATGAAGTGGTTCGCCGGAAAGGGAATCCTGTTCTGCAGCCTGCTGGGGATCAATCCCCTGGATGACGAGGGCGTCGACCGCCTGTTCCGGCAGCTGGAAAAGACCGGGGAGCGGGGCTGAACGACCGCATGACGGGCCCGGGCAGGGCCAACCCCCATGGTGCGGCCCGCGGGCCCGGCGGCGATCCCCGCCAGCCCGCGGCTGTCCGATCAGCCGGGCTCGCGCGGCCTGTCGCTGAGAGCCGGCGCCGCCCGCTGGCCGGCGAGGCCCGTGCCGGCGCCCAGGCGGATGCTGCCATCGGCCTGCGGCACGGCGAGCGGCGCGATCTGGACAGCCGCTCCGGCGGTGGTGAGGCCGATGGCGCGGGCACCCTGGTTGCTGAGGTCGATCAGCCGGTCGCTGCCCTGCGGCGTCACGTCGCGCACCTGCACCATGGTGATGCGGCCATTCTCCAGGTTCTTGACCCGCAGCGTGGAGCCGAGGGGCAGGACGCTGCTGGCGGCGATGTAGTCCGAGGGGTCGTAGGGCATGCCGTTGGCCATCGGCTCCCCGGCGATGCGGAAGGTGATCAGGCCGGCGGTGCCCTGCCGCAGCTCGCCGGTACGGTCCTCGCCCGGGTTGCCCATGGGGGGGCGGATGCCGGGACGCGTGAGCTCCACCACCGAGCCGTCGCTGCCCGCCAGGGCGGCGGGCGAGGCCGCGAAAACCCCGGGCGCGTCCGTCAGGACCGCGGTCCCGAGCGCCAGCGTTCCGAGACACAGACCCAGAAACGCCCGATTCCACGTCGCCAGCATGGGGTTCGACCTCCAACTCACCGATTATAGCGGATGGCGCGGCCAATCGGGTGATTCGTTGCGCGAAGTTTCCGCTTCAAGCCTTTGGGAGCGCAGTGATAGTGGCGCCCCCGCAACGCTTTGGCCATGGCGACGGCACAATCCGGGGGGCAGGTCCGCGCAGCGGGGATGGCCACGTGCGGCGCCGTGATGCACGGGCCGAGTCGGCCCACGGTCCGGCCTGTGGCCGGGAAGGCCGGCGCGCCTCTGGCCCCGGGGAATCGGACAAGCGTTCCGCGCCTTCCGCCACCACCGGGCCAGACGCGGAGCCGCCGGTCAGGCGGGCGTCTCCTCCCGGATCGCGGCCCGTTGCCCACCGCTCAGCCGCAGCAGCGCCCCGGCCTCGGTCTCGAAGACATGGCTGGGGCTGCCGGCGGCGGCCCAGAGGCGCGGCAGGCGGAACAGGTCCTCGTCCAGCAGCACCAGCGGCGGGGTCAGATGGCCGACCGGGGAAACGCCGCCGATGGCGAAGCCCGTCACCTCCCGCACCCAGCGCCCCTTGGCCGGCTCGACGCGCAGCCCGGTCGCGGCCTCGACCTTCGCCGGATCGACCCGGTTGGCGCCGGAGGCGATCACCAGAACCGGCCGGTCCCCGGCGCGGAAGACGATGGACTTGGCGATCTGCGCCACGTCGCAGCCCACCGCCGCGGCAGCCTCGGCGGCGCTGCGCGTGCCCTCGGGAAAGCCGCGGATGGTGTCCGGATGCCCGGCGGCGAGCAACGCCTGCCGCACCCGCTCCACCGAGCCGCCCGCTTCCGCCTGCCCGTCCCGGCTGTCCCGCTGGCTCATGCCTGCCATCTTTCCCGTCATCGCCTGTCGCAGTGCCGGGCTGGATAGACCATCTTGCGCCGGTGCGGGACACCCCCGCCCTCGCCGACTGCCTGACTTCCGGACCCGCCCCGCTTGCCCGAGACCCTCGCCCCCGACCGTCCCGCCCCCCTGCCCGGCATCGCCCCGGCTGCCGAGCCGCTGGCCCTCTATGTTCACTGGCCCTTCTGCCTGGCCAAGTGCCCCTACTGCGACTTCAACTCCCATGTGCGGGACCGGGTGGACGCGGCGCGCTTCGGCCGCGCCCTGCGGGCGGAACTGTCGGCCGAGGCCGCGCGCAGCGGGCGGAGGCGGCTGCTCTCGGTCTTCTTCGGCGGCGGCACGCCCTCGCTGATGCCGCCCGAGCTGGTGGCGGGAATCCTGGAGGATGCCCGCCGCCTCTTCGACGCGCCGCCGGATCTGGAGGTGACGCTGGAGGCCAACCCGACCTCGGTGGAGGCCGCCAAGCTCCGCGCCTTCCGCGAGGCCGGGGTGAACCGCCTCTCCCTCGGCGTGCAGTCGCTGGAGGAGGAATCCCTCCGCTTCCTGGGCCGCCAGCATTCGGCCGGCGAGGCGGTGGCGGCGCTGGAACAGGCCCGCGCCACCTTTCCGCGCCTGAGCTTCGACCTGATCTACGCCCGTCCCGGCCAGTCCGAGGATTCCTGGCGTGCCGAGCTGCGCCGCGCCCTGGCGCTGGCCGCCGACCATCTCTCGCTCTACCAGCTCACCATCGAGCCCGGCACGCGCTTCGCCACGGAACATGCCCGCGGCGCCTTCGCCCTGCCGGCGGATGACGATGCGGCGGCGATGTACACCGCCACGGCGGAGGAGGCCGCGCGCTTCGGCCTGCTGCCCTACGAGGTCTCGAACTATGCCAGGCCGGGCGCGGAGAGCCGGCACAACCTCGCCTACTGGCGCTATGGCGACTATCTCGGCATCGGTGCCGGGGCGCATCAGCGGCTGGAACTCGGTGGCGCGCTCCTCGCCGCCCGCCGCCACCGCGCGCCGGAATCCTGGCTCTCCCTGGTCGAGCGCGAGGGCCATGCCCGGGTGGAGGAAATGGCCCTGGCGCCGGAAGAGCGCGGGCGCGAGGCGCTGCTGATGGGGCTGCGCCTCGCCGAGGGCATCGACCCCGCCCGTGTCGAGCGCCGCAGCGGCCGGCCCTTGGCCGATCTGGTGGAGCCGGCGGTGCTGCAAGCCTGCCTGGAGGAGGACTACCTCCGCTGGTCGCCCGAGGGGCGGCTGGTCGCCACCACCGAGGGCCGCCTGCGCCTGGACGCGATGCTGCCCGCCCTGCTGCGCTGAGGCGCTTTCTCGCGGCCGAGACCGGCCTTGCGCCCCTTGGTCCGGGGGGAAGGCTCCGCCTTCGCCCCCGTACCCCCCATCCGCCAGGACCCTGCGGGCCCTGGACCCGATGCGTTGGCTCCCGCTGACGCCGGATCATGCCAGAGAGCCATGCTCTCCGGCGACGGCCGGTGCCACCAGCGCGGACAAGGTGTCTTTCTTTTTCCCGGGCGTCTCGCCTTTCCATCAGCCCGCAGGCTGACGGCAACTGCGAGCGCCAACGAAAGGCGGGGTCCGGGGAGATACTATCTCCCCGGCGGAGAGGGGGTCCGGGGCGAGAGGCAGCGCCTCTCCCCCGGCGGCCCGCCACGAAGCCCCCCGATCAGGGCAGGCGCTGGAGCTGTTCCGCCAGGGGCGCGCGCCAGGGCGCATCGGGCGGGGCGGAATCGAGCAGGGCCTGCCAGATGGCCTTGCCTTCCGCCGTGCGGCCCTGGCGCAGGGCCAGGGCGCCGGCGAGGTAGCGCAGCCGCACATCGGCCGGCCGTTCCGCCAGGGCGCGCTGCACCAGGGCACCGGCCTCCGCCGGGCGGTCGAGTTCGGCCAGCAGCTCCGCCGTATCCCCGGCGAGATCGGGGTCGAAGCGCGCCGCCAGGGCCTTCTGCCAGGCCCCCACGGCCTCCGGCAGATGGCCGCGGGACCGTTCGGCATTGCCGAGCAGCAGCCAGCCCTGGCGGGCGGCGGGGCCGGCGGGGTCCAGCGATTCCACGCGGGCGCGGAGCTGCGCGAGCAGCGCCTCCTCGCGCGCATTGGCCTCGCTGCGCTCGGCGAGGGTGGCGGAGGGCAGGCCCGGCTTGCCATGCCAGAGATAGAGGCCGAGCCCCAGGGCCGGGATCAGGAAGAGCGCGGCCCAGAGCGTGGCCTGGCCGGAACCCGGGCGCGGCGCGGCCTCGGCGGGGGCGGCCAGGATGCGGCGCTGCAGCTCCAGCAGGGCGGTGGCATGGCTGCCCTGGTCGAGCCTCCCTTCCGCGAGCTGGCCATCCAGCTCGGCGCGCTGGGCCTGGTAGAGGGCGAGATCGGCCTCGCGCCGGCCGCGCGGCGCGGCGGGGCGCCAGAGGGTCACGAGGAAGGGCGACAGGCAGAGCAGCGCGGCGATGCCGTAAAGGGTCCAGCTCATGCGGCGCCTCCTTCGCGGGGGGCCGGCCTGCCGGCCTGCGCCTCGCCCTCGATCTCGGCGAGGCGCCGCCGTTCCGCCTCGCTCAGTTGCGGCAGGGTCGCGGGCCGGCGGCGGCGCAGCAGCAGCACCGTGCCCACCCCCAGCATCAGCGCCAGGGCGGGCGTGGCCCAGAGCAGGAGGGTGGCGCCGTTCACGGGCGGGCGGAGCAGCACGAAATCGCCATACCGGTCGTGCAGGAAGCGCACGATATCCTCGTTGCTGCGCCCCGCCGCGACCTGCTCCCGCACGATGTGGCGGAGCTGGTGGGCGAGGTCGGCGTCGCTGTCCTCGATGGACTGGTTCTGGCAGACCATGCAGCGCAACTCGCGCCCGATCTCGCGCGCGCGTTCCTCCTGCGCCGGGTCGGGCAGCAGGTCCTCCGGCCGGTCGATGGCCCAGGCGGGTGACAAAGCGGCGGGGGACAGCAGCAGCGCCAGCAGCGGCAGGGCGGGAAGAAGCCGCCGGATCATGCGTAGCGCCGCAGCAGCGGCCGGAGGTCCTGCTCCACCACCTCCGGCGTCACCGGCCCGGCCCAGCGCCAGCGGATGATGCCCTGCCGGTCCACGAAATAGGTCTCGGGCACGCCATAGACGCCCCATTCGATCCCCACCCGCCCCGTGGCATCGGCGCCGAGCCGGGCAAAGGGGTTGCCGCGCCGCTCCAGGAAGGCGCGGGCCTCCGGCGCCTTGTCCTTGTAGCTGACGCCATAGACGGGCACCCCGTCGCGGGCGAGCTGCATGAGCTGCGGATGCTCGATGGTGCAGGGCACGCACCAGGAGGCCCAGAAATTCACCAGCACCGGCCGCTCCATACCGCGCAGGCTGGCCACGTCCAGCGGCGGGATGTCGCCCAGCCCCTCCACCGTCCCGAGCGGCATGGCGGGCACCGGCCTGCCGATCAGGGCGGAGGGCACGCCGGTCGGGTCATAGGAGCCGTCCCGCAGCCCCCGCAGCATCCCCCAGAAGCCCAGCCCCGCCGCCGCCGTGACGCCGAGCGGCACGGCCAGCAGGGCACGGCGACCCCAGTTCGGGCGCTTCCCGGCTGGAGGCGTGCCGGCCTGCCGCGCGGCCCCGGCAGGCGTGCTTCCCGTGAAACATGCCCCGCCCGCATCGGGTCCACCCGCCTGCCCGCTCATGCGATGGCCTCCTTCTCCGCCGCGACAGGCTTCCGGGCAGGCGCGGCGACGCGGGCGCGCCGATCGGAAAGCGACAGCCCGCCGCCCAGCGCCATCACCACCGCCCCGAACCAGATCCAGGGCGCCAGCGTGTTGTGGTGCAGGCGCAGCACCACCCGGCCCATGCCCTCCTCCCCCATCACGGCATAAAGGTCGGTCACCGCATTGGTGCGGATCGCGGCCTCCCCGGTTGTGGTCTGGGCCAGCGGAAAGAAGCGGCGCTGCGGCGTCAGGACGGTGACCGCCTTGCCGTCGCGCAGCACCTCCAGCCGTGCCTCCCGCGCCGTCCAGTTCGGGCCGGTCACGTCGCGCAGCGCGTCGAGCCTCCATTCATAGCCGGCGAAATCCGTGGAGCCGCCGGGCTTCAGGGCCACCAGCTTGTCGGTGGCCAGCCCCATCCCCGCCAGCCCGGCCAGCGTCACGCCCAGCCCGGCATGGGCCAGCGCGGCGCCCCAGGCGGCGCGCGGCAGGCGCGCGGCCCGGGCCAGCGCTCCGCCGGGGCGGGAGAAAAGCCCGACGCGCCCGGCGAGGTCGGCACAGGCGCCCAGCACCAGCCAGGCGGCACCGGCGAAGCCGATCGCCGGGCCGATCCGCTCCCCCGCGATCCAGAGCGTCACCAGGAAGGCCCCCAGGGCACAGAGCGCCGCCCACCAGAGGCGCTCCACCACCGGCCAGAGCCGCGCCCGCTTCCAGGCCAGCACCGGTCCGGCGGCAGTGGCCGCCACCAGCGGCACCACCAGCGGCAGCAGGGCGGTGTTGAAGAAGGGCGGGCCGACCGAGATCTTCGCGTGCAGCACGAGGTCGGCGAACATCGGATAGAGCGTGCCGACCAGCACCACCGCGGTGATCGAGCAGAGCAGCAGGTTGTTCAGCACCAGCGCCCCCTCCCGCGACAGCGGCGCGAAGCGCCCGGCGGGCGCCATGGCCGGGGCGCGGAAGGCGAAGAGCGCCAGCGCCCCGCCGAGATAGAGCGCCAGCAGCACCAGGATGAAGATGCCGCGCTGCGGGTCGCTGGCGAAGGCATGCACGCTGTTCAGCACGCCCGAGCGCACCAGGAAGGTGCCCAGCAGCGACATGCCGAAGCCCAGGATCGCCAGCAGCACGGCCCAGATCTTCAGCGCCTCGCGCTTCTCCACCACCACGGCGGTGTGCAGCAGGGCGGTTCCGGCCAGCCAGGGCAGCAGCGAGGCGTTCTCCACCGGGTCCCAGAACCAGAACCCGCCCCAGCCCAGCGTGTAGTAGGCCCACCAGGAGCCCAGCGCGATGCCGAGCGTCAGGAAGCTCCAGGCCGCCAGCGCCCAGGGACGCACCCAGCGCCCCCAGGCGGCATCCACCCGCCCCTCGATCAGCGCCGCCACGGCGAAGGCGAAGGTGACGGCGAAGCCGACATAGCCCGCGTAGAGGATCGGCGGATGGAAGGCGAGGCCGGGGTCCTGCAGCACCGGGTTCAGCCCCTGCCCGTCCATCGGCGCCGGCCAGACCCGGGTGAAGGGGTTGGAGGTGGCCAGGATGAACAGCAGGAAGCCGGCGCTGACCATGCCCAGCACCGCCAGCACCCTGGCCCGCAGCGCCCCCGGCAGGCTGCCGCCGAACAGCGCCACGGCGCCGGAGCAGAGGCCCAGGATCAGCACCCAGAGCACCATGGAACCCTCGTGGTTCCCCCAGGCGCCGGAGAGCTTGTAGAGCATCGGCTTGGCCGAATGGCTGTTCTGCACCACCGCCAGCACCGAGGTGTCGTTGCTGGCGAAGCACCAGAGCAGTGCGCCAAAGGCGGCGGCCACCGCCAGCAGCCCCGACAGCGCCAGGCCCGGCGCGGCGGCGATCAGCCGCGCCTCCCCCCGCTGCGCGCCCCAGAGCGGCAGCACCGACTGCGCCAGCGCGATGGCGCAGGCCAGCGCCAGGGCGAAGTGTCCGAGTTCGGCGGTCATGGCTCTCCCTGGCCGGGGCTCTGGCGTTGCGCTTCGTGGCTGCCCCCGGGGGAGAGGCCCTGCCTCTCCCGCCGGACCCCCTCTCCGCCGGGGACCGGAGCCGGTCCCCGGACCCCGGGCCTGGGCTGGCGCCGGTGGTGGCCGTCAGCCCGACGCCCGATCCTCGGGAGCAGGTGGAGAAGCGGAGCTCCCGAAAGAAAGGAAACACCCTCCCCGCGCTCGTGGCACCGGCAGTCCGCCGGAGCGCATGGCGCTCCGGCGCGATCCGGCATCAGGCAGCGCCCACGAACCGGGTCCAGGGCCCGCAGGGTCCTGGCGGATGGGGGGCCCGGGGGGAAGGCAGCGCCTTCCCTCCGGGACAGCGGCCGTCCGACCATCATTCCCCTACCCGCCACTCTTCACGGGGCTGGCGGAAAGCGTGTTCCAGGAGGCCGCCGGGGGCGGGTCGCCCTTCTTCGGGTCCCAGTGGCCGGAGCGTTTCAGCGCATCCGCCACCTCGGGCGGCATGTAGCTCTCGTCATGCTTGGCCAGGACCTCGCTGGCCAGGAAGCTGCCATCGGCCTGAAGCCTGCCGAGCGTGACCACCCCCTGCCCTTCGCGGAACAGGTCCGGCAGCACCCCGGCATAGCGGACGGCCACCGTATGCTGCCCGTCGGTCACGCGGAAGCTGACATGCGGGACGTTGTCCGCGCTGGTGTCGCGATGGAGGCTGCCGGCCTCGACCAGCCCGCCCAGGCGGAAGGCGCGGCCGGGCTCGGGATGCGTCGCCGCCACGTCGCTGGGCGAGCGGAAGAAGACGATGTTGTCCTGGAAGGCCGAAAGGGCCAGGGCCGAGGCGGTGCCGATGCCCAGCGCGCAGAGGGCCAGGATCCAGAGGCGGCGCGACTTGCGGGACAGGCTCAAGACTTGGCTCCCCTTGCCCCTTCCAGCGCCGCCAGCCGTCGCCGTGCCTGCCCCTGCCGCCACAGCGCGCCGAGGGACAGCCCGCCCAGCAGGAGCGCGGCCGCCAGCCAGGCCAGCGTCACATGCCACCAGTGAAGGCTCACACCATCTCTCCATCGAGGCGCCGCGCCTGCGCCAGGGACAGGGCCCGCACCCGCCGTTCCAGGATCGCCGCGCGGCTGCGCGTCAGCACGATCGCGGCGAAGAGCAGGGTGAAGCCCAGCGCATTGGCCAGCAGCGGATAGAGCAGGTCCACATGCAGGCCGGGGGCGCCGAGCCGGGCCACCGAGGCGGGCTGGTGCAGCGTGTTCCACCAGTCCACCGAGAATTTCACGATCGGCAGGTTCACCGCCCCGACCAGGGCCAGGATGGCGCCCATCCGCGCCCCGCGCTCCTCCTCCTCGAAGGCGCGCACCAGCGCGGCATGGCCGACCCAGAAGAAGAACAGCACCAGAACGGAGGTCAGCCGCGCATCCCAGACCCACCAGGTGCCCCACATCGGCTTGCCCCAGAGGCTGCCGGTCAGGAGGCAGAGGCCGGTGACGGCGGCGCCGACCGGCGAGATCTCCCGCGCCACGATATCGGCGAGCGGATGCCGCCAGACCAGCCCGGAAAGCGAGGCCAGGGCCAGCGTGGCATAGCCGCTCATCGCCAGCCAGGCCATCGGCACATGGACGTACATGATCCGCACCGTCTCCCCCTGCTGCCAGTCCGGCGGGGAGAAGACCAGCGCCCAGGGCACGCCGATGGCGAGCACGAGCGCGGCCAGCGCCCAGAGGACGGGCGTCGCGCGCTCGGTCAGGCGCAGGAAGCGGCCCGGCTGGGCGAAACGGTGCCAGCCGGCGGCCCGTCGCGCGGGAAGCGGAGCCGGAGCCGGGGCCGGCGCCTGGGCAGGGGCTGGGGTGGGGGCGGAAGAGGCGCTCACCCCGCCTCTCTACGCCCTCGGGCCGATGGATTGAAGCGCCCGTTGATCCGGGCTTGAGTGCGCGCTCGAAAAGCTGAACGGGGACTCCGCCATGCTGTTTGCCATTCGTTGCGAGGACAAGCCCGATGCGCTCGACAAGCGCGCGGCGACGCGCCCGGCCCATCTGAACTGGCTGGAAAGCCACCAGAAGGACCTCGTCCTGGTCGGGCCGCTGCTGGATGGCGATGGCAAGCCCAGGGGCAGCCTGCTGGTGGTGGAGATGCCCGACCGGGCGGCCGCCGAGGCCTTCGCCGCCGCCGACCCCTATGCCTTCGCCGAGGTCTTCGCCTCCACCACGGTCGAGCCCTTCCGCCTCGTCTTCAAGGACGGCGCGAAGGTCGGCTGAGATGCGGCACTGGCTGGTCAAGAGCGAGCCCGACGCCTTCTCCTGGGACCAGCAGGTCGCGAACGGGGTGGAGCCCTGGACGGGGGTGCGCAACGCCACGGCGGCGCGCAACCTGCGGGAGATGGCGCTGGGCGACCAGGCCTTCTTCTACCATTCCAACATCGGCAAGGAGATCGTCGGCGTGGTCGAGGTGGTGCGAACCGCCTACCCGGACCCGACCGACGCCACGGGCCGCTGGGTCTGCGTGGACGTGAAGGCGCTGGGCCCGGTGCCGCGCAAGGTCACCCTGGCCGGGATCAAGGCCGATCCGCGCCTGGCCGGGCTGGCGCTGGTGCGGCAGTCGCGCCTCTCGGTCATGCCGGTGGGCGCGGAGCACTGGGCCATCCTCTGCGACATGGCGGGCTGGAAGGACGAAGCCAGCCGCGCTGCGTGACGCGGGCGGCATGGCGGAAGGCGAGCGCCTGCTCTGCCGTCTGGAGGACATCCCGGATGGCGGCGCGCGGGGCTTCCCGGCATCGCCCGGCGGCTTCATCGGCCTGGTGGCGGTGCGGCGCGGCGGGCAGGTCTTCGTCTACCTGAATTCCTGCCCGCATCTCGGCGTGCCGCTGGAGGTGCTGCCCGACCGCTTCCTCGACGGGCGGCGGGAGCACGTCGTTTGCGCCCTGCACGGCGCCCGCTTCCGGATCGAGGACGGCTTCTGCGTCTCCGGCCCCTGCGCCGGGGACGCGCTGGAGGCCGTGCCAGCGGGAATCCGCGACGGCGCGGTGATCGTTCCGGCCGGGGCGGGGCTCTGATCCGGACGGCGGAACGCACCGGCACGGGCCTGCAAGGGTCCGGGCGTCACGCTCCGTGGCCATCCCCCGGGCCACGCGCGCCCCGCCGCACGGGGCGACCACGGCCCCCAAACACCCCTTGCTTCCCGGACCCACCCCAGGCTATAGGAATAAAATCAACGCCACGCGACCCGCAGTGCCGCCGGCGGAGCGTCCCGGGTGATCTCCGCCTGACCAAGCATCGCCCGGCATGGCCCGTAGCATTGGCTCTCGCCATCCGGCATCACCGGCCCTTGGGGCGGAAGCCTGGGCCTCACCCTTTCGCCACAAAGCCGGATAAAAGAGTAAAATCCTAAAACACTAAAGCTGGAAACGGCGTGCATGGTAAAAGGCCGTGGCCGGAGGGGCCAGGCCCTCCGGCGAATTCACACCACCGGGACCCGCCTGCGGGCAGCGGGTCCGGAAATCCCGGGCATCCCCGGCACGGGGAAGGCGTGAACCCTCAGCGCGTCCAGCCCGGATACTCGCCGACATTGTCGCGGGTGACGAGCTTGGGCTGCATCAGGATCATCGGGCTTTCCGGCTTCTTGCCGGCCAGGATGTCCCGCCCCGTCTCCACCGCCAGCTTGCCCATGGTATAGGGGTCCTGGCTGGCCGAGGCCTGGATCTGGGTCTTGCCCTTCAGCGCGCCGACGATGTCCGGCGCGCCGTCCACCGAGGTGATGACGATGCCGGTGCGGTTGAGCTGCCGTGCCGCGAGGTCGGAGCCGATGGCCTGCGGGTCGTTGATGGCAAAGACGCCCTGCACATCGCTGAAGCGGGTCAGCAGCGCCTGCATCACGTTCAGCCCGCCGTCGCGGGAGCCCTTCGCATCCTGGTCGGAGGACAGCAGCTTCACCTCCGGATGCTTGGCCAGCACCTCCTTGCAGCCCTTCACCCGGTCGGTCACCGCCGAGACCTGCGGCCCGTTCTGGATGATCACGTTCCCCTTGCCGCCGATCTTGTCCACCATGTAGTCGCAGGCGATCGCGCCCGCCTTGACGTTGTCCGTCTGCACCGTGGCGTCCGCGCCTGCGGCGGTCACGTCCACCGCGACGACGGTGATGCCGGCGGCCTTGGCGCGGCGGATGGCGGGCAGCAGCGCGTTGGGGTCCACCGCGTTCACCAGGATCAGGTCGGTGCCGGAGGCGATGAAATTGTCGATCTGGCTCGCCTGCTTGCTCAGGTCGTAATCGGCCGAGGTGGTCGTCACCTTCACGTTCGGACCGATGGCATGCGCGGCATCGGCAACGCCCTTGCCCACCGCCACGAAATAGGGATTGCCCAGCGAGCCGACACTCAGGCCGATGGACGTCACCTCCTTGGCCATGCCCAGCCCGGTGGAAAGCAGCACCGCCGCGCCGGCGAGCAGGATGGTCTTCAGCATTCTGGCGTTCTCCTTCTTCTCAGCCCTTGTTGTCGCGTGGCGGCGGGGCGGGCGGCGGCCCCGCCGCGATCCCGTCAGGTCCGCGCGCTGCCCTGCAGCCGGAACCGGTCCAGCGCCACGGCGCCGATGATCACCAGGCCCTTGATGATGAACTGCCAGATGTCGGAGACGCCGGTGAGGATCAGCCCGTTGGTCAGCACGGCGATGATCAGCGCGCCGACCAGCGTGCCCCAGATCGAGCCGATGCCGCCGACGAAGCTGGTGCCGCCCAGGATCACCGCCGCGATGGCGTCCAGCTCATAGGACTGGCCGAGCTGCAGCCCGTTGGCGGCAAAGAGCCGCGCCGCCGCCATGGCGCCGCCGAGGCCCGCAAGCAGGCCGGAAGCGGCATAGACGAAGAGCAGCACCGCCCAGACCTTGATGCCGGAAAGCCGCGCCGCGGCGGCATTGCCGCCCACCGCATAGATCCGCACGCCCAGCACCGTGCGGCGCAGCACGTACCAGGAGAGGACGATCACCGCGAAGGCGATCACCGCCAGCACGGGGATGCCGATGCCCGGGGCGACGGGGATGCTGGCATCGCCGATGAAGGCGAAGGGCAGGTCCGGGTTGAAGATGGTGGTGTCGCCGCCCATCAGCCGCGCCAGGCCGCGCACGGCGGTGAGCGAGCCCAGCGTGACGATGAAGGCCGGCAGCTTACCGAAGGCGATCAGCGCGCCGTTGACCAGCCCGAAGCCGAGCCCGGTGAGCAGCGCCGCGGGCAGGCCGAGCCAGCCCAGGTCCGGCAGCAGCGAGACGATCAGCGCCGACATGGCCGAGGCCGCCAGCACCGAGCCCACCGAAAGGTCGATGCCCCCGGTCAGGATCACGAAGGTCATGCCGGCGCCCAGCACGCTGTTGATCGAGGCCTGCTGCGCCACGATCGACAGGTTCTGCACGCTGAAGAAGCGCCCCTCGCTCAGCACATGGAACAGGATGCAGAGCAGGATCAGCACCGGCAGCATGCCGATGGCCTGCAGCACGCTCCAGAGCTGCGCCCGGCGTGCCGAAAGCCCGGCGCCGCCCGGCATGACGGGGGCACCGGATGGCAGGGGCGCCTTCCCGGTCTCGCTCATCCGTGTTTCCTCCCTGGCCTCATGCCCCGGTATCAATGTGCGCCGGTTGCATGGGCGATGATGGCTTCCTGGGTGATGTCGGGGCCGCGCACCTCGCCGGCGATGCGCCCTTCGCGCATCACCAGGACGCGGTCGCAGATGCCGATGATCTCCGGCAACTCGCTGGAGATGACGATGATGCCGATGTCGCGCTGCGCCAGCTCGTCGACGATGCGGTACATCTCCGACTTGGCGCCGATATCCACGCCGCGCGTCGGCTCGTCGAGGATCAGCACCTGCGGATGGGTTTCCAGCCAGCGCGACAGCAGCACCTTCTGCTGGTTGCCGCCGGAAAGGCCGCCGACCGTGACCTGCGGGCTCGCGGCGCGCACGCGCAGCGCGCCGAAGGCCTGGGCGGCGCGGCGGCGCCCGGCGGCGAGGTTGAGCAGCCCGCCCGGCAGCGCGTCGCGGGCGATGACGCCGAGATTGATGTTGCCGCCGCAGGACATGTCGAGGAAGAGGCCCAGCCCCTTCCGGTCCTCGGTCAGATAGGCGATGCCCGCCTCCAGCGCCTCGCCCGGGGAGCGGATCTCGGCGCGCTTCCCGTTCAGCCGCACCTCGCCCCCCGCGCGTGGGTCGGCGCCGTAGATCAGCCGCGCCAGCTCCGTCCGCCCCGAGCCGACGAGGCCGGCGATGCCCAGGACCTCGCCGCGATGCAGGGTCAGGTCGCAGGGGTGCACGCGGCGGCCGCCATCGGTGAGGCCTCGCACCTCCAGCACCACGGGGCCCTTGCCGCCATGCGGGTCGTGCGCCTTCTTGTAGAAGCTCGACAGGTCGCGCCCGACCATCATCCGCACCAGCGAGGGCGCGTCGATCTCCCCGCGTTCCAGCGTGCCGACATAGCTGCCGTCGCGCAGCACGGTGACACGGTCGGCGAGCTCGTAGATCTCGGCCATGCGGTGGCTGATGTAGATCAGCGCGATCCCTTCCGCCCGCAGCTGCTGCACCAGGGCGAAAAGCCGCTCCGTCTCGCGCGAGGACAGCGCGGTGGTGGGCTCGTCCAGCACCAGGATCTTGGATTCCGCCTGCAGGGCGCGGGCGATCTCGACGAGCTGCTGCTCGGCGATGGAGAGCGTGCCGACCAGCGTATCGGGCGTGAAGGGCGCGCCGAGGCGTTCCAGCACGGCACGGCAGCCTTCGCGCATCGCGCGGCGGTCGATGCGCCCGGCGCGGGAAGGTTCGCGGCCGAGATAGATGTTCTCCGCCACCGTCAGGTTCGGCGCGAGGGCGAGCTCCTGATAGATGATCGCGATGCCCAGCCGCCGCGCGGCGATCGGATCGGCGATCGAGACGGGCTGCCCGTCGATCAGGATCTGCCCGCCCGGATCGGCCTGGTAGGCACCCGACAGGATCTTCATGAGCGTGGACTTGCCCGCGCCGTTCTCGCCCATCAGGGCGAGGATCTCGCCGCCCCAGGCCTTCAGCCGTACCTTGTCCAGCGCCTTGACACCGGGAAAGCTCTTGGACACGTCGCGCATTTCCAGGCGCGGCGTGGCTTCGCTCATCTGCTCCATCCACTCTCGTCTCGCGCTGGTGTTCCGTACCCGGCCATCCGCATGGGGGTGAGGCGCGGCCGCGAAGCAGGCGCGCCGGACCTGCCGTACTTCAGGAAAGCCGGACCCAGGTCACGAATCGGCTCGGACGTCGCGCAAGGGCGGAGGGATGCTCGCGTTTCCGCTGGCCATGGCCGCCGGATGCGGAAAGGAAGCGCCGGGACCGCGCGTGGAACGGGCGGCCAGGACGACAGGACACGGTCGCAGGCATGGCCGATACTCCCTACTTCTTTGTTCCGGCAGGATCATGAACGGTTTCGCACCGCTTGCGCCAGCCTCATCTTGGTCACGCTTCGTCCATCCATGACGGCCCCGTAAAACCTCCGGGGTGCGGGGCGTCGCTCTTGTGGCGACCCCCGGGGGAGGCCCCGCCTGCCCCCGGAGCCCCCACCGCTGGGGGGATAGTATCCCCCCAGACCCCGCCTTTCGTTGGCTCGGGCTGGCAAGGCCGGCATTCCGCCCGATCCCTTGGCGCAGGTGGATGGGCGGGGCTCCTCCCGGGAAGAGGAAAGACACCCTGTCCGCGCTGGCGGTACCGGCAGTCCGCCGGAGAGCATGGCTCTCCGGCGCGGTCCGGCCACAGGCAGGCGCCAACGAACGGGAGGTCCAGGACCCTCAGGGTCCTGGCGGAGTGGGGGTTTGGGGGCGAGGCGGAGCCTCGCCCCCAGGGACACACCGGACCGTTCCCGCTCCGGGTTCAGCCAGCGCGGATGACCTCGGCCTCGCCAAAGGCGGCGCAGGCGGCGGGCGGCGCATCCGTGACCAGCACCCAGCGCGGCGGCAGGGGTGCGCGGAAGGGCTGTGTATCCTGGCCAAGCTTGGAGGCATCGGCCAGGACGAAGACCGCGCGGGCCTGGCGCATCATCAGCGACTTCAGCGAGACCTGCTCCAGCGTTGCCTCGCAGAGCCCCTCGCCGGGCAGCAGCCCGTCGCCGCTGGTGAAGAGCCTGTCTGCATGCATGTGCCGCAGGGCCTGCTCGGCCAGGGCGCCGGTGGTGCCCATGCTGATCGGGCGCACCGTGCCGCCGAGCACGATCAGCTCCATTCCCGGCGCATCCGCCAGGACGGGGATCAGCGGCAGGTTGTTGGTGATGACGCGCAGCCGGCGGCCGCGCAGCCGGCGGCCCAGCGCCTCGACCGTCGAGCCGCCGTCGAGGATCAGCGTCTCGCCATCGGCGATCCGCGCCAGCGCGGCCTCGGCGATGGCGGCCTTGGCGGCGCGGCTCTGCCCGGCGCGCGCCGAAAGGCTCTGCTCGATGCCGGGCCGCGCCAGCATCGCGCCGCCATAGGTGCGCGCGATGGCCCGGCGGGAGGAAAGGTCCTGCAGGTCGCGCCGCACCGTGGAGGCGGAGACGCCGAAGCGGGCGGCAAGCCCGTCCACATCCGTCTCGCCATCCTCGATGGCCTTCAGGATGGCGTCGAGTCGTTCCCGTCTGCGCTGCATGGCTTCAGGATAGAGCGGATTGCCGCGGGACGGCATCGTCCGGAAGCGTGAATCCGCTCTTCCGCCGAAAGGCCGATCCCGGTGCGAAACCGCGCCGGGCGGGACGTGCCCCCCGGCATGGGAGGCCCCCCGATGCTCCGGCACGATCAGGCGGCGGAGGCGGCGTGCTGCCGGCGCGGGGCGAGGTCGGCGGCCTGGCGGAGCGCCTCGACAAGGCTGCCATCGTCGGCGATGCCCTGGCCCGCGATGTCGAAGGCGGTGCCGTGGTCGACCGAGGTGCGGATCACCGGCAGGCCGATGGTGATGTTCACCCCGGCCTCCAGCCCCATCACCTTCACCGGGCCATGGCCCTGGTCGTGGTACATCGCCACGACGAGGTCGAAGTCGCCCCGCGCGGCGCGGAAGAACAGCGTGTCGGCGGGCAGCGGGCCCTCGACCTTCCAGCCCTTGGCGCGGCAGGCCTCCACGGCGGGGATGATCTTCTCCTCCTCCTCGCCCTGGCCGAAGAGCCCGTTCTCGCCGGCATGCGGGTTGATGCCGCAGACGCCGATGCGCGGCTCCGCGATGCCCGCCTTGACCAGCGTGGCGCGGCCGCGGGCGATGACGCGCCCGACCAGGCCCGGCTCGATCCGCCGGATCGCGTCCATCAGCCCGATATGCGTGGTGACGTGGATCACGCGCAGCTTCGGCGCCACCAGCATCATCGACACCTCCGGCGTGCCGGTCAGGTGCGCCAGCAGCTCGGTATGGCCCGGGTACTTGTGGCCGGCGGCGTGCAGCGCCTCCTTGCTCAGCGGCGCGGTGCAGATGGCATCCGCTTCGCCCGCCTCGACCAGGCGCGTGGCGCGCTCGATGTAGCGGTAGGCGCCCTCGCCCGAGAGCGGCAGGACCTTGCCGAAGGGATGGCCGGCCGGGATGATCCCGAGGTCGATCACATCCACCGTGCCGGGCTCGTAGCGCGCCCCGGAAGGCTCGCTCAGCGCCCGCACGGCGAGGCCGGACTTCGCGATGGCGCCGGCCTCGCGCAGCCGGGTCGCCTCCCCCACCACCAGCGGGCGGCACATCGCGTGCACCTCCGGCCGGGCCAGGGCCTTCATGATGATCTCCGGCCCGATGCCGGAGGCATCGCCCATGGTGATGGCGACGATCGGGCGCTCCTGGATGGAGCTGTCCTGGTTCTGGGTCATGTCCGTTTTCCGAGAAGGTCGTGCAGGCGGGCGAGGCTGTTCAGCAGGCTGCGTTCATGGCCGAAGGCGCCGGCCTTGGTCATCACCGGGACGCGCAGCGCCCCCCGGGTGATGCCGAGCGGCACGCCGGGCTCCACCTCCTCCAGCAGGCGGATGCCATGCACGCCGAGGCCGGTGAGCAGGGCGCAGGCGGTCTCGCCGCCGGTGGCGAAGAGGCCGGCCATGCACGCTCCGGCCGGGGCCAGGAGCAGGGCCAGGGCCTCGGCCAGGGCCGCGCCCTGGCGCAGGTCGGCGGCGGGATCGGAGGCGATCTGCACCAGCGTGTCGCGCCCCTGGGACAGGGAGCCGGCGATCTCCGCGGCCAGTGGTGCCCAGCCCGGATCGGCGGGACCGGCACGCAGCAGGGCGGGGGCGACGGTGAAGGGGGTCACGGCGCCTTCCGCCACCAGCCGCGCGGCGGCGTTGCGGGAAGCCTCGGCGACGCTGCCCACCACCAGCAGCACGCCGGCGCCGCTGCGCGGCAGGGCCGGCACGGGGGCGGTGTCCCGTGCCGGCAGGACCCCGGCCAGGGCGGCGGCGATGCCGCCCGAGCCGACCCAGAACAGCGCTCCGGCCAGGGGCAGGCTGGCACGGGCGAGGCGATCCAGATCCTCGGGCGTCTCGGCGTCGCAGACCACCGCTTCCAGCCGCCCGTCCAGGGCCTCGTCCAGGGCCTGGCGCAAGGCGGCGGCCAGGGCGGCCTCGTCGCGCAGCACGGCCAGCGACAGGGCGGCGTTGCGCAGCCCCGCGGCGCGCAGCACCTCCGGCAGGTGCGCGCTGGGATAGCTGTGGTCGCGCGCCCAGAGCGGCGTCTGCTCCAGCGGCGTGCCGTCCAGGTGGATGCGCCCGTCGCGCGTCGTGCGGCCGGTGCCGGGAAAGGCCGGGGCGACGACGGCCAGCCGGGGGCCGGAGACGGCGCGCAGGGCCCGCAATGTGGCCGCGAGCTCCGCCACCGGCTGGCCGCGCAGGGTGGAGTCGATCTTCTTGATCAGCCCCGGCGCGGGCAGGGGTCCCGGGCTGTGCAGCCGCGCCAGCAGGGCCGTGTGCCGGGCGGCGGCCGCCCCGGGGGACAGGCGGCGGCTGTCGGCATCCACCGCCAGCACCCTGCCGCCCGCCTGCTCCGGATCATCCGCCCTTTCCGGCGCGGCCTGGTCCAGGCTGGCATGCCAGCCTACCCCAGCCTCCAGCCCGCGCCGCGCGAAGGCGATCGCGCAGTCCGCCGCTCCCGTCAGGTCGTCCGCCAGGATCAGCCAGCGCGAAGGTGGGGTGGGCGTGCCGTCCATGGCCATCCTCAGCCGTGCCGCGCCCGCAGCGGCGCCGTCCGTCCGGCTCCGCTTTCGGCCGATGCCGTGTCCGGCGCCGGCGGGCGGCCGGTGCGCCGGGCGGTCCAGGCGGTCAGCAGCGGCACCAGCACCGTGGTCACGATCACCGCCGCGGCGACCAGCACGGTGGCATGGGCGGCGGCCTCGGCATAGACGGGGTTGGCGGAGGCCACGATGGCTGGCACCGCCGCCGCGTTGCCGGCGGTGGAGGCGGCCGCGACACCGGCGACGCCCGTGCCGCCGATGGCGCGGTCGGCCAGGAAGAGCGGGATGCCGGTGACCACCACCACGGCGAGGCCCAGGCCCAGGCCGAGAAGCCCGGCCTGCCAGACCTTGGCCAAGTCGAGGCCGCTGCCCAGCGCGAAGGCGAAGAAGGGGATCATCACCGGGATGGCGCGGCTGAGGAAGCCGCGCATTTCGCGGTCGAGGTTGCCCAGGATCATGCCCACCACCAGCGGCAGGATGGAGCCCACCAGGGTCGGCCAGGGAAAGGCCGAGAGGCCTGCCACGCCCAGCGTCACCATGGTCAGGAAGGGGCCGGATTCCAGCGTCATCACCGTATAGGCGCCGACATCGCGCGGCTCCCCGTACTGGCCCATCAGCGCCATGTAGAGGCCGCCGTTGGTGTCGTTCATCGCCGCCACGATGGCCAGGGTGGAAAGCCCCGCGAAAAGGCCGGAGCCGACCGGCGCCTCGCCCAGGAAGTGGCCGAAGACCACGCCCATCAGCATGGCCATGCCGATCTTCACCGCGAACAGGGTGCCGCCTTTCTTCAGGATATAGGGCGTCGCCTTGAAGTCGATGCTGGCACCCATGCAGACATAGAAGACCGCCAGGATGGTCAGCGAGCCGGTGAAGAGCGCACCGGTGAAGGAGCCGAAGAATTTCGGCGTGTCCGGGAAGAAGGTCGCGATGACGGCGCCCAGCGCCAGGGGAACGACCATCATGCCGCCCGGGACCTTCTCGATGGCACGCTTGATGGGCAGTTGCATGGGTCCTCCCCTTGCGCCCCAGGGCGCCGGCATTTTGCGTGGAACACGCAGTCGATGAACCGCAATTCGGCGCCGACCGGCGGAGAGTCAACCTGTTTCTGCGCGATTTGCCGAAAAACCGAAGCCGTCCCTTGTGCGTCGCTGAAATTCCCCCTGGTTTTCGCGCGAAATACGCAACCCCTTGCCTGCCTCTGGTCGAACCGGCCGCGGGAAGCTAGAAGGCGGCGCTTGTGGGCTGGGGAGCCGGGGCTGGGAGGTTCCGGCCGCTCCCTTGTTCCCGCTTCCAGGCCGGACAGGCCAGACTTCCGCGTCGCCCCCCGCTCTGCCTGGGATATGGCGGTGCGGCCCGATCCGACCATGCCGTTCTTTGCGCCTCTTCCCCTGAAGGAACCCGCCCTTTTGGCTTCCGCCCCCTCCCCTGCCCCTGACGTCACGCTGCTCCGCATCTCCGGGCTGAGCGTGGGCTTCGGCGGCTTCACCGCCGTGAAGGGGCTGGACCTGTCCGTGGCGCCCGGCGAGACGGTGGCGCTGGTGGGCGAGAGCGGCTCGGGCAAGTCCGTCACCTCGCTGGCCGTGACCCGGCTGATCGACCATGCGGGCGGGCGGATCACCGGCGGGCGGATCGCGTTCCGCGACCGCGAGGGCCGGCTGCGCGACCTGGCGGCCGAGGCGCCGGAGGCCATGCGCCGCCTGCGCGGCCCGGAGATCGCGATGATCTTCCAGGAGCCGATGACCAGCCTGAACCCGGTTCTGAAGGTCGGCGACCAGATCGCCGAGGCGATCGAGCTGCACCAGGGGCTGGACGGCACTGCCGCCCGGGCGGAGGCGAAGCGGATGCTGGACCGGGTGCGCATCCCCGAGGCGGAGCGGCAACTGGGGCGCTATCCCTTCCAGATGTCGGGCGGGATGCGCCAGCGCGTGATGATCGCCATGGCGCTGTCCTGCCGCCCGCGCCTGCTGATCGCCGACGAGCCGACCACGGCGCTCGACGTGACGGTGCAGGCCCAGGTGCTGCGGCTGATCCGCGCCCTGCAGAAGGAGACGGATCTCGGCATGATCTTCATCACCCACGACATGGGGGTGGTGGCCGAGATCGCGGACCGGGTGGTGGTGATGCGTCGCGGCGAGCAGGTCGAGGAAGGCGAGGTCGGGCGCATCTTCGCCGCGCCGCGGCACCCCTATACGCAGCGCCTGCTGGCCGCGGTGCCGGTGCTGGGCAGCCTGGCGGCGAAGCCCCTGCCCGAGCCCTTCGCCATGCCGGACGTCCCGCCGCCCGAGCCGCAGGACACGGTGCGCCCCGGCGCCGAGCCGGTGCTGGAGGTGCGCGACCTGACCACCCGCTTCGACGTGAAGCGCGGCTTCTTCGGCCGGCTGGCCGGGCGCATCCATGCGGCGGAGAAGGTGAGCTTCGCGCTGCGCCCCGGCGAGACGCTGGCGGTGGTGGGCGAGTCCGGCTGCGGCAAGTCCACCACGGGACGCTCGATCATCCGGCTGGAGCAGCCGATCGGCGGCGAGATCCGCTTCGCGGGCGAGGACATGACCCGGCTCGACGACGCCAAGGAGGCGCGGCTGCGGCGCGGCGTGCAGTTCGTCTTCCAGGACCCCTTCGCCTCGCTCGATCCGCGCCTGACCGTGGGCTTTTCCGTGGCCGAGCCGATCCTGACCCACAGGCTGCTGAGCGGCCGCGCGGTGCAGGACCGGGTGGCGCAGCTTCTCACCCAGGTGGGGCTGGGGCCGGAACACGCGCGGCGCTATCCGCACGAGCTTTCCGGCGGACAGCGGCAGCGCGTCTGCATCGCCCGCGCCCTGGCCTCGGAGCCCCAGGTCATCATCGCCGACGAATCCGTGGCGGCGCTGGACGTGTCGATCCGCGCCCAGGTGGTGAACCTGATGATGCGTCTGCAGCGGGAGATGGGGCTGGCCTATCTCTTCATCAGCCACGACATGGCGGTGGTGGAGCGGATCAGCCATCGCGTGGCGGTGATGTATCTGGGTCAGGTGGTGGAGATCGGCCCCCGGCAGGCGGTGATGAACGACCCGCAGCACCCCTATACGAAGCGTCTGCTGGCCGCCGTCCCGGTTCCCGATCCGGCGCGGCGCGGCCATGACCGCGGCCTGGACGACAGCGAGGTGCCGAGCCCGCTGCGCCGCCCGGACGACCCGCCCGAGGTGGCGCCGCTGGTGCCGGTCGGGCCTGACCATTTCGTCGCGCGGCACCATGTCGGCGGCCTGTACTGATCGCGTGAACCAAGGCCTCCGGCCGGCACGCCGCGTGTTTGTTCGCGTGATCCGGACCTCCGGCCGTTCCGGCTTGTGGTCATCACGCTCGAAGAGGAGGATTTCGTGACCGACTTCCCCGCCATCCGCCGCCGCGCCCTGATGGGCGCGCTGGGCGTGAGCGCCGCCCTGCCCTGGCTGGGCCAGGTGACGCCGGCCCAGGCCGCCGCCAACGACCTCGTGGTCGGCGTGCCCGACAACCTGACCGGCCTGGACCCGGCCGATGTCAACGACACGCTGTCGCAGTCGGCCTGCCGGCTGATGCTGCAGGGCCTCTACGGCTTCGATCCGGAGATGAAGCTCATCCCCGTGCTGGCCGAGAGCTACACCGCCGACGACAGCGCGAAGGTCTTCACCTTCAAGCTGCGCCAGGGCATCTCCTTCCACGACGGCACGCCTTTCGATGCCCAGGCGGTGAAGGCGAATTTCGAGCGCGTCGCCAATCCGGAGAACCGGCTGAAGCGGCAGAGCCTGCTCGCCATGCTCGACCGGGTCGAGGTGGTGGACCCGCTGACCGCGCGCGTGATCCTGAAGGAGCCCTTCGGCGCCTTCGTGAACACCATCGCGCACCCGGCCGGCATGATGCTGAGCCCCAAGGCGATCGCGCAGTTCGGCAAGGAGATCGGGCGCAACCCGGTTGGCACCGGCCCCTTCACCTTCGTGTCCTGGAACGCCGACACGCTGAAGGTGAAGAAGAACACCGGCTACTGGAAGCCCGGCCTGCCGAAGGTGGAGACGGTGACCTTCCGCTCCGTGCCGGAGAACGGCGCGCGCATCGCCATGCTGCAGACCGGCGAGGCGCATTTCATCTACCCGCTGCCGCCGGAGATGGCCGCGGTGGTGCAGCGCAGCCCGAATGTCGAGATCGTGGACAGCCCGTCGATCATCGCGCGCTATGTCTCGATGAACTGCATGAAGAAGCCGTTCAGCGACGTGCGGGTGCGGCAGGCGCTGAACCATGCCGTGAACAAGGAGGCCTATGCCAAGGTCGTCTATAACGGCTTCGCGCAGCCCCTCGACGCGCCGATCCCGCCGAAGCTGGGCTTCTACAGCTGGCAGGAGCCCTATGCATACGACGTCGCCAAGGCGAAGCGGTTGCTGGCCGAGGCCGGCTACCCGAACGGCTTCGAGACGGAGATGTGGGCGCAGAACAACACGCTGGCGCAGCGCGGCATGCAGTTCATGCAGCAGCAGCTCGCCGCCGTCGGCGTGAAGGTGAACGTCATGCCGATGGAGACCGGCGTGCTGCAGGACCGCATCTGGTCGGTGCAGAAGCCGGAGGACGCGCAGATCCAGACCTATTACGGCGGCTGGTCCTCCTCGACCGGCGATGCCGACTGGGGACTGCGCCCGCTGCTCTGGGGCCAGGGCTTCCCGCCCAAGCTCTACAACACCGCCTATTACAGCAACCCCGATGTCGACAAGGCGCTGGAGGCCGCCATCGCCACCGCCGACCCGGCGAAGCGCGAGGCGCTGTACAAGGATGCCCAGGCGAAGATCTGGAAGGACGCGCCCTGGATCTTCCTTGGTGTCGAGAACGTGCTGTCGGCCAGGAGCAAGAAGCTGACCGGGATGTACCGCATCCCTGACGGCGGCCTGCTCATCGAGGAAGCGGCGCTCTCCTGATGCTCGGCTACGCCCTGCGCCGCCTGCTCGGCGCCGTGCCGGTTCTGGTCGCGGTGTCGATCTTCGTCTTCGCCTTCGTCCGCCTGCTGCCGGGCGATCCGGCGCGGCTGGTCGCCGGGCCGGATGCGACGGCGCAGGACGTGGCCCTGGTGCGCGAGGAGATGGGCCTCGACCGGCCCATCTGGAACCAGTACCTGCGCTACATGGGGAACACGCTGCAGGGCGATCTCGGCCGTTCCACCAAGACCAAGCGTCCGGTGGCGGAGGAGATCGGCGAGCGCTTCATGCCGACCTTCTGGCTGACGGTGGTGGCCATGGCCTGGGCCACCGTCGTCGGCGTGCTGATCGGCGTGGTCTCCGGCGTGAAGCGCAACCGGTGGCAGGACCGGCTGGGAATGGTCTTCGCCGTTTCCGGCATCTCCTTTCCCTCCTTCTGGCTGGGCCTGCTGCTGATCAACGTCTTCTCCGTGCGGCTCGGCTGGCTGCCGACCGGCGGCTACGAGGGCTGGACCAGCTTCATCATGCCGGGCTTCACCCTGGGTACCACGGTGGCGGCGATCCTGGCGCGCTTCTCGCGCTCCGCCTATGTCGAGGTGGCGTCGGAGGATTATGTCCGCACCGCCCGCATGAAGGGCGTGCCGGAGCGGCGCGTGGTCTGGCACCACACGCTGCGCAACGCGCTGATCCCGGTGATCACCATGACCGGGCTGGAATTCGGCACGCTGCTCGGCGGCGCCATCGTGATCGAGACGGTCTTCGCCTGGCCCGGGCTGGGGCGGCTGCTGATCGACAGCGTCTCCTACCGCGACTATCCCGTGATCCAGGCGCTGATCCTGCTCTTCGCCCTGGAATTCGTCCTCATCAACCTCGTCGTGGACCAGCTCTACGCCGTGGTGAACCCGGAGATTCGCCTGAAATGAGCGACGCTCCCCTCGACGACATCGCCGGCACGGGCACGACGGCGCCGCTGGAGATCCAGTCTCCCTGGGGCGAGTTCTGGCGCCGCTTCCTGCGCCAGCGCGTGGCCATGGTGGCGGGGGGCCTGATCCTGCTGGTGGTGCTGGCGGCCATCGCCGCGCCCTGGATCGCGCCCTACGACCCGGCGGAGCCCGACTACAACAACATCCTGGCCGGCCCCTCCGCCCTGCACTGGGCGGGCACGGATGCCTATGGGCGCGACATCTTCAGCCGCATCCTCTGGGGCGCGCAGATCTCGCTCTCGGTCGGCTTCCTCTCGGTCATGCTGGGCGGCGTGCTCGGCGTGGCGCTGGGCCTCGTCAGCGGCTTCTTCGGCGGCTGGGTGGACAGCCTGGTGATGCGGCTCTGCGACGTGATGCTGGCCTTCCCCGGCATCCTGCTCGCCATCGCCGTGGTGGCGCTGCTGGGGCCAGGCGTGGCGAACGTCATCTATGCCGTGGCGGTGTTCAGCATCCCGATCTATGCCCGCGTGGTGCGCGGCAGCACGCTGGCGCTGAAGCAGACGCTCTATGTCCAGGCGGCACGCTCCATCGGCGTGAAGCGCCTGCCGCTGGTGCTGCGGCACATCCTGCCCGGCACGCTGCCAGGGGTGATCGTCACCACCTCGCTGCGCATCGGCACCGCCATCCTGGTGGCGGCGGGGCTGAGCTTCCTGGGCCTGGGGGCGCAGCCGCCCTCGCCGGAATGGGGGGCGATGCTGGCGGATGGGCGTTCCTACCTGGGCGTGGCGGACCACCTGACCTTCTTCCCGGGCCTTGCCATCTTCCTGACGGTGCTGGCCTTCAATCTTTTGGGAGACGGGCTGCGCGACGCCCTGGACCAGAAGCTGCGCTGAACCGGACGGGAGCGGCGCTTGTCCGCTGAAATTCCAGGCCCATCGCCACGCCGTGGCGATGCGGCTTGCCAGAGGCGGCGGGTTTCGCCAGCATCCCGTGCATTGCCGCCACTGGTTGCGGGGGCCCGTCCCATCCGCCACAGACGGGTCAACGGCCCTGGCCGGGGTGACGGGCGCAACCCTCGCCTCCCTGAACTGCTTGTGCAACAAGCCGTCGCGTATCTCGGACGGAACGGATTCGGAGTGACTTGATGAGCACCAAGACCACGGAAAAGAAGCCGGCGGCCAAGAGCGACAAGCCGAACGCGCTGCAGCAGCCGCTCCAGCCCTCCCCCGAACTGGCCGCCGTTGTCGGCGAAGGCAAGCTGGCGCGCGGCGAGGTCGTCAGCAAGGTCTGGGAATACATCAAGGCCCATGACCTGCAGAACCCGAAGGACAAGCGCGAGATCCTGGCCGACGACAAGCTGAGCAAGGTCTTCGGCAAGGACAAGGTCACCATGTTCGAGATGAACAAGTACCTCGCCCAGCACCTGAAGTAAGTCCGGGCGGTCAGTTCCGGCCGTCTTGGGGGCAAGGCTCCGTCTCGCTCCCAAACCCCCACTCCGCCAGGACACTGCGTGCCCTGGTCCGGTGAGTGGGCGCTCGCTGAGGCTGGCCGCGCGGGAGAGCTGTGCTCTACGGCGGCTGTGGGTGCCATCGGCGCGGAAACCGTGCCTCTGATCTTGTTTTCGGAAGCCCCGCTGGCACACCCGTTCCGGGGGATCGGGACAGGAACTATCCTTGCCACCGGCACCAGCGAAAGGCGGGGTCCGGGGACATACGATGTCCCCGGCGGTGGGGGTTCCGGGGGCAGGCGGAGCCTCCCCCGGCGGTGACCACCGGTACTCCGCGGGATCACCCCGCCACCGCATCCATCTGCCACGACACCAGACGCGCATAGGCACCCCGCCGCGCCAGGAGTGCCGTGTGGTTGCCGGCCTCCACCACCCGGCCGCCTTGCATCACCAGGATGGTATCGGCGTTGCGGATGGTGGAAAGCCGGTGGGCGATCACCAGCACCGTCCGGTCGCGCATCAGCGCCTCCAGCGCCGCCCGCACCTGGGTCTCGCTGATAGCGTCGAGATGCGAGGTCGCCTCGTCCAGCACCAGGACCGGTGCATCCTTCAGGAAGGCGCGGGCGATCGCGATGCGCTGGCGCTGCCCGCCGGAAAGCTGCACGCCGCGCTCCCCGACCGGCGTGGCGAGGCCCTGGGGCAGGCCCGCCACGAAATCCGCCAGCGCCGCCTGTTCCACGGCGCGTTGCAGCGCCGCCGGACTGGCCTCGGGCTGGGCGAGGCGGATATTAGCCTCCAGCGTGTCGTTGAACAGGTAGGTATCCTGCGCCACCAGGGCGACATGGCGGCGCAGCCCGTCCAGCGTCAGTTCCCGCAGGTCGGTGCCGTCCAGCAGGATGCGCCCCACCTGCGGGTCCCAGAAGCGCAGCAACAGGCTGGCCACGGTGGACTTGCCGGCGCCGGAAGGGCCGACCAGCGCCGCGGTGCGCCCGGCGGGCAAGGTGAGGTCCAGGCCGGTCAGGGCCGGGCGGCCACGGCCGGGATAGGTGAATCCGACCGCCTCGAACGCCACTGCCGACCCGCCCTTGGGCGAAGACGGTTCCATGGCGCCGCCCACCACCACCGGCACCTCGCGCTCCACCACGCGCAGCCTTCGGGTGGAGGCGATGGTGTCGGCGAGCTGCCGCCCGACCTGGGCGATCTCGGAAACCGGCAGGAAGGCGGCGATGGCGAGCAGGATCAGCATCGGCAGCAGCGACGCGTCGAGCCGCCCGGACGCGGCCAGGGCCGCGCCCACGGCGCCGACCGCCAGCCCGCCCAGGCCGGTCGCGACATCCAGCGCCGCCCCGGCGCGGGACTGGTCCTGCATCAGGGAAAGGCGCCGGTCCTGGTAGGCCGCCACCCGGGCCAGGAAGGCCGCGCGCCGCGCGCCCACGGCCCGGAAGGCCAGCAGGTCGCCGAGGCCCTGGATGGTCTCGGTCACATGCGCGCCCAGCTCGCCCAGCGCGGCGCGGGATTCCGCGCCCAGGACATCGATGCGCCGCCGCGCCAGGGTGGGGGCCAGCCCGGCGTAGAGCAGGAAGGGCAGCAGGGCGAGGGCCAGCGGCCAGGCGGCCCAGGCCAGCACGCCGAGCACGGTCAGCGGCACCAGCAGGGCCACCACCGCCGGGGCCACGGTATGGGCGTAGAAATACTCCACCGTCTCGACATCCGTGGTGGCGAGGGAAACGAGGTCGCCCGTCCGACGCCGCAGCAGATAGGCCGGGCCCAGCCTATCCAGCCGGTCGAAGAGCGCGATCCGCATCTCGGCGAGGAGGCGGTAGGCGATGTCGTGCGCCAGCCAGGATTCCAGCCAGTGCAGCCCGCCGGCCACCGGCGCGGCGATGACCAGCGCGATGGCGAGGCCCGTCACCGGCGCGCCGTCGCGCAGCGCCGCGATCAGCAGCGCGCCGAGCACGCCGACGCCGATGAAGGCGGCGACGCGGCCGATGCCGAAGAGCACGGTGAGCGTCATCCTGCCGCGCCAGGGGCGGATGTAGCGGATCAGGCTGGACAGGGTCTCGCCCCAGCCGACCGAGGCGGCGGCGGCGTTGAGGTCCTCGGGCTCCGGCGCGGCCTCGCTCTCCGCCGCCGCATGGCTTTCCGCGGCGGGGCGCAGCGCATCGGCCAGCGCCCCCTGCCCTCTTTCCTCGGCCTGGGCGCCCATGAGCTGGCGGTAGATGCCGCCCTGGCGCATCAGCGCAGCATGGGTGCCGCTTTCCGCCACCCTTCCGCCGGACAGCACCAGGATGCGGTCCGCGCCGATCACGCTGGACAGGCGGTGCGCCAGGATCAGCACGGTGCGGCCCTGCATCAGCCGGTCCAGCGCCTGCTGGATCACCGCCTCGTTTTCCGCATCCACGGCGGAAAGTGCTTCGTCCAGGATCAGGATCGGCGCGTCGCGCAGCAGGGCGCGGGCGATGGCCAGCCGCTGCCGCTGCCCACCGGACAGCCGCGCGCCGCGCTCGCCAATCAGGGCGTCGTAGCCGCCGGGCAGGGACTGGATGAAGTCATGTGCGTTGGCGGCGCGGCAGGCGGCCTCCAGCTCGGCCTGGGTCGCCTCCGGACGGCCCAGGCGGAGGTTTTCCGCCACCGTGCCGTGGAAGAGCGTGGCGTCCTGCGCCACGATCGCCACGTGTGCGGCGATGCCGGCGGGGTCCAGCGTCGCGACGTCCTGGCCGCCGATCAGGATGCGGCCCGCCTGCGGGTCGAACTGCCGCAGCAGCAGCCGGATCACCGAGGACTTGCCGGCGCCGCTGGGGCCGACGAGGCCGACGCGCTCGCCGCCGCGGATGGTGAAGTCCAGCCCGTCATGCGCCGGCTGCCGCCCGCCGGGATAGGCGAAGCGCACGCCCTCGAAGCGGATCTCCGGCGCCGCCTCGCCCAGCCGCAGCGCGGCGCCACCCGGCGCGATGGCGGGCTCGGCCTCCAGCAGCGCGTGCAGCCCGGCGGCGGCGGACTGGCCGATCATGCCCTGGTGCAGCACGGAGCGCAGGTCGCGCAGCGGGCGGAAGATCTCGGTGCCGGCCATCAGCACGACCAGCAGCGCCTCCAGGCTCATCTCGCCGCTGGCGACGCGGTGCGCGCCGAGGATCAGCGCGATGGCGGAACCCAGCGCCATGCCGGTGTCGGTGATGCCGCGCGTCATCACCGAAAGGCCGAGGACGCGGAAGGTGGTCCGGTAGAGGGCGCGGGCCTTTGCCGCGAGCTGGCGGCCATAGGCGGCGCTCTGCCCGAAGGCCTGCAGGGTCGGCAGGCCCTGCACCGCGTCGAGGAACTCCCCGCCGAAGGCCTTGAAGGCCTTCTGTCGCTCCAGCGCCGCCCGCTTGTCCCAGCCATGCACCAGGGCCGGCAGCACCAGCGTCAGCAGCGCCGCCGCCAGCAGCACCAGCGCCACCGGCACGTCCCACCATGCGATGAAGAGGAAGATCGCCACCGGGGCGCAGGCGGCAATGGCGAGCTGCGGCAGGTACTGGCCGAAGAAGGTCTGGAGCTGCTCCACCCCGTCGATCATCGAGAGCATGACGCCGCCGGTGCGTTCCCCCGCGAACCAGGCGGGGCCGAGGGCGGCGATGCGGTCGAAGAGCGCGGCGCGCAGCTTGGTCTGCACCGCGGCGGCGGTGCGGTGCGCCAGGGCGGCGCGGGCATGGTCGAGGACACCGCGCAGCAGCACCGCCAGCACCGCCCCGGCCAGCGGCCAGGCGGCCCCGACCAGCCCCTCCCCGGCGAAGACCCGGGCCAGGGCCACGCCCAGGAAGGCGAAGCGCGCGATGCCCGCCGCCAGCGCCAGCAGGCCCAGCACGACGCCGAGCAGCATTCCGGGGCGCAGGCCCCTGGTCAGGCGCCACAGGCGCGCATCAAAATACATGCCGAATCCTCGAAGCCCGTGACCGCCTGGTGCGGCCCTGCCGGATGCTGGGCCGGTGGCCCAGCGCCGGCAAATGCAAGCTTTTCATCCGCTGTTGAGCTATTTCGAACGGCCATGACTGCCCATCTGCCTTCCCTCCCCGCCCTGCGGGCCTTCGCCGCCGTGGCGCGGGAGGGCAGCTTCGCCCAGGCCGCCGAGATGCTGCATGTCAGCACCAGCGCCGTCAGCCACCAGATCCGCCAATTGGAGGAACAGCTCGGCACCCCGCTGCTGAGCCGCGCGCGCAACGGCAGCGGCCATAGCCGCACCGCCCCGACCGATGCCGGGCGGGAGCTGCTGCTGGTGGTGGAGGAAACGCTGGACCGTCTCGCCAGCGCCTGCGGCGCCATCCGCGACAAGGCCCGGAACCCGCGCCAGAACCTCGTGGTCTCGGCCAGCGGCTCCTTCGCCTCGCTCTGGCTGGCGCCTCGCCTCGCCCGCTTCGCCGCGCTGCATCCCAGCATCGCCTGGCACATGCGCGCGGTGGAAACGAATGTGCCGGACATGGCGGCGGAGGGGCTGGACCTCGCCATCCTGCGCGCCCGGCCCGGCCGGGTCGTGCCGCCGGACCGGCTGCTCTTCGCCGAGACGGTCTTCCCCGTCTGCAGTCCCGCCCTGGCCGCCATCGCCACCCCGGAGGAACTGCTGCGCCGCAGCCTGCTGGAAGAGGATGGCGACAGCCCGGAGAAGGACTGGTCCACCTGGCTGCCGATCCTGGGCCAGAAGCCCGGCACCGGCCATGTGCTGCGCTTCAGCAGCTACAACCAGGTGATCGGCGCCGCTTTGGCCGGGGCCGGGGTGGCGCTGGGGCGCTCGCCGTTGCTGGATGCGGAACTGGCCACCGGGCGGCTGGTGCGCCTCTTCGCGCCGCTCTCCCTGCCCGGCACCTGGGCCTTCGTCCTGCGCGCCCGCCCGGACGCCGCCCGCGACCCGCATGTGGTGCAGCTCTGCGACTTCCTGCTGCGGGAAGCCGGCTCGATCCTGTGAGGCGCGGCGCCTTCCGGCCAACCCCGGGGCGGAGGCTCCGCCTCCCCCCCGGCCCCCCCTCCGCCGGGGACCGAAGCCGGTCCCCGGACCCCTGGCTTGAGTGGGTGCCTGTGGCAGCCGTCAGCTTTCCTGCCTGATCCTTGGGAGCAGGCGGAAAGGCGGGGCTCCTGAACAAAGACGAAGACCCCTTGTCCGCGCTGGCGGCAGCGGCAGTCGCCGGAGAGCCACGCTCTCCGGCGCGATCCGGCCGGCAGCGGAAGCCAGCGAATGGGGTCCAGGGCGCGCAGCGTCCTGGCGGATGGGGGACCGGGGGTGAAGGCAGAGCCTTCCCCCCGGGATGCGCAACGCAGGACGGTGCGCGCGGCAGCTCAGGCGGTGGCGCCGGCTTCGGCGGTGAGGGCGTCCCGCCAGTCTTCCAGCCATTCCCGGGCCTTCTCCTCCGGCATGTCGCCGGAGCTGGCGTCGCAGCACAGGACCTCGCCGATGCGGCGGGCGCCGCGCACGGCAAGGGCCTTGTCGAACAGCTTGCCGCCTTCGCAGAAGGTCTCGTAGCTGCTGTCACCGAGCGCGATCACGCCGTAGCGCAGGCCGGACAGGTCGAGCGCGGAGGCGCGGAGCGTGTCGTAGAAGGGCCTGGCGCCATCGGGCACCTCGCCGTCGCCATAGGTGGAGGTGCAGAGGATGCAGGCCTCCGCGCCCTCCAGCACGGCGGGGTCGCCGCCATCCATGGCCACGATCTCGGCGCCGTCCAGCGCGGCGGCCAGTTCGTCCGCCACCATCTCCGCCGTGCCGGTCATGGTGCCGACCAGGATCAGGAGCTTCATCGCAGGGTCTCCTCGGTGGGATATCAGGTCCAGGAAAAGCCGTAGGCGGTGATCTCGCGCAGCAGGGCCTCGGGGCCCTTCTCGCCCGAGGCGCCGCGCAGCCAGGTGCGGCCATGCACCTCCAGCCCGCGCAGGTCCACGCGGCCATCGAAGCGCGCGGCGTTGCACCAGAAGCCGCCCAGGCATTCAGTGTCCTGCAGCGTCACGGCAGCCTCGAAGCGGGCGCTGTCGCAGGAAAGGTTGCCGAAGGCCACGGCGTGGTCGAGCTCCGCCAGCGTGGCGAAGCGGGCGGTGTCGAAGCTGGCGGTGCCGCGGAACTCGGCGCCGGAGAAGCGCGCCTGGCGTTCGAAGACCGCGCCGTCGAAGCGGGCATCGCGGTCGAAGCGCGCGCCGGAGGCGTCGATGCCGGCCTCGAAGCGGCAGTCCTGGAACCAGGCCAGCCCCTCGAAGACCGTGCCCGCGAGGCGCAGCGGCGCGGCGAAGACGGTGCCGCGCAGGTCGAGATGTCCGAGCGCGCGGCCGGACAGGTCCAGCGGCACCTCGATGCGGCGGCCGCGCAACTCCACCACCTCGCCGGAGCGGAGCGGGGCGGCGATGGCGAACGGGATGTCGCTCATGCCTCGGCCAGCTCACGGCACAGGGCCAGCAGGGCGTCGCGGGTGGCGCCCTTGCGGCGCACCCGCCCGGCGCTGGCTGCGGCCTCCTCGGCGGCGCGAATGCGCAGCCAGTCGGCGAAGCCCACCGGCTCCACGCCCCGTTCCCGCAGCAGGGCGGCCAGCCCTTCCCGGCCCGGCTTCGCGCCCGTGGCGGTGGCGAGCGCTGCGCGCGCCGCATCGGCGACGAGCCGCGCCTCGGCACGGGCCTCCGGGATGGTGCCGCGCGGGCCACGGCGGAACCAGCCGGCGGCGTAGAGGCCGGGCGAGAGTTCCGGCGGCAGGGCCGCGCCCGGTGGCAGGCCGCAGGCCGCGCGGTGCAGCGCCTCGGCCGGGCCGGGCTCGAAGCCGATGGCGGTCAGCACCGTGTCGGCGGGGATCTCCTCCACCGCGCCGCTGCGGCGGTCGCGGAAGCGAACCGCCTCCACGCGTTCGGTGCCGAGCACCGCCTCGGGCACGAGGTTGAAGCGGAAGCCGAGGCGGCGGTCGCCGCCGCCCGCGCCGTCCAGCGCCCGCAGCGCGGCGAGGCGCGCGGCGGAAGGCGCATCCTCCGGTGCCGGGCCGTCCGCCGGCGGCACGCTGATGCGCGTGCCGGCGAGCCTGCCGAATTCCTTGATCATGGCCACATCGAAGCGCGCCGCTTCCGGCGCGCCACGGCCCACCACCGTGACCTCGCGCACGGCGGACAGCACGGCGGCATGGTCCGGATCGAGGTCGCTGCCCGCCAACTCCGCCTCGTCCTTGCTCAGCATGCGCGCGAGGTCGAGCGCCACGTTGCCGTTGCCGATCACCACCACCCGCGCGCCGAGGGCAGGCACGCGTCCGGCCTCGTCCGGATGGCTGTTCAGCCAGCGCGTCACCCAGCCCGAGCCGTGCACGCCCGGCAGGTCGTCGCCGGAAATGCCGAGGCGCCGGTCGCCCGAAAGCCCCAGGGCCAGGAAGACCGCATCGTAGAGCCCGCGCAGCGCCTCCAGCGTCACGTCGCGGCCGATCCCGACATCGCCCCAGAAGCGCACGCCCTCGCGCTCGAAGAGCCGGTCGAACTGGCGCGACACCGCCTTGGTGCCCTGGTGGTCGGCGGCCACGCCATGGCGCAACAGCCCATAGGGCACCGGCAGGCGCTCGATGATGTCGATCTCCGCCTGCGGCCAGTCCCGGCGCAGGGCCTGGGCCAGGAAGCAGCCGCTGGGGCCGGCGCCGATGATCGCGATGCGCTGGGTCATGATGTCACGCAGCCCAGGGATGAGGACGGCCGGGCAGGTCCACGTAGAAGGATTTCTGCGCCATCCAGGCGCGGATGCCCTCGCGCCCCTTCTCGCGGCCCAGCCCGCTGTCCTTCACGCCGCCGAAGGGGGTGGAGATGGAGAACTGCTTGTAGGTGTTCACCCAGACCGTTCCCGCCTCGATGGCCCGCCCGACGCGCCAGGCCTTCGGGAAGTCGCGCGTGTAGATGCCGCAGGCGAGGCCGTAGTCGTTGTCGTTGCCCATCGCCACGACCTCCTCCTCGCTGTCGAAGGGCAGCACCACCAGCACGGGGCCGAAGACCTCCTCGCGGCAGATGCGGGCGTTGTTGTCCGCCTCCGCCAGGATGGTGGGGCGCAGATAGACGCCCTCCTCCATCCCCTCCGGCCGCTGCCCGCCCGCCAGCACCTCGGCGCCCCTGGCCACGGCGTCGCGGATCATCGCCTCCACCGAATCCCGGTGGTCGTCATGGATCAGCGGCGCGACCTGGGTGCGCGGCTCGAAGGAGTGGCCGACGCGCAGCGCCTTCGTGGCGGCGACGAGACGGGAGACGAATTCCTCGTACACCGCGCGCTGCACGAAGAGGCGCGAGCCGGCGATGCAGGACTGGCCGGTGGAGGAGAAGATGCCGAACAGCACCCCCGCCAGCGCCACGTCCAGATCCGCATCGGCGAAGACGATGGTGGGCGACTTGCCGCCCAGCTCCAGCGAGACGGGCATCAGCTTCGCCGCCGCCTTCTGCGCCAGGGCGCGGCCGACCTCGGTGCCGCCGGTGAAGGAGACCTTGCGGATGGCGGGATGCGTCACCAGCCGCTCCCCCACCACGCCGCCCGCGCCGGGCAGGACGGAGAAGAGCCCCGGCGGCAGGCCCGCCGCCTCGGCGATGCGGGCGAGTTCCAGGCAGACCAGCGGGCTCCAGGAGGCGGGCTTGAGCAGCACGGCATTGCCGGCGGCGAGCGCGGGCGCGACCTTCTGCGCGTCCGAGGCGATGGGCGAGTTCCAGGGCGTGATCCCCGCCACCACGCCCAGCGGCTCGTGCACCGACAGGGTCAGCGCATCGCCCCGCTGCGGCGTCAGCGCCTCCTCCGAGGTTTCCAGCAGCGCCGCCATGTAGCGGAAGGTGCCCGCGGCGCTCATCGCCAGGGCGCGCGTCTCGGCCAGGGTCTTGCCCGTGTCGCGCGATTGCACATAGCTGATCCGGTCGGCCTCGCGCGCGATGCCTTCCGCTATACGATAGAGGTAGCTGGCGCGCTCGTGCGGCCGCAGGTTGCGCCAGGACGGGTCGCGCTGCGCCCGCTGCGCCGCCTCGACGGCGAGGTCCACATCCTCCGCCGAGGCGCCGCGCAGCACCCGATTCAGCGAGCGGTCGGCGGGAAAGGTCGAGGTGATCTCGGCACCCCGCCCCTCGCGCCATTCGCCGGCGAAATAGAGCTTTCCCTCGGGCAGATCGAACGGCCGCATGAGTCTGGCCTCCCTCAGATGACGGTGGCGGATGCGCGGTTCAGCAGCTCGCGCGCCACGCTGTACCCCGCAGTCAGCGAGGTCTTCGGATTGGCCGGCGAGGGACGCCCCTCCAGCCTGATGGTGAAATCGGCGCAGCCGGAGCGCACCGCGACCTCGTGGACGTTGCGGCCGATGCCCGGATCGGCGACCAGCTTCACCCGCACCGTATCGAAGCCGCCCGCAGCCAGCGCCACGGTGGCGGCGACATTGGCGTTCTGCGGATAGTCCCGCGCCGCCTCGCGCGCCGTGCCCTCGTAGAAGGCCGTGGGTTCCGTCAGCGCGTCGAGGTCCAGCAGGGTCTCGGCCTGCGTGCCCTTCCAGGCGCGCGGCGGCTTGCGGCCGAGATAGGTGACCTCCTCCAGCCCCGAGAGCCGCGCCGCGCCCAGCGCGTCGATGCCGCCCACGGCACCAGGAGGCAGGACGAGCTTCGCGCCCCCTGCCCGCGCCGCTGCCTCCAGGCGCGCATGCAGTTCGGCATCCGCCAGGGCGCCGATGGCGATCACCACGAGGTCGCGCCCACCGCGCAGCACGGCCTCGCCATGGTCGCGCACCGCGCCATGGCCGGCGCATTCCGCCACCACATCCGGCGCATCGGCCAGGAAGCCCGCGATGTCGCCGCGCACGCTGCCGGTCTCCGCCACGCGGTGCGCGGCGAGCAGCGCCTCGGCCTTCGCTTCGCTGCCGGGGCGGACCAGGATGGTGACATGCTCCAGCGGTGCCGGGAGATGCGCGGCCAGCGCCTCCAGCACCGTCGCCGCCATGCCGCCCGCGCCGATCAGGCCGAGGCGCCGCATGGTCAGCGCGCCCCGCCCGCGGCGCCCGCCGGCGGGCCGGCGAAGGCATTGGCGAAGGGGCCGATCTCCGTCATGTCGATCTCCAGCACCCGCGGCCCTTCCTCGGCCAGCGCCGCGTCCAGGGCGGAGGCGAAGTCCTCGACATCGGCGATGCGGGTGTGCGGCATGCCGATGGCGGCGCAGAGCAGGGCGAAGTCCGGGGTGCGCAGGGCGGAGTAGTGGTGCCGCCCGCCATACTGCGCGTCCTGGATGTTCCTGATCACGCCATAGGCCTTGTCGTTCATCAGCACGAAGGCGATCGGCGCCTTCTCCTCCACGGCGCTGATCAGCTCCGCGATGCCGAGCTGTGCGCCGCCGTCGCCCATCAGCGCCACGGTCTTCTCCGCCGCCGCGAGGGAGGCGCCGATGGCCATGGCGATGCCCTGGCCGATGCCGCCGCCCAGCGCGTGCACGCCGAGATTGGGCGCCGCGATCTGGACGTAGCGGTTGCCGAAGGTGCTGTTGGAAATGGTGACGTCGCGCACCCAGGGATGGCGGCCGGCCGGCACGCGCTCCAGCAGCGCATCCGCCACGACCTGGTAGGGGCCGAGATTGGCGCGCAGCGCGCCCTCCGCCTGGGCTCGGGCGATGGTGACGTCGTGCAGAAAGATCCGGTCGGTGTCGAGCTGTTCCGGCAGGCGCTCCAGCAGGCCGCGCAGCGCGGCGCCGGCATCGGCGTGCAGCAGCAGGTCGGCGGCGTAGTTGCGGCCGCCCTGCGCGGCATCGGCGTCGATCTGCACCAGCGGGCGTGGCAGGCGCATGGCGTTGTTGCGCGTCTCGTTGCCGCGCAGGCGGGAGCCGATGACGATCATCAGGTCGCTGCGGTCGTAGATCGCCTGCGCCTCCGGCCCCATGTTGAAGGCGCCCAGACTGTGCGGGCTGCTTTCCGGCACCACGGCGCGCCCGTTGGTGCTGGTGACGACAGCGATGCCGCGCGCGGCGAGCGCAGTGGCCTCCGCCTCCGCCCCGCGCGCGCCGCCGCCGAGCCAGAGCACCGGGCGCTTCGCCGCGCACAGCAGGTCGGCCACGCGGTCCAGCAGCACCGGGTCGGGCTGCGGCCGGTTGATCATCGGCGCGCGGAAGGCCTGGAGCGAGGCGCCGCCTGCCTTCTGCCGCTGCACGTCCACCGGGATCTCCAGCGAGACCGGGCCGGTCGGCGGCGTCAGCGCGGCGCCGGCGGCGGCCTGCAGCATGCCCAGCGCGGCATGGCCGTCCCAGATGCGGAAATAGGCCTTGCTCACCGCCTTCAGCATGTCCGGCTGGCGCGGCACGTCATGGATCGGCGCGCGGTCGCGGTCGGCGAAGGGCAGGTCGATCTGCGTGGTGATGTGCAGCACGCGCGAGCCCGCGGTCAGCGCCTCGGCCTGTGCCCCCGCCGCATTGCCGGCGGCGGTGCCGGTGCTGGTGATGGCGACGCCCAGCCCGCCGGAAACGCGGGCATAGGCGTCGGCCATGTTCATCGCCCCGGCCTCCCCCCGCGCCGGCACGAAGCGGATGCGGCCCTGGGTGGCGAGCGCGTCCAGGATCGGCATGTTGTGGATGGAGATGACGCCGAAGACGATCTCCACGCCGATATCGGCGAGGTAGCGCGCCACCAGCTCGCCCACCGTTTCCGCGAAGGTGGTGGTGCCGGCCGGCTGGGGCGAGAGGGCGGTCTGTGACATGGGAGGCGTCCTCAGAGGAAGCGCGACACGCCGCCCGAGACTTCGAGCTGGGCGCCGGTGACGTAGGAGGCGGCTGGGGAGCCGAGGAAGAGGATGGCGCGGGCGGGCTCCTCCGGCTGGCCGAGGCGGCCGGCGGGGATGCCCTTCTTCGCGGCGAGGCTGGCGAACCAGGCCTCGCGTCCGATGCCGGTCTCGGCATGGGCGGCCTGCCAGCGGCGCTGCCACTGGCCGGAATCCACGAGGCCCAGCAGGATGGAGTTCACCCGGATCGCGGGCGCCAGCTCGGTGGCCAGCGACTTCAGCAGGTTCTGCACGCCCGCCCGCGCGGCGGAGGTGCAGACCATGTGCGGCTCGGGCTGCAGGGCGAGCAGCGAGTTCACGCCGACGATGGCGGCGGCGTCGCTTGCCCGCAGCAGCGGCAGGAAGGCGCGCAGCGGGCGGATCTGGCTGAAGAACTTCAGCTCCAGCTCCTCCCGCCAGGCCTCGTCGGTGGTTTCGGCGAAGGTGGAGACGCGGCCCTGGCCGGCATTGTTCACCAGCAGGTCGCAGCGCCCGCGCCAGCCGCGCACGGCCTCGGCGAAGCCCGCCACCTGCGCCCCGTCCAGCACGTCGCAGCGATGGGCGAGGAGGCTCTCTCCGCCGCCCAGCGCCTCGCGCGCCGAGGCCAGGCGTGCCTCGTCCCGCCCGCAGATGGCCACCGAGGCGCCCTCCGCCAGCAGCAGCCGCGCGCAGGCGAGGCCGATGCCGGAGGTGCCGCCGGTCACGACCGCGACGCGGCCCGCGTAGCCCAGGTCCATGGCGCTCAGCCCGCCTTCGCCAAGGGGGCCACGGCAGGGGCTGCGGTGGCGGGCGCGGCCAGCGCCGTCTCGGCGAAGCCCGGGTCGGGGCGGCCCTGCATCACCGCGCGCATGGCGGGCGTCGGCGGGCCGGCGGTCATCCACTGGTCCATCGCATCGGGGCGGTCGCGCGGCCAGACCTGCGGCTGGTGCGTCGCCTCGTCGATCTGCTGCACCTCGGAGGTGAACTCGATCACGAAGCCGGAGGGTGAGACGAAATAGGCGAAGGGGTTGTTGCCCGGCCCGTGCCGCCCCGGACCCCAGGCCGCCGCCTGCCCCGCCACGCGCATGCGCCCGATGCCGCGCATGAAGCTGTCGATGCTCGGCATCTCGAAGGCGACATGGTTCACGCTGGCATAGGGGGCGCGGTTCAGCGCGATGGAATGGTGGTCGCTGGCGCAGCGCAGGAAGACCATCTGGTTGGCCGAGTAGTCGGAGACCTTGAAGCCCAGCAGGGCCTCGAAGAACTCCTGCGCGCGCTCCATGTCCGGCGTGTTCAGCACGACATGCGAGGCCTTGCGTGGCTTGCCGGTGGCATCCTCGGTGTCCGGGTTGCGCGCCACCTCCGCGCTGATGCGCAGGCGGCGGCCATCCGGGTCCAGCAGCTCGAAGCCCAGGCCGCCGCCGGGCGTCGCCAGCGGCACGATCGCCGTCAGGCCGCGCGCGCCCCTCTCCTGCAGCGAGCGGTGCAGCGCCTCCAGCCCGGCGCGGTCGCCCATGCCGAAATGCACGTAGTCCACGCCGAAGACATTGTCGTCGCGCAGCCCATAGATGAAGGGCTCCGGCCCGGTGCCGCGGAGATAGACGGTGCCGTCCGCCTCCGCCGAGACGGTGAGACCCCAGTTCTTCTCGTAGAACTCCCGGGTCGCGGTGATCCCGGGGGCGCGCATCACTATGCCGCGGAGGAAATCGACGCCGACCATGGTGCGTTCCTGTCCTTGTTGTTGAAGCCGAGCCGCGAGGAGATGTCGGCGGCGGCCCGGGCCAGCGCGCGGCCGATCGCCTCGCGCCGTCCCTGGTCGTTGCCGAACCAGTCGGCATGGCCGGTGACGTTGATCGCCCCGGCGCAGTGGCCGGTGGAATCGAAGACCGGTGCCGCGACGGAGCTGACGCCGGTCTCGAAATAGCCGGCGCTCCAGGCCAGCCCGGCCTCGCGGTCCTGGGCGAGCTGGGTCAGCAGCGCGTCCACCGTGGTGGGGGTCTGGGCCGTCACCTTCTCCAGCGCCGCGCCGGCAAAGAGCACCCGCACCCTCGCCTCGGGAAGCTGCGCCAGGATGGCGCGGCCCATGTTCGTGGCATGGGCCGGCAGGCGGCTGCCGACGCGGACATTGCTGACCAGCGGCATGTCCGGCGTCAGGCGCAGCAGGTAGACGATGGACAGCTCGTCCAGCACCGCGAGATGCGCGGAAAAGCCGATCTCCTTCACCAGCGCCTGCAGCACCTCGGTGCTGACGCGCACGATATCCTGCTGCGCCAGCGCCTCCGCCGCCACGGTGAAGGCGCCGAGGCCAAGCCGCCAGCCCACGCCGTCGGGGCGCCGCTCGATGAAGCGCTCGGCCTCCAGCGTGTGCAGCAGGCGGATCAGCGTGGTGCGGTTGATGCCGAGCGCGGCGGCGCTGCGGCTGACATTGATCACCGGGTCGCCGGCGCCGATATGGCGCAGCAGCTTCAGCGCGCGCTCCACCGGCGGCACGGCATAGGTGGTGCTCTCGCTCACGACAGCGCCTCCCGCAGCAGGGCGGCCACCGTTTCCGGCTTCTCCTGCGGCAGGGCATGGCCCACGCCGGGCACGAGGCGGGCCTCGATGCCCAGGGCCGCGGCCAGCTTCTCCGCATTGGCAGGCGGCGTCACCACATCCTCGATGCCCGCGGCCACCAGCGAGGGCACGCGGATCGCGGCGGCATCGGAAAGCACGTCGGCCCCGGCCAGGAGCAGGCTGGCGCGGCGATAGCCCGGCGGGCGGACCCGGCCCATGGCGCCACGCACCGCGTCCAGCACGGCGGGGCGCTTCTCCGGCTCGAAGACCAGCCGTTCCACCCGCAGCGCCGCCATGCCCTCGGGACCCAGGCGGTCCAGGTCGTCCAGCCGCGCCTGGATGCCCTGCGGCAGCGTGCCGCCGCGGGGCACGCCATAGCCGAGTGCCGGGGAAAGGGCGGCGAAGAGCGCCACGCGCTCCGGATGCAGGCGGGCGAAGCGCGCCGCCGTCACCACGCCGAGCGAATGGCCCAGCAGGATGCAGCGGGCGATGCCGGCCTCGTCCAGCAGCGTGGCGAGGGCGGCGGCATAGTCCCCGGCATCGGGCCATTCCGGCGCGAGGTCCACAGAGCCGCCATAGCCCGGCATGTCCCAGGCCAGGACCGGAGCGTTCCCGCCCAGGGCCCCGACCAGAGGCAGAAAGCTTTCCGGCGCGCTGCCGATCCCGTGCAGCAGGACGAAGGGCGTGCCCTCCCCGCCGCGCCGCAGGGCGCCGATGCCGCCGAGGCGGATGCGTTCCAGCTTCATGTGAAGACGAAGCCCCGGTTCACCGGCAGCACCTGCCCGGTGAGCGCCAATGCGCCCGGTGTCAGCAGGAAGGCCACGGTGGGGGCGATGTCGGCGGCCTCCTGCACCCCCGGCACGGCACGGCCTTCCTCGTAGAGCCGGTGGCGGGCCGGCGGCACGTACTCGGTGGATTCCGTGCGCAGGATGCCGGGCGCCACGGCGGCGATGCCGATGCCATCCGGCCCCAGCTCGCGGGCCAGGGAACGGGTCATGGAGATCACTGCCCCCTTGCTGGCGGTATAGGACAGCAGGCGCGGCGCGCCCCAGAGCGCGGTGTCGGAAGCGACATTGACGATGCGCGCGTCCCGCCCCCGCCGCAGCAGCGGCGCCAGGGCGCGGATCACCAGCCAGGTGCCGCGCACGTTCACCGCCATCACCCGGTCCCAGCTTTCCTGTCCGATCTCCTCGAAGGTGACGCCGCCGATGCCGGTGGCGATGGCGGCGTTGTTCACCAGACCGTCCAGCGCGCCCTCCTGCGCCGCGACATCCGCCGCCATGGCGAGGATGGCGTCCGGCTCGGCGAGGTCCACCGGCACGAAGCGCGCGCCCAGCTTCTCCGCCGCCGCCGCGCCGGCCTCCGCATCGCGGTCGGCCAGCACCAGCCGCGCCCCGCAGCCGCGCAGCGCCTCGGCCAGAACCAGGCCCAGCCCGCGCGCCGCGCCGGTGACGAGGATGGTGCGGCCGGAGAGCATCAGGTCTGACATGCGCTCAGCCCGCCGCCCGCGTCAGCGCCGCGTCCTCGGCGGCGATCTGCGCCTTGGCCTGCCGGTTCAGCAGCTGCCGGATGCGCGCCACGCCGATATCGTGCTGGTAGAGCATCTCCCGCTTGCGGGCGTCGTCCGGCATGCCTTCCAGCATGACGCGGTCCTGCTCCAGCACCGCCCAGTGCCGCGGCTCCAGCGTGGTGCGGTACATGAAGCGGAAGACCTCCCGCGCCAGGCCCTGCACCTTCCGCAGCCGCCAGAAGAAGACCATGCAGTGCGTGTCGTCCACGGGGGTGGTGAAGCCGATGATGCGGAACACGCCGCCCGGCCCGGCCGCCTTGGGGTAGGGGATGTCGAGGCGGCAGTAGCTGCCGTCCGGCGTCACCACCATGTCCGTCCAGTCGAAATTCTCGCCGGCCTGCTCGACACGGGAAACGAGGAAGCCGTCCTCCCGCTGCTCCAGCTTCATGTGGTCCTGCTTCGCGCCGAAGGCCAGGGTGAAGCTGTTGGCGTGCAGGTAGCAGCCGTGCATCGGGTCGGCGAGGTTGTCGAGCGCGTAGCGGTAGTTGCAGGCCCAGTGGGAATAGCAGAGGAAGCCCGTCCATTCCGGGTCCGCCAGCTCCGGCGGGGTCGGTAGCTCGGGCGCCTCCGGCTTCTCCACCGAGGCGAAGTAGACGAAGACGCAGTCCGCCAGCTCGCGCACCGGATAGCTGGCGAGCGCCTTCTTGCCCTCCAGCGAGCATTTCGGCATGGCCGGCACGCGCAGGATCCGCCCGTCGCCATCCAGCACCACGCCGTGATAGCCGCAGGCGATGTTGCCCTCGTGCACCACGCCATAGGACAGGCGCGCGCCGCGATGCGGGCAGTAGTCCTCGATGCAGCGGATGGCGCCGTCCTTGTCGCGCCACAGCACGAGGTTGCGGCCCAGCGCCTTCACGCCATGCGGCTTGCCGGGTCGGACATGGCTGGACTTCGCCACCGCGTACCACTGGCCGAGGATGCCGCTGTTGACGCGGTCCTCGATGCGCTCCTTCAGGGTGATGGCCTCGCTCATCGTCGGGGATTCCCTCGTCTTCCGGCGCGTCAGGAACGGGCGCGGGGGATGTAGTGGAGGACGCGCTTCTCGACCGCGGCGACGGCGGCGTAGAGCGCGATGCCGATCGCGGTCAGCAGCAGGATGGCGTTGAACACCATGGCCGCGTTGGCCTGGCCCTCGCCATAGGAGATCAGGTAGCCCAGGCCGGTATTGCCGCCGACCAGCTCGCCCACCGTGACGCCGATCACCGCCAGCGTGGCGCCGATGCGCAGGCCCGCCATCAGCGAAGGCATCGAGGCCGGCAGCTCGATCTTGAGGAAGATCTGGAAGCGGTTCAGGGAATAGGCGCGGGCGAGGTTGATCAGGTCCCGGTCCACCGTCTTCATCGATTGCAGCACGTTCACCAGGATCGGGAAGAAGACGACCAGGATGGTGACCAGCAGCTTCGGCCAGGCGGTGTAGCCGAACCACATGATGAAGAGCGGCGCGAAGGCCACCTTCGGCGCGATCTGCAGGGCCAGCAGGAAGGGCGAGAGCGCCTGTTCCCAGAAGCGCGACATGCCGAGCAGGTAGCCGCCCGCCGCGCCGCAGAACCCGCCCACCAGGAAGCCCAGGATGGTCATGCTGAGGGTGGAGAGGAAGTTCGCGAGCAGATCCTCCTGCGCCCACATCCGCGCCATCTCCGCCATCGTGTCGGAGAGCGGCGGCAGGATGTAGGGCGGGATCGCCAGGATCGCGGGCAGCCACTGCCAGGCGGCGAGGAAGGCGGCGAAGATGCCCCCCATGGCGGCCCAGCGCAGCGCATCCGCCGCCGGCACGATGCGGGGCGCGACTGGCGTGGGGGAGGGGGCGAGGGCCGGGGACACCGCGAGCTGTTCGGTCGCCGACATGGTCACTTCGCCACGAATTCGTTGGTGTAGGTGTCCTCGACCGGCACCGCCTTCTGCACGATGCCGTGCTCGAGGTAGAACCTGCCCACCGCCGCGATGCGCGCCGGGTCGAAGCTGCCGAAATCCGGCCTGTCGTTCACCGCGTAGATCAGCGTGGCATAGCGCCGCAGGATCTCCTCGTTCGCGGCGAGGTTCTCGGCCTGGCTCGGCACCGCCTCGACATAGGTGCGCGCGGCGGCGACCGGATCGGCGGCTATCTCCTTCACCGCCCGCAGCGTCGCCTGCACGAAGCCGCGCACCACGGCCGGGCGCTCGGCGATGATCCTGTCGGAGGCCAGGATCGCCTGCGCCATGGCGGGGAAGATCCTGTCGATGGCCATGACGTTCACCGGCACGCCGGCGCGTTCCACCGTCACCGCCCATTCCGGCACGCCGGACATGGCGACGATGCCGCCCGAGCCCATCAGCTGCACGAGGCCCGCCGGGCCCAGCGCCTGGATGTTCGCGTCGGTGCGCCGCATCCCCGCCGAGGCCATCACGGCGAGCAGGTTGTAGTAGGTCGTGTCCTGGAAGGCGATGACGCCGATGTTCTTGCCGCGCAGCCCCTGGATGTCGGTGATGCCGCTGTCCTGCCGCACGATGATCTGGCTCAGCGGCCGGTTGCCCAGCAGCGCCACGCCGCGCACCGCCAGCCCGTTGGGCCGCACCACAAGCGGCGTGTCGCCGATGCCGCCGCCGAGTTCGGCATTGCCCACCGCGACCTGCTTCGCCACGTCGGCGCCGCCGCGCCCGGTCTGGAAGACCGGCTCCAGCCCGGCCTCGCGGTAGTAGCCCTTGTGCCGCGCGATCTGGAAAGGCGCGAAGGCCGGTAGCGTGTCGGGCGCCGGGAAGAGATAGGTCAGCTTCTCCGGGCCTTTGCCCCCCTGGGCCCGCACCGCGGGCGCGGCCAGCAGGCCGGCCAGCAGCGGGGCGGTGCGGAGCATGGTACGGCGGGTCACGGGGTGCATGGGCGGTGGCCTTCTCGCGGGTCTCAGGCGGCCTGGTCGGCCAGATGCAGCTTGTCGAAGAGATAGGCGGCGTATTCGCCGCTGCGCGGATGGGCGCGGCGCGCGGCGGGCTCGTCGCGGGAGGGCAGGTCGAGCACGATCTCCTCCACGATGCGGCCCGGGCGCTCGCTCATCACCAGGATGCGGTCGGACATGGCCACTGCTTCCGCCAGGTCGTGCGTGATCAGCACGGTGGTGATGCCGGAGGCCGCGATGGTCTGCGCGAAACTCGCCTGCAGCACCAGCTTGGTCTGCGCGTCGAGGGCGGAGAAGGGCTCGTCCAGCAGCACGATGTCGGGCTCGATGGCCAGGGTGCGCGCCAGCGCCGCGCGCTGCCGCATGCCGCCGGAAAGCTGGTACGGATAGCGGTCCGCGAAATCCCCCAGCTTGCACCGGGCCAGCTCGCGCAGCGCCCGCTCGCGCCGCTCGGTACGGGAAACGGGGCGGGATTCCAGGCCGAACTCGACATTGCGCAGGATGCTGCGCCAGGGCAGCAGAAGGTCCTTCTGCAGCATGAAGCCGACATGCTCGTTCGGCCCGGTCACCGGCACGCCGCTGACCGCGACGGAGCCCTCGCTCGGCCGGTCGAGGCCGGCGGTCATGTTCAGGATCGTGCTCTTGCCGCAGCCCGAGGGGCCGATCACCGACACGAACTCGCCCGGCCGCACGGCGAAGGTGACGTCCTGCACGGCGGTGAAGCTGCCGCCGCCCGAGGCGAAGCGCCGCGTGACGTGCCGGAATTCCAGCGCGGGGGCGTCAGGCGTCGCGGCGGGCATAGGCATCGTCCAGCGAGGCGTTGATGGCGGACAGCTCGGCGCCGAGCTTCTCCAGCGTCCAGGGCGAGGCCTCGCCCGAGGGCGCCGGCACGCCGTCCCGCTGCAGCCAGTCCGCCAGGGCCGCGAAGTCGTGGATGCCTTCGGCGAAGGCCCGTTCCAGCGCGGCCGCCAGCGCCACCTCAGCCTCGGTCAGCGGTCGGGCAAGGCTCTGGCGGGCCAGGGTGTCGTGCGAAGGGTTCACGTCGGATGTCCACGCTGTTTGGGGTGGATGTTCAAATAAGAACTTTGTGTTCAAAATTCTTGCGCAATACGTCTGGGCCTTCAACAGGAATCTGCGAACTTCAGGAATTCTACTGTGCAACTGCGAAGAGAAGGCCTTCGCGACAGGCTCATTGCCTGTTCAGTGAGCTTCTTTGCCGGGAGTTGTGCGAGAAAGTGCTCAGGACTGCCCAGCGAGGCGCAGCGATGCCTGCTGGCGCCATGCCTGTGGCGGTCCCGGGGGAGAGGCGCTGCCTCTCGCCCCGGCCCCCTCTCCGCCGGGGACCGAAGCCGGTCCCCGGACCCCGGGCTTGAGTGGGCGCCTGTGGTGGCCGTCAGCCCGTGGGTTGATCCCTGAGAAGTTGATCCCTGAGAACAGGTGGAGCAGCGGGGCGCCCGAAAAGAAAACAGCACGATGCCTGCGCTGGTGGCACCGTCGGTCCGCCGGAGCGCTGGCGCTTCTACTCCGCGCGGATGCCGGCGGCGCGGATCACCGGCTCCAGCGTGCTGCGTTCCTGTTCCACCACGGCGGCGAACTGTGCGGGGGTGCCGCCGCCGATCTGCGCTCCCTGTTCCACGAAGCGTCCGCCGATCTCCGGGTCGTGCAGCGCCGCCGTGACCAGGGCCGCCACGCGTTCGGTGATGGCGGGCGGCGTGCCCGCCGGCGCCGCCATGCCGAAGGCGGTGCCGAAGACGAAGTCCACGCCCTGTTCGCGCATGGTGGGGACGTCCGGCAGCTGCGGCAGGCGCTGCGGGCTGGCCGCCGCCAGCGGGCGCACGCCATGGCCGCGGATCTGGCCCAGGATGTTCGGCACGTTGTCGATGACCATGTCGATGTTCCCGGCGACGAGATCCGTCACCGCTGGGGCCGCGCCGCGGTAGGGGATGTGCTGGATGTCCACGCCGGTGCGCTGCCTGAACAGCTCCAGCGCCAGGTGGAGGCTGCTGCCCGCGCCGGCGGAGCCGGCGGTGAGCCGGCCCGGCGCCGCCTTCGCCGCCGCGATCACCTCGCCCACGCTGTGCCAGGGGCGCACGTTGGCGACGCAGAGGACCTTGGGCGTATGGGCCAGCAGCACGATCGGCGCGAAGGCGGTCTGCGTGTCATAGGGCATGCTGCGGTAGATGTACTGGTTGACGGCGAGCGGCCCGAGCGCGCTGGCCAGCAGCGTGTGGCCGTCGGGCGGCGACTTCGCCACCACGTCGGCGCCGATATTGCCGCCCGCGCCGGCACGGTTCTCCACCACCACCGGTTGGCCGAGCTGCGCCGTCATCCGCTGCGTCACGGCGCGCGCCAGCGTGTCCACCAGCCCGCCGGGCGGGAAGGGCACGATGACGCGCACCGGCCTGGTGGGCCAAGGGGCGTTGGCCGTATCCTGGGCGCGGGCCGTGCCAAGCAAGGGCAGGGCGAGGCTGCCGAGGGCGAGCCCCCGGCGGGTGACAATCCCGGACATGGATTTCCTCCTCGTGAAGCGCCGCCCCGCTTCTTCCGGCGGGCGGTCTGGTTTCCGGCGGGCCGTTCCCCGGTCAGGACTTGTGGTAGAGGGTGGGGATCGCCGGATCGACCGCGACCTCCACCAGCATCGGCCCCTCGGCATGGCAGGCGGCGCGCAGCGCCTCGTCCAGCGCGGCGGGATGCGTCACGCGCTGCCCGGGGCAGCCCAGCCCGCGCGCCAGGTCGACGAAGCCGATGCCCGGCAGGTCGATGCCCGGCACGTCGCGCACCTGCATTACCTGGCTGAAGGAGCGCATGGCGCCGTAGCCGCCGTTGTTGATCACCACCACGGCGATCGGCAGCCGGTGCTGCACGGCGGTCCAGAGCGCCTGGAAGGAATACATCGCCGAGCCGTCGCCGATCAGGCAGACCACGCGCTGCCCCGGCTTCGCCAGCGCGATGCCGACCGCCGCCGGCAGGGAATAGCCGAGCCCGCCGCTGGCCATGGTGAAGAAGCTGCCCCAGCGGTTCCGCGGCATCTGCGCCTGGATGGCGGGGCGGTGCGAGGGCGCTTCCTCCACCAGCACCGCATCCTCCGGCATGGCGGCCTGGAGGCGGTGCAGCAGCCAGCCGGCGGGGATCGGCTCGGCGGGCAGGGGCGGCGCGGGGCGGGGGCGCGGGAGGGGCGAGGCGCGTTCCGCCACCGGCAGGGCGGCGGCCAGCGCCGGCAGGCCCAGGCGCAGGCTGCCCAGGATGGCTGTGCCGGCGGGGGCGGAGGCGGCGGCCTCCCCATCCATGGTGAGTTGGAAGAGGGGGATGCCGCTGTGGAAGAAGGGCGCGTCGCCCTCGATGTGGAAGGTGAAGACCGGTGCCCCCACCACCAGCACGAGGTCATGCGCCATCAGCCGGTCGGAGACCGCCTGGGGCGCCGCGGGCAGGAAGCCGTCGAAGAGCGGATGCTCCTCCGGGAAGGCGATGCGCGAGGCGAAGGGCGCGGTCATCACCGGCGCGCCGAGACGCTCGGCCAGGGCGACCAGCGCCTCGCCCGCGCCCTCGGCATCCACCTCCGACCCGGCCACGATCAGCGGCCGGCGCGCCGCCGCGATAGCCCGCGCGGCCGCCGCGATGGCGGCGGGATCGGGCGCCATCTCCGCTGACAGGCGGCGCGGCTGCACCGGCTGGCAGGTGGCCGACCAGTCATCGGCCGGGATGGAGACGAAGCAGGGGCCGAAGGGGCGCTGCATGGCGATGCGGTGCGCCTGGGCGATGGCCGCCGGCACATCCGCCGCCCGGGCCGGTTCGATGCTGAACTTCACATAAGGCCGGGGGAACTGCGCCGCGTCCGTGGCGCCGAGGAAGGGCAGGTTCGGCAGCAGCGAGCGCGCCTGCTGCCCCGCCGTCACCACCAGCGGCGTCTGGTTGCGCCAGGCGGTGAAGAGGTTGCCCAGCGCATGGCCCACCCCGGCGGCGGAATGCAGGTTGACGAAGGCGGCCCGCCCCGTGGCCCGGGCATGGCCGTCGGCCATGCCGACCACGCTCGCTTCCTGCAAGCCCAGGACATAGCGGAAATCCGCCGGCCAGCGGTCGAGCAGGCCGAGCTCGGTGGAGCCGGGATTGCCGAAGACCGTGGTCATGCCGAGGTCGCGCAGCAGGTCGAGCACCGCCTGCCGCACGGTGGTCGTGGCGCCGGAATGGACAGACATGGGGTGGCGTTTCCTCCTCGTGTTCTTTTCTGGTCTGCCGGCCTCAGCCGATCCCGGCGGCGATGCGCCGCAGGATGGCCAGGAACACTTCCCGCTGCTTCGGCCCGACCAGAGCATCGAGCGCCGCGTCATGCGCCGCCGCATGGCCGGAAAGCTCCCGCAGCACGGCCTCCCCCTCCGCCGTGACGAAAAGGGCGTAGCTGCGCCGGTCCTGCGGCGCGCGGCGGCGCTGGATCAGGCCGCGCTTCTCCAGGTCGGCCAGGGCGGGGGTCAGGGTGGACTTGTCGCGCCCCGCCGCGGCGCTCAGCGCCGTCTGCGACAGGCCGGAATTCGCCGCGATGATGCGCAGGATCGCGAAGCGGCCGGGCCGCAGGTCGCTCTGCCCGGTGCGACGCGCGAAGGCGGCGAAGGAGGCCTCCTGCGCCAGGCGCAGGTTGAAGCCCAGCATGTTCTCCAGCCCGCCCAGGCCGGTCTCGCTATCCGGGCGGCCAGGGGACGGGGGAGCGGGCGGCGAATCCCCGGAGGTGGCGGCCTCCTCCGCCGCAGGCATGGGCGCACCGGGCCGCGAGGCTCGCAGCGGGGCCATGAAGGTCGCTCCTTTCCCTGGGCGGCGGGCTCTGGTGGCCTGCCTGCCGGGCCCACGGGTCCGGGGCCTTATTGGTAGGATATCCAACCTTTTACCGGCAGGACAAGCGAAATGCAGCGAGGGCCGCCTTTCCCCGGCCGCTATCCCGCCCGCCGGAAGCGGAGCCAGCGCATGCCCGGCCCGACCTCCAGCGCCGCCTGCCGCCCCCGCGCGCCGTCCGAGAGCGTGACCCCGTCCTCCCGCCAGGAGCCGTCCCGCAGCGCATCCCCCAGCGCCACCGCCTCCATCCCACCGGCGACGGAGACGGTGATCCGGCGGGGCCGGGGCGCCTCCAGCCGGCGCTTGGCCACCACGTCGTAGAGCGGCGCGCCGAGCTGCATCCCGTAGAAGAAGGTTCCGGCGGAATCCTGCAGCAGGCAGGTCACCACGCCATCCGTGACCTCCTCCGCCCAGGGGTTGGACAGGTCGCCGGACAGGGCGAGGTCGAGCGTGGCGGGCGTGAAGCCCGACGCCTCCCGGCCGTCGTCGCGCAGCAGCGCCAGGGTGTTGCGCAGGGCGTGGAATCCGGGCTTGCGGCTGCCATCGCCGCGCACCAGGCCGAAATACGCCTCGTTGGAGCGCCCGCGCGACAGCGGCTCGTCCAGCAGCTCGTAGAAGTACCAGCGCTCCAGCCCGTTCTTCAGGCAGTAGGCGCCGTAGCCGGTCATGTAGAGGGCGGCGATGTCCTCGGGGCAGGGGTGGTTGCCCTCGTCCAGCCCGGTCGGGTCGGTGTTGTAGCCGAGCTCCGTCGCCCAGAAGGGCCTGCCCGGCGCCAGCGGGTTGGCGGCATAGGTGGCGCCGTAGCGCAGGCTGCCATAGCGCAGCGTCTCGCCCCCCCGCGCCAGGGGCGCGCCCTGTCCCCGCAGCCAGGGCGGCCGCCCGCCGGGATAGGGGTGGAAGGTGCCGCGGTCGTTGAAGGGGATCGAGCCCGCGATGCGCCAGGACTGGCGGAAGTCGATCACCGTCGGCGCCCCGATCGGCAGGCCGGCGAAGCGCGGATCGGCATCCCGCGCCGCCCGCAGCTCCCGCTGCCAGCGCACCGCCTCGGCATCGCCGTCGCGGTTCTGGCGGCGCATGAAGCCCTGGTACCAGCCGTCGATCTCGTTGGAGCCCTCGAATCCGTCCACGGCGCCCGGCACCAGCTTGCGCGCGATGGCGATGCAGGTCGCGGCGGGAAAGTCGTTCGCCCCGGCATGGCTCAGCAGGGTGATGCCGTGCCGCTCGTGCAGCGTGTTCACCCAGCCGATGGGTGCCGGACGGTCGGGCAGGGAGGCGCGGATGCGCCCGACCCCCAGCTCCGCCAGGGCCGGGCGGACGCGCCCCCCGAAATCCTCGTAGTCGCGGCTGTTCTGCAGATGCACGTTGATGCCGTGCCCGCGATGGAAATCCGCCACCCGCAGCGCGGTGACGCGTCCCTGCATGGGCTGCGGCGGCGGCAGGGGACCGGCATAGAGGTCCCGGGGCCGCTCCGCCCTGGCGCCCCGGATGGCCGGCGCGGCGATCAGGCCCGACAGGGCCAGCCCGGCCAGATGGCGGCGGGCAATGGGGGTGGCGATGGGTCGTCTCCCTCCTGGCATCGGAGCCATGCTCCCGACCGTGCCCGTGGCGTCAAGTCTGGTGGTCGGAGCCCATCTCCGACGTTGCTCCGTCCCCGGGGGACAAGGCTCCGCCTTTTCCCCCGGACCCCCTTATCCGCCAGGACCCTGCGGGCCCTGGACCCGATGAGTTGGCTCCGGTTGCCGGCCGGATCGCGCCGGAGAGCCTGGCTCTCCGGCGGACTGCCGGTGCCGCCAGCACGGACAGGGTGTTTTTCCTCTTTTCGGGAGCCCCGCGTCTCCACCTGCTCCCAGGGATCGGGCGACAAGAACACCGGAAACCACAGGCGCCAACGCAAGCCCGGGGTCCGGGGACCGGCTTCGGTCCCCGGCGGAGAGGGGGTCCGGCGGGAGAGGCGGAGCCTCTCCCCCGGGGGGGCCGGGCGCCGCGGTGCCGCCTCAGCCCCGCAGAGTGGCTCCGGTGGCCTTGGTCACCGCCGCCACGACCTTGGCCGCCACGGCCTCGATCTCGGCATCGGTCAGGGAGGCATCGCGCGGCTGCAGCACCACCTCGACCGCCAGCGAGACCTTGCCGTCCGGCAGCCTGTCGCCGGCATAGCGGTCGAAGATCGCCGCATCGGCGATCAGGTTCCGCTCGGCGCCGCGCGCGGCGCGCAGCACGTTCTCGGCCGGGACCGTGGCATCCACCAGGAAGGCGAAGTCGCGCCGCACCGGCTGCAGGGCGGAGAGGGCAGGGGCGGACTTCTTGCGCCGCTTGGGCTCGGGGATGGCGCCGAGGAAGACCTCGCAGGCCACCACCGGGCCGGCGATGTCCAGCGCCGCCAGAACCTTCGGATGGATCTCGCCGAACTGGGCGAGCACCACCTTCGGCCCCTGGCGCAGCACGCCGGAACGGCCTGGGTGGTAGTAGCCCGGCGCATCCGCCGTCACCGTGATCCCGGCCAGCGGCGCGCCCAGGCTGCCGAGCACGGCGAGCGCGTCGCCCTTGGCATCCATCGCGTCCACCGGGCGGGAGGGCTCGCTCCAGTGGCGCGGCGTGGCACCGGCGCGCAGCGCGGCGGCCACGGCGAGCTGCCCGGCGGGCGAGGGATCGCGATAGGCGCCGCCCACCTCGCTCAGCGCCACGTCCGGATAGCCCCGCGCGGCGTTGCGCCCGGCGGCGAGCAGCAGGCTGGCCACCGGGGTCGGACGCATCTGGTCGAGGTCCGAGGCGATCGGGTTCAGCAGCCGCAGCGATTCCGGCGCCTCGCCGAACAGCGCCGCCACGTCCCGTGCCAGGAAGCCGAAGCTCACGCAGTCCAGCGCCCCGCGCGAGGCCAGCACGCGGCGGGCCAGCGTGGCGCGCGACTGCGCCGGGGTCAGCGAGGGCAGCGGCACAGGGGAGGAGACGGGCAGCGACACCGCCGGGATGGCGTCCAGCCCGGGCAGGCGCAGCACCTCCTCCAGCAGGTCGCACTCGGCCTCGATCCGCTCCACGCCCTCGGCGGCCAGCGCCGCGCGCTCCGGTGCCAGGGCGGCGAACTGGTCGAGGTCGGTGCCCCCGGCGCGATAGGCGGAGGCCGAGGAGGCGATGTCGTTGCGCCAGGAGGGGACGGCGACCGTCACGCTTTCCGCGTCGCGCGCCACCGTGGCGAAGCCCAGCCGCTCCAGCGAGGCCACGGCCTCATCCGCCGTGATGGCGGAGTTGCCGAGGCCCCGGATGCGCTCGAAGCGCAGCGACGCCTCGCGCCGCCACGCCGGCTCGGCACCGGCGGCGACCACCTCGCTCGCTTCGCCGCCGCAGAGCTCCTGGATCAGCCGCGTCGCGGCCTCCAGCGCATCCGGCAGCAGGGCCGGGTCCACGCCGCGCTCGAAGCGGGCGCGGGCATCGGAATGCAGCCCGTGGCGGCGGCCGGAAAGCGCGATCCGCACCGGGTCGAACAGCGCGCATTCGATGAAGCACTCGGTGGTGTCCGCGTCGCAGCCGGAATGCTCGCCGCCCATGATGCCGGCGAGGCTCTCCACCCCCTCCGCATCCGCGATCACCAGGTCCTCCGGCGTGACGGCGATCTCCTTGCCGTTCAGGGCGAGGTAGCTCTCGCCCTCGCGCCCACGCCGCAGGGTCAGCACCTCGCCCGCGACCTTGCGCGCGTCAAAGACATGCAGCGGCCGGCCGAGGTCGAAGGTGAACCAGTTGGTCACGTCCACCAGCGTCGAGATCGGGCGCAGGCCGATGGCGGCCAGCCGGTCCTGCAGCCATTGCGGCGAGGGGCCGTTGCGCACGCCCCGCACCGAGCGCCCGAGCACCCAGGGGCAGCCCTCGGCATCCCCGATCGCCCAGCGCAGCGGGGAGGGGAAGCGCCCGGCCACCGGCTCCGCCTTCCAGGGCTTCAGCGTGCCGAGGCCCGCGGCGGCGAGGTCGCGCGCCACGCCGCGCACGGACAGCGCGTCGCCCCGGTTCGGCGTGATGCCGATGTCGAAGACCGGATCGTCCATGCCGAGCCACTTCGCATAGACCTCGCCCACCGGCGCGTCGGCGGGCAGGTCCAGGATGCCGTCATGGTCCTGGCCGAGCCCCAGCTCGCGCGCGGAGCACATCATGGCCTCGCTCTTCACGCCGCGGATCTCGCCCGCCTTCAGCGTGATGCCGGTGCCGGGGACATAGGCGCCGGGCAGCGCCACCACCGCCTTCATGCCGGTGCGCGCATTCGGGGCGCCGCAGACCACGGAACGGATCGTGCCGTCGCCCACATCGACCTTGCAGGCGCGCAGCCGGTCGGCATTCGGGTGCTGCACGGCCTCCACGACATAACCGATGCGGAAGGGCGCCAGCGCGTCGGCGCGGTTCTCGACGCTTTCCACCTCCAGCCCGATGGCGGAGAGGGTGGTGGCGATCCGCTCGACCGAAGCCTCGGTCTCCAGGTGGTCGCGCAGCCAGGACAGGGTGAACTTCATCGCCGGTCAGCCCGCATCATGGAGGGTGTAGGGGGAAAGGACCGGCGCGCCGTAATGGCGCAGCCAGCGGACATCGCTCTCGTAGAAGGGGCGCAGGTCGGCGATGCCGTGCTTGAGCATGGTGATGCGCTCGATCCCCATGCCGAAGGCGAAGCCCTGCCACTGGCGCGGGTCGATGCCGCAATTGGCCAGGACCTTTGGATGCACCATGCCGGAGCCCAGGATCTCCAGCCAGTCGGAGCCCTTGCCCAGCTCGCCGGTCCTGCGGTCCCAGCCGATATCCACCTCCATCGAGGGCTCGGTGAAGGGGAAGTAGGAGGCACGGAAGCGCACCGGCAGCTCGGCGATCCCGAAGAAGGCGCGCAGGAAGTCGATCAGGCAGCCCTTGAGGTGGCCCAGGGTGATGTCGCGCCCGATCACCAGCCCCTCGACCTGATGGAACATCGGCGAATGCGTGGCGTCATGGTCGGCGCGGTAGGTGCGGCCCGGCACGATCACGCGGATCGGCGGCTCCTGCGACAGCATGGTCCGCGCCTGCACCGGGGAGGTATGGGTGCGCAGCACCGTCTCGAAGCCCGCGCCATGGGCGGGGGGCAGGTAGAAGGTGTCCTGGTCCTGCCGCGCCGGATGGTGGCCGGGGATGTTCAGGGCGTTGAAGTTGTACCAGTCGCTCTCGATATCCGGCCCCTCGGCGACGGCGAAGCCCATGGCGCCGAAGATCGCCGTCAGCTCCTCCACCGTGCGGGCGATGGGATGGATCGCGCCGCTTTCCGCCCCGGCGGGGGGATGCGGGCGGGGAGGCAGCGAGACGTCGAGGCGCTCGGCGGCGAGTCGCGCCTCCAGCGCCGCTTCCTCCAGCACCGCCTTGCGGGCTTCCAGCGCCCGCTCGACCGCCTGCCGCACCGCGTTGACGGCGGCGCCGCGCGCCTTGCGCTCCTCGGCAGGCACGGCGCCCAGCCCCTTCAGCAGCGCGGTCACCTGGCCGCTCTTGCCCAGCGCGCCCACGCGCACCGCATCCAGCGCGCGCAGGTCGGCGGCGGCCGCGATGGCGGCTTCCGTCTCCGATTGCAGCGCGGCGAGGTCGTCCGACATCCCGATCTCCGAGAGGAATTGCGATTTGCGGAACCGGTTCGCGCCTCCGGGCATCCGCCCCCCGGCGACCGGTTCCGGGCCGAAAGCAGAAAGGGCCGCCTCGCTCCCGGGGGTGTCCCGAGAGGCGAAGGCGGCCCCATCTGCTGAAATCCGGATCGGAGCGCCGGCGGGCCTGAGCCCGCCCGGTGCCCCGGTATGCGGCTTTACGCCGCGGGCAGGGACGCCTTGGCCTTCTCGACCAGGGCGCCGAAGCCGGCCGCGTCCTCATAGGCGATCGCGGCCAGGACCTTGCGGTCCAGCTCGATGCCCGAGGCCTTCAGCCCCGCGATGAAGCGGGAATAGACCAGCCCATGCTCGCGGCAGGCCGCGTTGATGCGCTGGATCCACAGACCGCGGAAATCGCGCTTCTTGTTGCGGCGGTCGCGGTAGGCGTACTGCAGCGCCTTCTCGACCCGCTCGAGCGCGGGGCGGTAGGCGGTGGAGGAACGGCCGACATAGCCCTTGGCGAGCTTGAGGACCTTCTTGTGACGGGCGTGGGCGGTGACGCCGCGCTTGACACGAGCCATCTGTGCGCTCCCTTACCGATCCAGCCCGTAGGGGGCCCACTGCTTCACCGTCAGGCCGTCCTGGTGCCGCAGCACCTGGGTGCCACGGTTCTGGCGCTTGGCCTTCTGGGGACGGGCGGACAGGTTGTGGCGCTTCTTGCCCGGACCGGCGAGCACCTTGCCCGTCGCCGTGATCTTGAATCGCTTCTTGACCGCGGACTTGGTCTTCATCTTGGGCATTTCGGACCTCCTGTGGTTCAGGCCGGCGTGTCCCGGAAGCCCGCGCCGGAAACCCGGCCCAGGCAGTCACCACACCATGCGGCGGGGACACGCTTCCACGGCCGGGCAGCCCAACACGGCCCGGACGCGCGGAGAGGGGCGGCCTATAGCGGGGCGGCGTGGCGGGGGCAAGGGTCCGTTGCCGGTGCCGGGCGCATGGCTGGCGGGCGCCGGGCATTTCCATGCCGGCCGGGGAATGAAACCGTCCTTGCGGCCTTGTGCGGGGGGAAGCGGGCGGCCCATCCTCCCCACGCCCTTCCTGACCGGGCCGAACGAGAAGAATCGGAGGAACCATGACCCAACGGCATCCCGTGCCGCGCCGGCGAGCCCTTGCCTTCGTCCTGCTGCCGAGCTTGGGCCTCTTCGCCTGCGCCGCCCCGCAGACCGCAGCCCCGCCGGCGCGGCAGGCCACGCTCGACGCGGTGCTGCGCCGGCAGGTGGAGAGCGGCAAGGTCGGCGCCATCGCCGCCCTGGTGATGCGCGACAATGGCGAGGTGCTCTACAGCGGCAGTGCCGGCACGCGGACCCCGGGTGGTGGCGAGGCGCTGCGGCCCGACAGCCTGTTCCGCCTGGCCAGCATGACCAAGCCCTTCACCTCGGTCGCGGCGATGCAACTGGTGGAGCAGGGGAAGATCGGGCTCGACGATCCCATCGGGCGCTGGCTGCCGGAATTCCGCCGGCTGCGGGTGGTGGCGGGGGAGGGCCGCACCGTGCCCGCGCAGCGCCAGCCGACGGTGCGCGACCTGCTGCGGCACACCTCGGGCTTCAGCTACACCTTCCTGAACATCCCCGGCGTGGTGGAGGAGTACCGGCGCCTGGGCGTGGATGACGGGCTGGCCGCGCCGGGCCGGACGCTGCGCGACAACATGGGCCGCCTCGCCCGGGCGCCGCTGGCGATCCAGCCGGGCAGCGGCTGGCGCTATTCCCTTTCCACCGACGTGCTGGGCGCCATCGTGGAGCGGGCGGGCGGGATGCCGCTCGACCAGTACATCATCCGCAACATCGCCGCGCCGCTGAAGCTCGACAGCTTCGCCTTCCATGTCCCGGAATCCGCCCGGCCGCGCATGGTCACGGCGATGTACCCCGATCCCTCGGGCGTCCTGCGCCCGATGGCCAGCCCCCAGACCGTGCCCTATCCACTCTCCGGCGGGACCTGGACGGCGGACCCGGAGCGGGCCTTCAGCGCCACCGCCTATCCCTCCGGCGGGGCGGGGGCGACGGCCACGATCGGCGACTATGCCCGCTTCGCCCGCATGCTGCTGAACGGCGGGGAACTAGACGGTGTGCGGATCCTGAAGCCGGAAACGGTGGCGGAGATGGCGAGGCCGCAGACCGGGGGCTACCCGATCAACCTGCGCGGGGCGGGCTATGACTTCGGCTACGGTTTCTCCGTGCTGACCGACCCGGCGGCGGCGAAGACCAGGCAGGGCCCGGGCACCTATGGCTGGGGCGGCATCTACGGCACCGGCTTCTTCGTGGACCCGGCCAACCGCATCGTCACGGTCGTCATGACGCAGACCGGGGTGAATGGCGGCCCCGCCGGCAACGAGGTGCGGGAGGCGGTCTACGGCACCCTGCCCTGACCGGGGCGCGCCGCGGCCCTGGCCGGGGCCGCGGCGCCACTTCCCCCTAGCGCAAAGGGACGGCTCGCCATACGCATAGGTTGTGCCACAAGGGCGGAGAACCGGATGTCGGGCGATCGGACGAGCGGGGCGGCGCTTCTGGCGGAGGCGGATGCCAGGCGCGATGCGGGAGACTGGCTGGCCGCGGCGGAAGCCTATGCGGGCGTGATCCGGCAGCGGCCCGATGCCTGGCCGCTGATGCTGCAGCGGGGCCTCTGCCTGCTGGCGGCGCACCTGCCGGAGGAGGCGCTCGACAGTTTCCGCGAGGCGGAGTCCCTTAGCCCGCGCGACCCGGAGATCCAGCGCCAGATCGCCGCCACGCTGCGCCGCCTGGGCCGCCCCGTCGCCCCGCAACCGGCGGTGGAGGACGGGTTCCCTGCCGCCGGACCGGAGGAAGCGTGGCACGGCCCGTCCGGCGCGCCGTTTTCCGCTCCCCGGCCAGAGAACCAGGATGCGGCGGCGGGAATGGACGTGGCCTTCGACGTCACCGACCTGCTCGACTATTTCCGGGGCAAGCGCACGCCCACCGGCATCCAGCGCGTCCAGTGCGGCATCGTCGGCGCCACGCTGCGCGGCGGCAATCCGCCGGGGACCCGCATCGCCTATGTCTCCTACGACCTGCGGGAGGCCTGCTGGCGCGCCGTGCCCGCCGCAGCCCTGCGCGGGGTGATCGAGGCCTCGCACACCGGCGCCGAGACCGACGATCCCGCCTGGATCATGGCGCTGGAGCGGGTGGACGAGGCCCTGGCCCAGGCCCCGCGCCACCTTTTCCCGCTGGGCGGGCTGCTGGTGAACCTGGGCAATTCCTGGGGCCTGCCGGACTATTTCCGGGGCCTGCGCGCGGCGCAGCGCGACCGCCGCATCCGCTACATCCCCTTCCTGCACGACTGCGTGCCGCTGGTGGTGCCGGAGCACTGCCAGGAACAGATGGTGCGCGACTATGCCCGCTGGTTCGCCGCGGTCGGCGTGCATGCCCATGGCTTCCTGTGCAATTCCGAATGCACGCGGCGCGACGGGCGGACGCAGCTCGACCGCCTGCTGCCGGAGCTGGACCTGCCAATGGAGGTGGTGCGCCTCGACGCCGATCCGATGTCGGACGGCACCGAGCCCGACCCGCTGGCGCTGGAAGGGCTGCGCGGCTTCCGCCCCGGCCAGCCCTATGCCCTCTTCGTCGGCACGATCGAGAGCCGCAAGGACCATCTCCTGGTCTTCCGCGCCTGGCTCTCGCTGATCCGCCGCCTGGGCGCCGGGCGGGTGCCGCGCCTGGTCTGCGTCGGCCAGCCCGGCTGGCACGCCCAGGGGGCGCTGGAGCTGCTGGCCAACAGCGCCGAGCTGAAGCGCCATGTCGTGCTGCTGCACGGCGTCTCGGACGCGGCGCTGGCCGCGCTCTACGCCGGCTGCCGCTTCACCGTGTACAACTCCTTCTACGAGGGCTGGGGCCTGCCGGTCACCGAGAGCCTCGCCCATGGCAAGGTGCCGGTGATCCCGGAACATTCCGCCCTGCCGGAGGCCGGAGGTCCCGCGGCGGTGTACTTCGCCCCGCAGCACGAGCCCGATCTGGCGGCGAAGCTGGAGCGCCTGATCGCCGACCCCTCCTTCCTGGCGGAGCGCGAGGCGGCGGTGCGCCAGCATGCCGGGCTGCGCCGGTGGGAGGCGCTGCGCGACGAGGTCCTCTGCCATCTCCAGGCCATGGCCGCCCGCACCACGCCGGCGCTGGAGGAAAGGCTGGCGCTGCAGCCCGGCCAGCCCTACCGCATGGTGCTGGGCGACGAGATGCGGCCGGACGCGGCCATGGCCGTGCGGCAGGTCCTCCGCGATGGGCCGAACTGGCACATGCCGGAAGTCTGGGGCGTCTGGACCAAGGGCGGCGCGGCAACGCTGCGCCTGCCGGTGCCGCCGGGCCCGGCCGCGCCCTGGCGCCTGTACATGGAGCTGGTGGCGCCCCCCGGCGGCGGCGAGGTGCGCCTGCGGGCCGAGGCGGAGGGCAACGAGCTCGCCGCCGGCAGCCTCTATCTGGAGGCCGGCGCCCAGGGCGGCTGCGCGCTGCGCCTGGAGGTGCCGGAGGGCTGCCGCCTGCTGCGCGCCGATATCGAGAGCACCCCCGTCCATCCGGAAGGCGACGAGCGCGTCCTCGGCGCCGCGCTGGTGCGGGTGATGCTGTGCCGTGAGGACGACCTCGCCGGGCGACTGGGCTGGATCGAGGGACAGCGCCTGCGGGAACTGGCGGCGTGAGCGGCGGCGGCGCGGTTTCCGCCCTGGCCGGGGCGCGCATCCTCGTCACCGGGGCGGCGGGCTTCGTCGGCGCGCACCTGTCGCGCCGCCTGCTGGAGGAAGGGGCGGAGGTCCTCGGCCTCGACGACCTGAACCCATATTACGATCCCGCGCTGAAGCGGGCGCGGCTGAGCGCGATGCTCGACCATCCGCGCTTCCGCTTCGCCGAGGCCGACCTCGCCGAACCCGGCCTGCTGGCGCGGCACTGGTCGGGCTTCGCACCCGACATGGTGGCCCATCTCGCCGCCCAGGCGGGGGTCCGCTATTCGCTGCAGGCGCCGCGCGCCTATGGGCGGGCCAATCTGGACGGGTTCCTGGAGGTGCTGGAGTCGGCCCGGGCGCATCCGGTGCGCCATCTCGTCTATGCCTCCTCCTCCTCGGTCTATGGCGCCAGCACGCGGGTGCCGTTCCGCGAGGACGATCCGGTGGACCGGCCCTCCTCGCTCTATGCCGCGACCAAGCGGGCCAACGAGCTGATGGCGCATTCCTATGCCCATCTCTTCGCCCTGCCGCTGACGGGGCTGCGCTTCTTCACCGTCTATGGCCCCTGGGGGCGGCCGGACATGGCCTACTGGGGCTTTACCCAGGCGCTCTACGAGGGTCGTGAGATCAGGGTCTTCAATCACGGGCAGGTGTGGCGCGACTTCACCTATGTGGACGAGGTGGTGGAGGCCATCGCCCGCCTGCTGCCGCAGCCACCCGCCGACCCCGACGAACCGGGCCGCCCCGTCCCCGAGGCGTCGCACCGCATCTTCAACATCGGCAACCACACGCCCGTTCCGGTTGGTGAGATGATCGACATCCTGGAACGGCACACCGGCCGCACCGCGCTGCGCCGCCCGGTGCCGATGCAGCCGGGCGACGTGGAACGCACCTGGGCCGATGTCTCGGCGCTGAAGGCGGCTGTGGGCTTCGCGCCGCGCACGCCGCTGGAGGAAGGCCTGGGACGCTTCGTGGACTGGTATCGGCAATACCACCGGATCAATTCCTGATCGCTGTCTCAAAAATACATCTTCTGGTTGCTGGAGAGTTAACGGCTTCCCGGGTGATGCCAGGGGCATGCGGATCTCCCCTGCCCGTCCTTCCTGCCGCCGGCCCCTGCCGTTCACCGATTCTTCGGAACTGTCGGCGACGATCCTGCGCATGATCGCGTTCAATTCCCTGGCCGCCTTCTCGCAGAGTCTCGCCCGTGGCGAACCCGCCGCGAGCGTCCCGGCGGTCTCGCCCGGCCGTGGCGCCGGTGTGGAACAGGCCACCCCGGTGCAGCGGCGGATGGCGGAGTCGCGCGGCGTGGAGGCGGGCAGCGGTGCGGCTTCGCCCCAGGGCGGGACGCCGCCGCGCGGCAGCCTGCTCGACCTGCGGGTCTGACGCCGGGTTCCACCACCAGCGCGGGCAGGACCGGTGGTGCCCCTGGCTGGACCTTCCCCAAGGGCCAACACAGCTTCCGGCGTGAGGCCCGGCCTGCCTTGCCGAGGCCGGGGCCGGGCCACATGATTGCGCCATGACCGGCCGTTTCGAACGCATCCGACACGAGGGCGATGAGCACGACCGCCTGACCTGCGCCGATTGCGGCTTCATCGCCTACGAGAACCCGAAGATCGTGGTCGGGGCGGTGGTGGCGCTGGACGGGGATTCGGTGCTGCTCTGCCGCCGGGCCATCGAGCCCCGGCGCGGCTTCTGGACCATCCCGGCCGGCTACATGGAACTGGGCGAGACGGCGGCCGAAGGGGCGGCGCGCGAGGCCTGGGAGGAAGCGCAGGCCCGGATCGCCCTGGAGGGCATCCTGGCGGTCTATTCGATCGCCCGGATCGGCCAGGTGCAGATCCTCTTCCGGGCCCGCCTGGAAGAGCCGGGCTTCGCGGCGGGACCCGAGAGCCTGGAGGTCCGCCGCTTCGGCTGGGAGGAGATCCCCTGGAACGAGCTTGCCTTCCCCTCGGTGCGCTGGGCGCTGCGGAGCTGGCACGCGACGCGGCTGGGACCCCTGCCCATGGCCGTCCAGAATCCGCCGGAGGACCCGCGCGGCACGGCCGGCCTGCCGGGAGACGCCGCATGAGAGGCGTGGCGCGCGGCATCCTGCCGCTTCTCCTTCTCGCCATGCCGGTGCTCGCCTGGGCCCAGGCGCCCGAGGGAGGGGCCGCGCCGCCGCCGCCTCCGGCGGCAGCCAGCGGGGTCGCGCCCGAAAGGCCTTCCGCCACCCAGCCCCCGCCGCACCGCGCCGGAAGCCGCCGCCGCGCCGCGACCCGAGGCGCCGGGCACCGCCGCCCGCGCAGCAGGAGGCACCGCCGCCGGCTCCTCCCCCCGCCACGACCCGGCCCTACGACATCGCGCCGATGCCGAATCGCGACATGGAGGCACCGCGCCCGCGCGACCAGGGCGCCGACAACCGCCCGTCCTTCGGACCCGATCTCTTCGAGCCGCAGCGCGTGCCCGGCAGCAATCCCAGCATCGACGAGGACGACCTGGCCCGGCGCAGGGACCAGTTCCGGGACATCGTGCCCGGCGCCCGGCTGCGGGTGCCCTTCAGCTACTGAAGGGGCCGGGGGCGGCTCAGGCCAGTCCGACCAGCGAGCGGGCGAAGTCGCGCGGATCGAAGGGGCGGAGGTCGGCGGCCTTCTCGCCCACGCCGACCGCGTGGACGGGCAGGCCGAATTCCTGGGCCAGGGCCACCACGACGCCACCCTTGGCCGAGCCGTCGAGCTTGGTGACCACGAGGCCGGTGATGTCCACCATCTCCTGGAACACCTTGCACTGCTGGATGGCGTTCTGGCCGGTGGTGGCGTCCAGCACCAGGATGGTGGCGTGCGGCACGGCGGGGTCCTTCCGCTTCAGGACGCGCACCACCTTGCGCAGCTCCTCCATCAGCCCGGCCTTGTTGTGCAGCCGCCCGGCGGTGTCGATCAGCAGGACGTCCATGCCCTCGGCCACGGCACGGTCCAGGGCCTCGTGCGCCAGGCCGGCGGCATCGGCGCCGGGCTTGGCCGGGGCCACCACGGGGGCGCCGGTGCGGTCGCCCCAGACCTGAAGCTGCTCCACCGCCGCGGCGCGGAAGGTGTCGCCCGCCGCCAGCATCACCCGCCGGCCCTCGCCGCGCCACTGCTCGGAGAGCTTGGCGATGGTGGTGGTCTTGCCGGTGCCGTTCACGCCGACCATCAGCACCACAAAGGGCCTCGTGCCCGGCGCCGGGACCAGCGGCGTGGCGACCGGGGCGAGGATTGCGGTGATCTCCTCGGCCAGGGCGGATTTCACCTCCTCGTCGGAAACCTCCTTGCCGAACCGGGTGCGGCGGAAGCCCTCGACGATGCGGCGGGAGGCAGCGACGCCCAGATCCGCCGTGATCAGCGTGTCCTCCAGGTCCTCCAGCGCCGCCTCGTCCAGCGGGCGCTTGGTGAAGAGGCCGGTGAGGTTCTCCGTCAGCCGCTGGGTGGAACGCTGCAGCCCGGCCTTGAGCCGGCCGAAGAAGCCGGCGGGCGGCTCGCGGACCGGCGAGGGGGTGGTGGGCTCCTCCGCCGGGGGGAGGTCGGGGATGTCGGCGGGAGGCGGTTCCTCCACATCCGGCTCCTCGTCCGGCGGGACGGGGATGGGCGGCGGCGGTTCCCGGACCGGCGGCGGCACCGGCACCGGGTCGCTGGCCCGCGCCACGGCGGGCGGTGGGACGGGTGGCAACAGGAAGCCGGGAACCGGCGGCGAAACCGGCGTGGCAGGACGGGCGGCCGCGCCAGGCGGTGCGAAGGCGGATGGCGGGGCCGCCGCCGGAGCGGACGGCGCGGCAGGCGCGGGCGCCGGCACGGCGGCGGGTGCCGCGGGCGGCACATAGGCCACGGGCGGGGCGGGAGGCGGCGCGGCAACGGCCGGGGGCGGCGGTGGCGCATAGGCCACCGGAACGGAGGCCGGCCCGGCCCCGGGGGCTAGGCCAGAGGGGGTTGGGCCAGAGAGGGTGCCGGGTGCCGCCGCTCCCGGCGCGAAGGCCGTGGGCAGGCCGTGGTCCGGATGAGGGCCCAGGGGTGGCGGGGTCTGCGCCAGCCTGGCCTGCGCCTCCTCCTCGGCCGCGGCGGCCGGGTCCAGTGCCTCCAGCGGCACGCCGCCCTCCGGCGCCACGGCGGGGAGGGGGTTGGACCAGACATCGATCCCCACCGCATCCGGGGGCGGCGGAGGCTCGAAGGGTTCCGGCAACCCGTCATGCGAGGGGGTCTGGGGTGGGCCCTCGGGCGGGGCTTCCGTGGCCGGCGCGCGGCCGGTCAGCCGGTTCCAGAGATCCTTCAGCGCCATGCGATTCCTGCCTCCCCTGCCGCCCCGGCCCTTGGGCCTGGAAAGGGGCGGTGTCTCGATGATGGCCCCGGACAAACGGGCCCGGAGGACGGGACCGGCTGCCCGGGCCGTTGGAACGACGGGAAGCGACCCGGTCGCTTCCGCCGGGACCGTTCCCGGCGGGGCCGCCTCAGATCTCGATCTCGCCGCGATAGGCGGTCTCGGCCGGTCCGGTCATCAGCACATGCCCATCCTCCCGCCAGGCGATCCGCAGGTCGCCGCCCGGCAGCGACACCGTGGCCTCCCGCCCCGTGAGCCCACGCCGCGCCGCGTTCACCAGCGTGGCGCAGGCTCCGGAACCGCAGGCCAGGGTCAGCCCTGCGCCACGCTCCCAGACCACAAGGCGAAGGCGATCCGGAGCCAGGACCTGGGCGAAGCCGATATTGGCCCGCTCCGGGAACCAGGGATCGTGCTCCAGCGCCGGGCCCAGGGCCGCCGGGTCGATCGCCGCCAGATCCTTGACGAAGAAGGTGGCATGCGGGTTTCCCATGGAACAGGCCGCGGGCCCGGAAACCGGGCCGAGGGAGAGCGGCAGGCGCAGCGTGTCGGCCTCCCGCGCCAGGGGCACGTCCTGCCAGCCGAGGCGCGGCGGGCCCATGTCCACCTGGATCAGCCCGTCCGGCAGCGCCTTCGCCGGCAGGGCGCCGGAGATGGTGCGGATGGTGACGTGTTCCTGCCCGCTCTCGGCCATCAGCAGGCTGGCGACGCAGCGCGTGGCGTTGCCGCAGGCCCCGGCCTCGGAACCGTCCGGGTTGGCGATGCGCATGAAGACGTCGCTTCCCTCCGGCGCAGGCTCCAGCACCACGAGCTGGTCGAAGCCCACGCCCCGGCGGCGGTCGCCGATGGCGACGATGCGCGCGGGCGTCAGGGGCAGGGGCTGCTCACGGCCATCGAGCACGACGAAGTCGTTGCCGAGTCCGTGCATCTTGCGGAAGGGAATAAGCACGGCAGCGATATAGGCTTGCGCGCCGCGCGGCGGAACCCTGGGGCATCGCGCTTCCGGCCCATGGGCGGGACCGGACCGGGAAGGCATCGCCGCCCCGGGAATAGGCCGAGCGGCGATGCCCGCGGAATGTTCCCCGGATCAGCCTTCCGACACCTCGTAGCCTTCGGCGCGAATCGCCTCGGCGAGGCGGGCGCGGCCAGCCTCGGTTTCGGCGCGGACGCGGCCGGTCGACAGGTCCACCTCGACCTTGGCGGCGGGGTCCACGCTCTTCACCGCCTCGGTCACGGACTGGACGCAATGGTTGCAGTCCATGCCCTTCACGGTCAGTTCGATCATTTTGCCAGTTCCTCCAGGATGGGGCAGTCGGGGCGGGAATCACCCCGACAGCAGGAAACGAGTTGCCGCAGGCTGCCGGCGATGGCCTGCAGCGAGGCGGCCTTGGCCTCCAGCGCCAGGATATGCTCCTGGGCGATGGTGCGGACATCGGCGCTGGCGCGGCTGCCGTCGCTCCAGAGCTCCAGCAGGCGTTTCACCTCGACCAGCGGGAAGGCCAGTTCCCGCGCGTGGCGGGCGAAGCGCAGGGCGGCGACATCGCGCTCGTTGTAGCTGCGGTAGCCATTGGCGAGGCGGCGCGGGCGGATCAGCCCGGCCTCCTCGTAGCGGCGGATCGCCTTGGCGCTGAGGCCGCTGACGGCGGCCGCCTCACCGATGTTCATGCGCGGTCTCCCCTTCCGGCTTCCAGCGCGTCAGGCGCAGCGCATTGCCGAGCACGGTCAGCGAGGACAGCGCCATGGCGCCACCCGCCAGGGCGGGCGACAGGCCGCCCAGCGCCGCGGCGGGGATGGCCAGGGTATTGAACGCGAAGGCCCAGCCGAGGTTCTGCGCGATGGTGCGCCAAGTGGCATGCAGCACGGAAAGGGCGGCGGGCACGAGGCGCGGATCGGGGCGCAGCAGGGCCAGGTGCGCGGCGGCGAAGGCGGCATCGGTGCCACCGCCCATGGCGATTCCGAGATCGGCGGCGGCGAGCGCCGGGGCGTCGTTCACCCCATCCCCCACCATGGCGACGCGGCGCCCCTCGGCATGCCAGGCGGCGAGGCGGGTGGCCTTGTCCTCCGGCAGCAGCCGGGCCGCGACCTCGTCGATGCCGAAGCGGCGCGCGGCCTCGCGGGCGGCTGCCTCGTTGTCGCCGCTCAGCATGGCGGTGCGCAGGCCCAGGGCGTGGAGGCGCGCCACCGCCTCGGCGGCACCGGCACGGGGGGCATCCTCGAAGCCCAGCAGGGCCAGCACGCGCTCGCCCTCCGGCCCGGATTCGATCAGCCAGGACTGCGAATAGCCGTGCGCCGCCTGTTCCGCCGAGGCTGCGGCCAGGGGCTCCGGCGCGCCAGCCTGGGGCAGCAGCCGGTCGCTGCCCAGGCGCAGGCGGCGGCCCTCGGCCACGCCCTCCACCCCGCGTCCGGGCAGGGCGCGGAAGGATTCCGCCGGCCGCGGCGTGCCCCCGGCCTCGTCCAGCACGGCGCGGGCGAGAGGATGCTCGCTGCCCGCCTGCAGCCGCGCGGCGAGGCGCAGCGCCTCCTCCCGCGCCACGCCTTCCGCCGGAACCAGCGCGGCAAGGCGCGGCCGGCCCTCGGTCAGCGTGCCGGTCTTGTCGAAGGCGACCACGGAAAGGCCCCGGGCGCGCTCGATCGCCTCGGCATCGCGCAGCAGGATGCCGGCGCGGGCGGCGGCGCCAGTGCCGGCCACCACGGCGGCGGGGGTGGCAAGGCCCAGGGCGCAGGGGCAGGCCACCACCAGCACCGCCACCGCATGCAGCAGTGCCACCTGCGCCGCCGCCCCGGCCAGCAGCCAGCCCAGGAAGGTGACGGCGGCGATGCCCAGGACCACCGGCACGAAGACGGCGCTCACCCGGTCGGCCAGGCGCTGGATCGGGGCGCGGCTGCTGCCCGCCTCCTCCACCAGCGCGGCGATGCGGGCGAGGCGCGTGTCCTTGCCCGTGGCGGTGACGCGGGCCACCAGCCGTCCGTCCAGCACCACCGTCCCGGCGGCCAGGGCGTCGCCCGGGCTCTTGGCCACGGCGCGGGACTCGCCGGTCAGGGCGGATTCGTCCACCCCGGCCTCGCCTTCCTCCAGCAGCGCATCGGCGGGGATGCGGGCGCCGGGGCGGATGGCGATGCGGTCGCCCTGGCGCAGCCGGGCGGTGGGCACCTCCTCCTCCCGCCCCTGGCCGTCGAGGCGCAGGGCGGTGTCGGGGCGCAGCTTCAGCAGCGTTTCCACCGCCCCGGCGGCGGCGTTGCGGGCGCGTTCCTCCAGGAAGCGGCCAAGCGAGACGAAGGCCAGGACCAGGGCCGAGGCCTCGAAATAGAGATGGTGCCCGTCATTCAGCATCAGCACGGTGGAAAGCGCCCAGGCCGCCGTGGTGCCGATGGCGACCAGCAGCTCCATGTTGCCGGTGAGGTCCCGCACCGCGCCCCAGGCCTTGCGGTAGATCCCGGCGCCGATGCCGAACTGCATCAGCGTGGCCAGGACGAACTGCGCCAGGGGGGGCGGCATCCAGTCGCGGCCCAGCCCCATACCGATCATGCCGATAAGGAAGGGCAGGGCGAGCAGCCCGGCCAGGGTGGGGCGCAGCCAGCCCATCCGGTGGCGCGGAGGCGTGGCGCCGGCGGCTTCCGGCTCTGGATGCAGCACGGCATAGCCGGCTTTCTCCACGGCCCGGTCCAGCGCTTCCTCCAGCGCGGCGGGGTCGGCGCCGGGCCGCAGCCGCACCCGCGTATGGCCGGTGGCGAAGTTCGCCTGGGCCGATTCCACGCCCGGAACCTTGGTGAGCGCGCGTTCCACCCGCCGCACGCAGGAGGCGCAACTCATCCCCTCCACCAGGAGGTCGAGGCCGGGTCCGGTGCCCTGGGACGTGCTGGCCGTGTGGGCGGAAAGGTCGTCTGGCATGGCCAAGAGGTGGGGCTTCCCTCTCCGGGAAGGTCAAGCCTCTTCCCGGGATGCGATGCATACTTGCCTTGCGCAGGCGTCATTGCGGCAGGAATTGCCTAAGAAATGTTCAATGCGCCGGCAGGGTTTCGCTTCCGGGACCCCTGTCCGCCAGGACAGCGTGTGCCCTGGGACCATCGTCGCTGGTTCCCGCTGCCGCCGGATCGCGCCGGAAGCGATGCTCTCCGGCAAGCCGCGGATGCCGCGAGTGCGGACAAGGTGTCCTTCACTTCTTCCGGGCGACCTCCTGATCCACCTGCTCCCTGGGATCACGCCACCGGCTGACCTTGCCACCTCCACCCACTCAAGGTGGGGACTGGGGACATACGATGTCCCCGGCGGTGGGAGTTCCGGGGGCAGGCGGAGCCTCCCCCGGGGGTGGCGGCAGGCGCAACGCCCAGGGTTCTCCGGAGAATGATGACGGTGGCACGGGCCTTGCGTTCCTCGCGGCGGGGACATGGATCGGTCTGGGGGCTCATGCGCGGGGCGAGTGTCGAGCTGGTGAAGGTGACCAAGCGCTACCCCAACGGGGCGGTGGCGGTGGACGGGATCGACCTGCGCATCCCGGCGGGGAGCTATTGCTGCCTGCTCGGCCCCTCGGGCTGCGGCAAGACCAGCACGCTGCGGATGATCGCCGGGCATGAGGACATCAGCGACGGCGACATCCTGATCGGCCCGCGCAACGTCGGCGGCCTGGCCCCGGCGGCGCGGGGCACGGCGATGATGTTCCAGAGCTACGCGCTTTTCCCGCACCTGAACTGCCTGGACAACGTCGCCTTCGGCCCGCGCATGCGCGGCATCGGCAAGGCGGAGCGGCGGGCGAAGGCCGAGGCCATGCTGCGCCTCGTGCACATGGAGAAATACGCCACCCGCCTGCCGGCGCAGCTCTCGGGCGGGCAGCAGCAGCGCGTGGCCCTTGCCCGGGCGCTGGTGACGGAGCCCTCGGTGCTGCTGCTGGACGAGCCGCTCTCGGCGCTCGACCCCTTCCTGCGCATCCAGGTGCGGGCGGAGCTGAAGCGGCTGCAGAACGAGCTCGGCATCACCTTCATCCATGTCACCCACAGCCAGGAGGAGGCGATGGCGCTCTCCGACCTCGCCGTGGTGATGAATGCCGGGCGGATCGAGCAGGCGGACGACCCGCGCACGGTCTTCTCGCGCCCCGCGACACCCTTCGTGGCGCGCTTCATCGGCGGCCACAACGTCATCGACCTGCCGGGCGCGGGCGGGCCCTTCGCGGTGCGCACCGACCGGATGCAGGTGGCGCGTGGCTGGCCATCCGAGAACGGCAGGGACGGGCTGCCGGCCCGGGTCGCCATGGTCGAGTACCAGGGCAGCTTCGTGCAGCTCCGCCTCGCCGGGGATGGCGCCTATCGCGACACCCTGCCGGAGATGACCGCCATCCTGTCCGACGATGCCTTCGAGGCCGCGCCGCTGAGCCAGGGCGAGGCGGTGACGGTCGGCTGGAGCGGCACGGACGCGCACCGGCTGAGCGTGCCCGCCCACGGCCAGGCGCTTCCGGCCTGAGCGGCGCACGCTGCAGGCGGCGCGATTTTTCCGCCATCCCGGCCAGGCGGTCCGGGTGGCCCCGATGCAGACACGGTGGCGGGCAGCCCCCACCCTGGAGGAGCAAGGCTCATGAGTGAAAGCAAGAAGAACGGGGCGAACCCCCACGGCGCCCTGGGGACGCTGGGCCGGCGCACGCTGTTCGGCGCCGCGGGCGGCCTGGCCGCGGCCGGCGCCTTCCGCCTGGCCGCCCCGGCGGTGCATGCGCAGGAGCCGGTGACGCTGCGCTACCTGGGCACGGCGGTGAACCAGAGCGCCGAGATCGCCGCCAAGGTGAAGCAGGACCTGGGCATCACCATCGAGTACATCCCGGTGGTGACGGATGACGTGATCCGCCGCGCGGTGACGCAGCCCAACACCTTCGACCTGCTGGACATGGAGTACTTCTCCGCCAAGCGCGTCGCGCCCTCGGGCAACCTGCAGGGCATCGAGGCGAAGCGGATCAAGGAGTTCGACAACATCACCCCGGTCTTCACCAAGGGTGAGATCGACGGCAAGAAGATCGGCGAGCAGGGCACCGCGCCGAAGAAGGTGCAGTTCCTGAAGGGCCGCAACTCCAAGGAGTTCGCCGACGGCCCGACCGAGTGGATGAGCCTGATCCCCACCACCTACAACGCCGACACGCTGGGCATCCGCCCCGACCTGATCAAGCGTCCGGTCGAGAGCTGGAAGGAGCTGCTGAACCCGGAGTTCAAGGGCAAGGCCTCGATCCTGAACATCCCCTCCATCGGCATCATGGACGCGGCGATGGTGGTGGAGGCGATGGGCGCCCACACCTATGCCGACAAGGGCAACATGACCAAGGCCGAGATCGACAAGACCCTCGGCATCCTCACCGAGGCCAAGAAGGCGGGGCAGTTCCGGGCCTTCTGGAGCGACTTCAACGAGAGCGTCAACCTGATGGCCTCGGGGGAGACGGTGATCCAGTCGATGTGGTCGCCGGCCGTGACCAAGGTGCGCTCGCAAGGCATCCCCTGCGTCTTCCAGCCGCTGCGCGAGGGCTACCGCGCCTGGGCCTCAGGCTTCGGCATCCCGCGCACGCTGGAAGGGCGCAAGCTGGATGCGGCCTATGACTTCATCAACTGGTTCCTGTCGGGCTGGGCCGGCGCCTTCCTGAACCGCCAGGGCTACTACTCGGCGGTGCTCAGCACGGCCAAGGCCAACATGGAGCCCTATGAGTGGGCCTACTGGATGGAGGGCAAGCCGGCGGCCCAGGACATCAAGGCGCCGGACGGCTCGCTGCTGGAGAAGGCGGGCACGGTGCGCGACGGCGGCTCCTACGAGCAGCGCATGGGCCGGGTCGCCTGCTGGAACGCGGTGATGGACGAGAATACCTACCTCATCCGCAAGTGGAACGAGTTCATCGCCGCCTGACCGGGCGGCATGGGCTGGAGCGGGGCGGCCTGCCGGGCCGCTCCGTCCGACAAGAAATCATCGGGGATGGGTTCCGGTTCTCACGGCATCGGCGCGCGGCGATCGGGCCGCGCGGCTGCGGGAGATCTGCCATGGATGACGTGAGCCAGATGAAGCGTGCTTCCGGCATCGGCCGGCGCCCGGTGCTGCGGGGCCTGCTGGGGGTGCCACGGCGCTTGGCGCCCCCCTGGGCGCCCCGGCGGTGCATGCGCAGGAGCCGGTGACGCTGCGCTACCTGGGCCTGGGGGTGAACCAGAGCCAGGCCATCGCGCAGCGCTGCAAGGAGGAGACCGGGATCACCCTCGAATACACCACGGGGGTGCATGAGGACATCGTACGCCGGGTGGTGACGCAGCCCAGCACCTTCGACCTGGTGGACACCGACTTCTCCGCGGTGCGGCAGCTGATGCCCTCCGGCAACATGGCCGGCATCGAGGTCAAGCGGGTGAAGATGGCCGAGAGGATCGCGCCGCTCTTCACCCGGGGCGAGGTGGCCGGGCGCAGGATCGGCGACCAGGGCAGCGCGCCGAAGAAGACCGCCTTCCTGACCGGGGCGCGCAGCAAGGGTTTCGCCACGGGGCCGACCGAATGGATGTCGCTGATCCCCATCAACTGCAACGGCGATACGCTGGGCATCCGCCCCGACCTGATCGGCCGCTCCATCGGAAGCTGGGCCGAGCTGCTGAATCCGGAGTTCAAGGGCAAGGCTGCGCTGGTGAACAGCCCCTCGGTCGGCATCATGGATGCGGCGATGGTGGCGGAGGCCATCGGCAAGGTGACCTATGCCGACAAGGGCAACATGACGAAGGCCGAGATCGACGCCACGCTCGGCCTGATGACGGAGGCGAAGAGGGCGGGGCAGTTCCGGGCGTTCTGGAGCGACTTCAACGAGAGCGTGAACCTGATGGGCTCCGGAGAGACGGTGATCCAGTCGATGTGGTCGCCCGCCGTGACCAAGGTGCGCTCGCAGGGCATCCCCTGCGTCTTCCAGCCGCTGAAGGAGGGCTATCGCGGCTGGGGGCTGGGCCTCGGCATCCCGCGCACGCTGGAAGGGCGCAAGCTGGACGCGGCCTATGACTTCATCAACTGGTTCCTGTCCGGCTGGGTCGGGGCCACGTTGCTGCGCCAGGGCTACTATCCTTCCGTGCCCGAGACGGCGCGCCAGCAGATGG